>JAUVJI010000180.1 GCA_030596605.1 Bacteroidales bacterium
GCTATAAGGAGATTGCCCCTGATGTTTGGGGAATGGTTGGCGGTGATGCCAATAATGACGGTGTTGTTAACGATTTGGATAAAAATAATTATTGGAAAGTTGCTACCGGAAGCTTTGGCTATTTTACAAGTGATTTTGACATGAGTTCTCAGGTGGATAATGCGGATAAAAATGACATCTGGCTGCCAAACTCAGGAATGGGTGTAAAGAAAGAAAATAAGGTTTATAAATGTCAGATTCCGGAGTAGCTGATGAGTTTAAAAGTCAAGACGTGAGAATGGTTGACATTTTTTTATATCTTTAAACACTTTTTATAACGCATAACGCATAACGCATAACGCATAACACATAACGCATAACGCATAACAACACTATGAAATACAAACTGCTTATTTTATTCGTTTTAGCTCAACTATCACTTTTTTCGCAGAATGTGAAAATTGACAGGGTAGAGCCTCCATTTTGGTGGGCAGGGATGGAAAGCCCTAACCTTCAGTTGATGATTTATGGGAAAGAGATTTCTTCAATGGAGCCAGAGATTATTTATCCGGGGATTACTGTCGGAGAAATAATCCGTGTTGAAAATCCAGATTACTTATTTGTCAATCTTACATTTGGAAAAGAAGTTGTTTCCGGAAGTTTCAATATTGTTCTTAAGGATGCTGATAAAAATGTTGCGAGCTATGAATATAAAATATTCGAACGTGAAGAGGGGTCGGCGGAGAGAAAAGGATTTGATAAAACCGATGTTGTTTACTTAATTATGCCTGACCGGTTTGCAAATGGTGATCCGTCGAATGACGATATGCCCGGAATGCTTGAAAAGGCCGACAGAAATAATCCTGACGGAAGACATGGTGGTGATATAAAAGGTATTTCTTCCCATTTGGATTATATTGCCGACCTAGGGGTATCTGCTATTTGGATGAATCCGCTTCTTGAAAATAATAATCCTGAATACTCTTATCACGGATATGCCATAACCGATTTTTACAATGTTGATGCCCGCTTCGGAACAAATGAAGATTATGTCAATCTTGTTAAAAGTAGTCACGAAAAAGGTCTTAAAGTTATTATGGATATGATTTTTAATCATGCGAGCATCTATAACTGGCTAATTAAGGACTTGCCTTCTGAAGACTGGATTCATCAATTTTCCGAATATACCCGCTCTAATTTCAGAGGTTCAACAATTATGGACCCTCACGCATCCGATTATGATCGTGAGAAATTTTTAACAGGATGGTTCGACCACCATATGGCTGATCTTAACCAGAAAAATAAGCTTTTTGCAAACTATCTTATCCAAAACTCTGTATGGTGGATTGAGTATTCCGGCATTGACGGTATACGTATTGACACACAACCATATTCCTACAAAGAGTTTTTAACCGAATGGAGCAGCAGGGTTTTTCAGGAATATCCTGAATTCAATGTTGTTGGTGAAGCCTGGCAGCAAAAGGAATCTATTACAGCATATTTTCAAAAGGATGCACCAAACCGCGATGGTTATAATTCAGGAATTCCTTCTGTGACGGATTTTCCTATGTATTTTGCTATGAGCAAAGCCTTTAACGAAAGAGATGGATGGACAGAAGGTCTGGCGCAAATCTATTATGTGCTTGCTCAGGACTTCCTTTATGCTGCCCCGGAAG
This sequence comes from Bacteroidales bacterium, assembly GCA_030596605.1. Classification (GTDB taxonomy): domain Bacteria; phylum Bacteroidota; class Bacteroidia; order Bacteroidales; family JAADJA01; genus JAADJA01. Next base: position 1,656 of record JAUVJI010000180.1, read on the forward strand.
AAAATCTCATTTTTTGCGACAACCATGATCTTGACAGGATTTATTCTTCGCTTGGTGAAAATTTTAGTAAATGGAAAATGGCGATGGCTACATTGATGACAATGCGTGGTATCCCGATGATATATTACGGAACCGAAATTTTGATGACCGGAAATGCAGGAGATGGTCATGGTTTCATCCGTAAAGATTTTCCTGGAGGTTGGCCTGATGACAAAACCGTTGCTTTTATAAAAGAGGGTCGGAGTAAACAGCAAAATGAGGCTTTCGGTTTTTTGCAGAATCTGTTGGAGTGGAGAAAAAGCAATGGGGCTGTCCATTTTGGCGAGCTTAAACATTTTGTTCCGGCTGATGATGTATATGTTTATTTCAGACATAAGGATGAAAACTGCATAATGGTAGCTCTGAATAATAGCTCCAATGCTGTGAGGGCTTTGGATACAGATAAGTTTAAGGAGTGCCTTAAAAAGTTTAACTATGCAGTAAATGTGATAACCGGGGAAACCATTAATTATATTGATGCCTTCTCTCTTCCACCAAAATCTGTGATTGTTCTTGAGTTTGGAAAATAGATTTTAATACTGTCAAATGTTGGAGATGGATTATGCTGGCCATGAAAAACGTGAACCAATTCATGTGTCAGAAGCTTTTTAACAGAAGTAGTGTCATCAGAATCATGTTCACAAGCCTGAGTTTTTCAAACTTTTGTAGACAGGATGTCCAGACGATAGGCTGTTCAGCTTCGCCTACACATAAAAAGCCAGCAATATGTTTATTTAGAATCATTATAAATTCCATAAAAAACTTGACAAAGGCATATGAAATGTTCTACTTTTGTAAAGTTCATAAAATGTGAAGTATATAATAAACGTAGAAACAATGTTATACAAATCAAAACTAAAAGGTTCATTTGGTCGGATATATCCAATTGTAATGATTGTGATTTATATATTTAGTATGATTGAGATCTATATTCGATGGAATCTGAATAATTCCGGATATGATTTATTATTGATCCCAGCCTTTTCTATGACATTAGCAGGTCTGTTTTTTATAGTTATGGGATTTATCCAGCTCTTTAAATACAGATTGTGGGTAAATGTTGTTATAGGACTACTATTTGGTATTGGTTGTGTCCTTGCAATTTTTGTATTATCCTATGATTTTCCTTTTATTAAAATCATTTATTTTATTAATGCCCTTTTGGTGGTATTGCTTGTTATTCTTACATGGCCTACTTTGTCAGGCCAGGAGAGATTTGAAGCCAATGCACGGAGGCTTTTTAAACTCGTCTCGGAACTAATTACCGAAACTTCAAATGGTTTTACTGAAAGGCCCTATTCAGCAGGAAAAATAGTAGTTAGCAAAGAAGACATGGAAGGATTTGCCAGGTTTGTCAATGGGAAATATATAGCAAGGTCATTTCATGTTAGTTCTATGGTTTATCTGGTTTTCTCAATGAACCGAAGTGTGTATACTGTTAATGAGCCAACCGAGGCAAGTTATGTTTCTATCGATCAGGACGGCAACCTCTCAGTACGAATATCTCAACAGGATTATCATCAATACAAAGCTACATTTAATTTTGATCAGCTATGTGAAACAATGGCTAAGGGTTTTGTAAGATTTATTGAATATTACAAAAATGGAAATGAAAACAGGATTATTACTGAATTAAAAACAGCCCGATGAAATAAATATTAAACCGCAAAAAGCGTAAAGAAATGCCAAATAATTACTTATATGCTTAGCATATTTCTGGTTAAAAATACAAAAAATGGAAAACAATTCAAATATAAAATGGAGCCTGATCTGGACAAATCTCTGGATAGTGGGAATAATTTATTTTGTAAGCTATATTGCCGAAGACCAGTTTTTCAAAACCCACTACTCAGCATGGATATGGGGGGCGACACTCATTTTCTTTGGTGCTTATTACTACCGGAAGCTTAGGCTCATCCAGTTTCTTGTTTTGGGCTTAGCACTTGGTTTGGGTGCCTGGCACTACGAGGCTGCTGAACACATGAATACTATCTTTTCTCCCGTAACTCTTTTTATCCACTTTGTTATACTAATTATTATCATATTTATTACAGGACCTAGAATAAACAAAGCTGTCAAATTTGAAATTAATGCCCGAAATTTATTCAGGCTTGCTGCACAACAAGTATTTGATGTATCAAACGGTTATACTAATAGGCCCTACTCGGGTGGAAAAACAGATGCAGACAGAAATGAAATTCTTGGTTTGGCCAGGTATTTAACAGGGAAGGAAATCGTGATATATGATGCCGGTAAGGAAACGATTGCCTATGCTTTTTCAATGAATACAAGCCCCCTTGTTGACCCACAATTGAATATGGTTAGCTATGTGTCATTTGATAAGGATGGAAATATTTCTGTTCATATTTCTAAAGAGGATTATAAGCAATATAGAAGCAAACTTAGTTTCGATCAGCTCTGTGCCTCATTTATCAATATGTTCAAGCAATTTATTGAATATTATAGAGATGGTAATGAATATCGAATTGTTATAGAATTAAAATCAGTTTAAATAATAAAAAATAGAAATCATGAATGCTACTAACAAAATTAACAAGATGATCCTTCTGGCATCCATTATTTTTTGGAGTTGTTCAGGTATGGGTCAAACACTAGAAACTGACTCTGAAATTTACTATTATGGTGTAGAAATTGGCGGCGTAATGTGTGGCTATTCTGAATCATCAAAAGAATTAGTTAAAGAAGATGGAAAAGAATGGTTGCAGGTAAATGATGAAATTATTCTCAAGTTAACTGTCTTAGGCCAGGATGTTGATATTACCATAACAAACGACTATAAAATTGATCCTAAAACAGGCAGATATTTCTTTTGTGAACGCAATTATTCCAATGGGGCTGTAACACTGCTTTCAACTACAAAAGTAAATGGTGATATAGCTTACTTTACTTCCAATATGGATGTGGAGCCTAAAGAGGTTGATTTATCAGGAGGCGTAATATTGGATTCGCCAATAGAGTTTAAGCATTTGGTAAAAGATTTTATAAAGGGAGAAGAAAAGGAAAAACCCTATAAGGTGTTTGATGACAATAAAGGAATAATTGTTGATAAAACTTATATTTTTATATGTTTAGAAGAGATTGAGTTGGCTGGCAATACCTATTCTACAACGGTAATTGAAGAACTTGATAAAAGCAAGGGAACCAAAATAAAATATTGGATAGAAAATTCAACTGGATTTCCAGTGAAATTAATATTCTCTGGTAGAACGATATATCTGGCTGATGCTTCGGTTAAAAAGAGAATTACAACAGCTGATTACGATGATCTGATCTTTGCAAAGGTGAATAAAGTCATCACGAACGTTCAAGGACTTACATATATGAAAGTAGAGGCAAAGATCAAAAGTGAAGGAGAATGGATTACGGTGGAATCGCTTAATTTTCCTGGTCAGTCGTTTACCGGTACTGTAACCGAAAATATGATTGAAGGTGTGTTTGAAATTGAGCCAATTCGTTGCGACGGAACAAATGCCCCGGGATTTCCTTTTGATTATCCACTGCCTGATTCAATGCAAAAATATATCGAACCAGAAAACCTGATTGAATCTAATCACCCGGATTTGATGGCAGAAGCAAAAGACATTACAAAAGATGCAACTAACTCATGGGATGCTGTTGTAAGTCTTAGTAAATGGGTTGCTGAAAATATAAAAGGTGCAATACCCGGTGGAACATCAGCCATTAATACCTACAATACGAGGTTGGGTGAGTGTGGATCACATTCACGGTTATTAGCTGCTTTCTGTAGAGGGGTTGGAATTCCGGCACGGCTGTCAATAGGTTGTATGTACTCAACATATTATGGAGGGAGTTTTGGCCAGCATGCATGGACAGAAGTTTTTATGGGAGATGCCGGTTGGATTGCAGTAGATGCTACAGCTTTCGAATATGATTTTGTGGATGCAGGACATATCAGGTTGGGTGAATTGACTAATTTTCAGCCAGAAGAGATGGAAATTCTTGATTACCGGTTAATAGATGGAGCTGAGGAAAATATGGATAATACAATTCCTGAAAAATATCAGGATTATATTGGTAAATATATTTACCCCGAAAGAAATGCAGTTTTTGAAATTTTGTATCAGGACGGAAGTTTAGCTGTGGATATTCCCAATAAAATGGTATTGGCTTTAAATGATGCAGATGAGAATGGCTTGTTTTATCCACAAATCAGCCGGCAAATAAATTTTAAATTTATAAAAGATGAGCAAGGAAAAGTTGTTGAAATGAGATTGCAGGAAATAATCCCGATTCCCAAGACAAGTGATGAAGACCCTATGAATAGTGATATTGCTGCTAACACTTACACAGGTACTTATTATTTCGCTCCAGCCGATATTGAAATGTTGGTTTATGTAAAAGACAAAGGCTTGGTACTAAGAGATCCTATAATGAAAACAGAATCCAAAATTCAACAAGATGTTAAAACCGGTATTTGGAATATAGGGAGCAAAAATGAATTGATGTTTGAAAAGGATGCGGATGGCAATGTGACTGGGATCAATTATTTAAAAAATTCATTTATGCAAAAGGAGGAGAAATGAAATACAAAGTTCACAGATTTGAAATCAACATGGCCAACGATCAGGCCAGACTGGAGCAATTTTTAAATAGCCTGGAAGGGGAAGTTGTTTCCATAATACCCAATATTGCAAAGACAACTTTATTCCAGATTTATGGAGTTACACGTAAAATTGACTTTCTGTTAATAATTGAAAAAAAACATAAATTGTAAATTGACGAACCATGTATTTTATAAGAAAACTTCGGCCACCGGAAATGAGTATTGAAATAATCATTGGATTGGGACTCGGTCCGGTCTTGCTATTGTTGTTTGTCCTTTCGGGAGTAAAGGTAATGTTTGGATTTATTGCAATAGTTGAGCTAATTGTAATGATCATTCAATTAAATTTATTTTTCAGATCAAAGAATATTGCCTTTTTGTGGATGGCTTTTGCATTTTTCATAATTACTGTTTTTGCTATTGATCTCGCTTTTTTTGGCTTGGATAAAAACAAGGCTGAGTTTCCCATATTAGCAGTAGGGGTAATTTTTGCAGCAGTAATCATTATATACATCTTAGCTAATAAAAAGGTAAAATGGAGAACACGGGAGATACTTGAACTTTCTGCCATGCCGGTTTCGGATGTGGAGAATGGTTTTACTGAACGCCCTTCTCCATCAGGAACAATAGAAGCAACCAATCTTGAAATAGAGGCATTTACTGATTTTATCAGAAGAAATCTTATTGCCATTCCTTATGTTGACAAAACAAATGTTGTTTACTCCTTTACAAGCAATTATTGGAAAAAAATCGGATTAAAAAGCGGATATGAAGACGAATCATGGGTTTCGATTGACCGTAATGGTAGTGTGAATGTGTTTATTTCAAAAAGTGATTATCTGAAATTCAATGATAATTTTTCATTCGATCAGTTATGCAATTCGATGGGAAATCTGTTTATTGAGTTTTTTGAGATGTTCAAACGTGGTGAAGGCGTACTAATTATTAGCAGGCTTAATAATTTGCGACTTAACCCTTTTATAGAGTAAAATGATAAACCGCAAAGAAACGCTAAAAAAAACTTTTGCGATATTTAGCGGACTTCGCGGTTAAAAATAGAGCGATAAAAGAAGAAAATGGATTTTAAAAAAGCAGCCATATTAGGATTATTTATCTCGAAAGATTATGCTGAAGATCTTTTTAGATTGCTAGCTACATATAAGGATATATCGGCATCTGAGGCGGCATCGAGGATGAGTATGCATATTAAAACAGTGCAGGATTTTTTGGAGGCTATGGCTTCAATTGATATTTTGAAGAAAACTGAAGCTACAGAAAGTAAACGACCATATTTCCGATATTCTTTAAATACAAGAAGTCTTAAAATGGATATCGACCTTGATCAAATCTTTAAAATACAGAGTAAACCTAAGGGTAAACTGGCTTTAGAGATCAGGGAAATGAAAAATGCAGGTGCGCGATTTACCACATCACGGAATAATCAATACATCAGCAGTGTAGTGATTTGGAGAGGGAAGGGTCGTGATCAGAAGGAAAGGAAGCTTAACCTGAGTATTCCACAGGGGAAATTTCTTTATCACTTACCATTTCCAAGTGCTGGGTTTAAAAGTATATCAGACATTATTAAAAATTCAGGAGTGGATATAAATAATACTTCTGAAATCCTTGATATTGTGGATGTGTTGATTGAGTATAAAGTTATCGAGAGTCAATAATCAACTTATGAATAGAGGAATAATCTATAATTGAACAATCTGAATTTATTTGTGTTTAAAAACACACCAATTGGTGTCAGGATATTTTGATCAATTGGCTGAGGCTAAATCCAAAGAGTATTATCTTACTAAAATTTACTACTTTTGCTGACTTTGCTGAATTATTCATCTGAATGGATGGCAGATGGATATGATTGTGCAGATGTTGTTTTTAAGTATAACTTCACCTACATTTGCATATTCGTTATTTTTATAAATATATAAATTACTTTTAAATTGAAATTCAAAGAATTTAATTTTGACCCACGAGTACTCGAAGGAATAGAGGCTAGTGGATTTGAAACCGCAACTCCCATACAGGTAAAGGCAATTCCGGTCATTCTTGACGGAAAAGATTTAATAGGTGCAGCTCAAACCGGAACC
>JAUVJI010000191.1 GCA_030596605.1 Bacteroidales bacterium
GGCAAGCCTCATTAATTAATGTTGTTAAAGGAATTATCCGGCTGGGCTATACCACAGAATTTTCAAGGATAAGTGGAAAGGAACGAGGCTACGTGTATTTCCAGGATTTTATTCCGGATAACGATCATGATATAAGGGTGATTGTGATCGGTGATAGGGCCTTTGCCATAAAACGCATGGTCAGGGAAAATGATTTTCGGGCTTCGGGTAGTGGTTCCATTCTTTATGAGAAGGAGCATTTTGATGAAAGCACGATAAAACTCTCCTTTGGCCTTGCAGAAAAGTTAAAAACACAATGTGTGGCATTTGATTATGTGTTTCAAAACGGAAACCCATTGGTAGTAGAAATTAGCTATGGCTTTTCACCGAAAGGCTACGACCCCTGCACCGGTCACTGGGATAAAGATTTAAGCTGGTATGAAGGAAGTTTTAATCCTTATGGGTGGATGGTGGAGCTGGTGAAAAAACGATATTACGGTTAAATATTATTAAGAATTTGCATTTGTCTGACTTCAAACACCAATTTCTTTCATAGGAAAACTTCTAACAATTGAAAAATGTTATTAAAAAAAATCACATTATTGGCTCTTAATTATACATTTGACGCTACCCGGTTCATAAAACACTCCAGTGTTTTTACAATTAATTCTCAACAAAAAATAGAAGGAAAAATAACCTATAATTACCACAGTATTGAAAAAGGGCATATAAATGAACAAATCAGATATAAATTTGGAGTAATAAAAATCAATAAGCTAATTCATTTACTGAAAATCTGGCTGAATAGAAATTATGATATTACGAACTCTCAGTTCATTGCTGCATGTTCTGTGTTAGTTAAATATTATCACTTTCATAGCGAAAACAAAGTTGATATTTCTGAAATTATTGCCGAATCTGATTATTATTTATTCAAGCCTTATTACAATGAAAATGTAGGGGGAATAATAAATTATGACATAAATAAATATTTTCAGCATTCGTCAGAAAAGTTTGATCTTTTCTCAGATTCCCGCCACAGTGTGAGGCATTTTAACGGAGAAATGGTATCACTGGAAAAAATGAGGGAAGTTGTAAAAATTGCCAAAAATGCACCCTCCGTTTGCAACCGGCAAAGTGTTAAAATAAAACTAGTTAACGATCATGTTTTAACACAAAAAGTACTCAAGATACAAGGCGGTATGATTGCAACAGCAAACACGGTCAATCAGCTTATTCTTGTAACGTCCAATATCAACTCATTTGTATCAGAGGTTGAAAGAAATCAGATGTTCATTGATGGTGGTATTTTCCTTCAAAATCTTTTATATGCTTTACATCATCATAAAATAGCAGCTTGCGCATTGAATTGGTCAAAACCATTCTTTTATGATAAAAGAATAAAAAAGCTTTTAAAACTAAATCCTGCTGAAAGAGTGATAGCTGTTGTGGCTATTGGTTATCCTCCCAATGAGTTTAAGGTGCCATTTTCTAAAAGAAAAGAACTATCGGAAATCCTTGAGATTTTTGGTTAAATAAAAATTAAAGCATTAAAAACATGAAGATTAAAACATTAACCTGTCATGATGTGTATAATCCTGGAGCTTCATTGCAGGCATATGCCCTGATGAAATACCTGCAGGGTTTGGGGCATGATGTAGAAATTATAAATTATAAGCCTGATTATTTATCTTATAATTTGTGGTCTATTGGTGCAAAATGGAACAAAAATGTTTTGTTAAAATTCTTGTATTATTCCTATGTGATTCCCAAAAGACTCTCTTTAAAGCGCAGAAGAAAGAAGTTTGATATTTTTACAAAAGAACACCTGAGGGTTACCACAAAAAAATACCAGTCAATTGAGGAATTAAAAACAGATACTCCGATTGCGGATATTTATTTCGCAGGAAGTGACCAGATATGGAACACCGAATCCCCGAATGGAAAGGATCCTTCATTTTTTCTTGATTTTGTGCCAGAGGATGCAGTAAAAGCCTCTTACGCTGCAAGCTTTTCTGTTTCTGAGATTGCCAGGGAATACATCGATTTCGTTAAAAATAGATTAATCACTTTTGATTTTATATCCGTACGAGAAAAAACCGGGATTAATATTTTAAAGTCGCTGGGAATAGAGCATGGTTGCGTTGTAATGGATCCGGTTTTCCTTCTCGATAAAGGTCATTGGGAGAAGTTATCAAAATTTCAAGCAAATGAAAAATATATTTTTGTTTATGATCAGGAAAATAATCCTGTAATAAAAAAAGCAGCCTTAAAATTAGCCAAATTATTTAACCTTAGTATATACGCAATTGAAAGCCTATACCCTATGTCGTATGCCGACAGAAAGATAAAGGACGCCGGACCTGAAGAATTTGTAGGTTTGATTAAAAATTGCGAAATCTGTTTAACAAATTCTTATCACTGCATAGCTTTTAGTTTAATTTTCAACAAAAAGTTTTATCTATTTAAAAGAACCCACCAGAAAGTAAATTCTAGAATGCTTGATTTACTGGATTATCTTGGCCTGAACAACAGAATAGGTGATAACAAATTGGATGAACTAAATTTGGAAAAATTTAATTATACGTTAATAAACGAATTAATTCATAAGAGGAAAGAAGGATCAACAAAATATATTGAAAGAGTAATTGAAGAAGCAATAACAAATGAATAGTCCCAAATCAAAAATTGCATTACTTATTCCTTCCTTAAATGCTGGTGGAATGGAAAGAGTTATGTCGGAGCTGGCCAATTATTTTTCTTTAGTTGAAAAAAATGAAGTTCATCTGGTTCTTTTTGGGAAGTCACCACAAATTTTTTACACCATTGACAAAAAAGTATCCATTCATAAAATTAATTCCGGATTCAACAATAATTTAAGAATTTTGGAATCATTAAAAAGGTTATATTATATAAGACAAACAATAAAAAAAATAAATCCTGCCACTGTTTTATCATTTGGCACACAATGGAATAATTTCGTTTTACTGGCACTGCTAAAAACTCCATATCCTGTCTTTGTTTCTGACAGGGGTAGCCCAACCAGAAAATACAAACCTTCCCAGGAACTATTTCGATCTTTATTGTACCGGCGCTCATCAGGTATAATCGTACAAACAGCTAAAGCTCATCAAATTATTTCTGAAAGGTTTCCGAAATCGAAAGTTGTAGCAATAGGCAATCCTATCAGACGCATATATAAAAATGATTCCCCGGCCAAAGAAAATATTGTCTTATCTGTCGGCAGGTTAATTTCTACCAAACATCACGATAAACTCATCAAATTATTTTCAAAATTAAATGCGCCCGGATGGAAACTAGTGATTGTTGGTGGTAACGCATTAAAAGAAAACAATTTTGATAAACTGAGACAGTTGATCAGGTATCTCGATTTGGAAAATAAAGTAGAATTAACAGGAGAACAAAAAACTGTTGAAGAATACTACCTGAAAAGTAAAATTTTTGCCTTTACCTCAAGTGTTGAAGGTTTCCCTAATGTTGTTGGTGAAGCTCTTTCTTCAGGCCTCCCGGTTATTGCTTATGATTGCATTGCCGGACCATCTGAAATGATTACTGATGGTGAAAACGGATACCTGGTGCCGGTATTCGATGATGTCATGTTTCAGGGAAAACTGCAAAAACTCATCAACGATGAAGCATTAAGAGACAAAATGGCGAAAAAAGCCAAAGAGAGTATTAAAAAATTCTCAGTGGAATCGATAGGGAAACAATTTTTAAAGTTTATCTTACAATGAAGCTCTTTCAGATAAATGCAACTGTTAATTCCGGCAGCACCGGCCGTATTGCCGAAGACATTGGCATGGTATTGATAGCGGATGGCCACGAAAGTTATATTGCTGCTTTCAATACCAACAGGCCCAGCAAGTCAGAAGTAATTGCCATAGGTACTGCCTGGGATAGAAAACTGCATGGCTTAAAAACCAGGTTGTTCGACCGTCATGGTTTTGGTTCAAAAACAGCAAGCCGTAAGTTAGTCGAAAATATTAAAACAATTAATCCTGATATTGTCCATTTGCATAACGTGCATGGGTATTACCTTAATGTTGAAATATTATTTAACTTTTTAAAAGAATTTCAAAAACCTGTAGTCTGGACCTTTCACGATTGCTGGCCTTTTACCGGGCATTGTTCGTATTTCGATGCGGTGAACTGTTTTAAATGGCAAACCGAATGTAATCATTGCCCCAACAAAAAGGGATATCCGGCAAGCTGGGGCCTGGATCAATCCAAAAGAAATTTTTACGATAAACAAGAAATTTTTAATGGAATTGACAAACTTCAGATTATAACCCCTTCAAAATGGTTGGCAGAGCATGTTCAGAATTCATTTTTAAAGAATTATCAGGTTAAGGTCATTCATAATGGCATTGATTTAAATAATTTCAGTTCCCGGCAGGATACTACTGAAATAAAAGAAAAATGGAAACTGTCCAATAAAAAAATAGTTCTGGGTGTGGCCAGTCAGTGGGATAAGCGCAAAGGTTTACAGGATTTTATTCAAGTAAGGCAAGCATTATCGAAAGACATTGAGATTGTATTGATTGGCCTTTCAACAAAACAAATGAAAGTTTTACCTGAAGGAGTAACAGGAATTGCACGGACTGAAAGCATAAATGAATTGGCGGAATTGTATTCTGCAAGCAATGTATTTATCAATCCAACCTATGTGGACAATTTCCCGACTACAAACATAGAAGCACTCGCCTGTGGCAGCCCGGTAATTACGTACAATACCGGTGGCAGCCCGGAAGCGATTGATGAACAAAGCGGGATGGTGGTTAACAAAGGCGATATTGATGGTTTGGCAAAAGCCATTGACAAGGTTCTGGAAAATGGGAAAGAACATTATGCTCCTTTGTGCAAAACCAGAGCAGAACAAATGTTCAATAAAGATGATCGCTACAATGACTATTTGAAACTTTATGAAGCAATGCTTTCATAATGAATAAAAAAATCACCATCATCAACCAGGATTCCGGCTATCTCATGATAGATATTGCCAATGCTTATGCAGAGGCAGGATATGAGGTCAGCCTGATAGCCGGACGTTTAGTGCAACGTTCTAAACCATTAAATCAAAAAATCAAATATGACAAAATAATAAAATATAATCGTTCCAACAGCGCCATGAGAATTTACACATGGCTAATTGCATTTATACAGATAATATTTAAGGTATGGTTCAAACATAGGGGTAGTCATTTGTTTATTGTGTCAAATCCACCCTTTGCTCCTCTGATTCCTTTGTTTTGTAAAAACAGCTTTAGTCTTCTGATTTTTGATATTTATCCCGATGCTCTTTCAGAATTAGGTTTTTTGTCTAAAAAATCAATGATAATCCATTTTTGGAAAAAAGCAAATAAAAAGGTTTATCCAAGGGCAGAATATCTTTTTACATTAACCGAAGGGATGAAAGAGGTATTAGAAAGTTATGCCGGAAACAAGGAAATAAAAGTAGTCCCGATATGGACCGATAACAAGTTTCTAAGACCCATAAAACCAGTTGATAACCCTTTTATAATTAAGCACAATTTGAGTGACAAATTTATAGTATTGTATTCCGGGAATATTGGATTATCTGGTGATGTAGATATTCTAGTTAACATTGCTGCTGAAATAAAAAGAGACGATATAGTTTTTGTAATTATTGGTGATGGGGCAAAAAAAGAACAAATCATACAAAAGGTGGCATTACTCAAATTAGAAAACGTGTTATTGTTACCATTGCAGCCTGTAAAAGATTTACCCTATTCTCTTTCATCGGCCAGCCTTGCAGTAGTTAGCCTGGGGAAAACTGCTTCCAAGCTGGCCATCCCTAGCAAATTATTTAATTATTTATCGGTTGGTGCTCCTTTATTGTGTATGACAGCTAAAGATTCAGAAGTAGATAGACTTGTCTTAAAATATAAGTGTGGGGGCTCCTTTGAACCTGATAATATTTCAGAAATAATAAAATATATTATTGAAATTGCTAATAATCATGAGTTGCATAGCACAATGCAATTAAATTCATTAAAAGCTTCAAAAGATTTTAATGCTGACAACGCTATAAGATTTCTGCCTGAATCTCACATTGATTTACATAAATAAATTATTCTAATTCCATTTCCATCATTATTATACACAAACATGTATAAATTTTTCCTTAAACCATGTTTAGATTGGATCATTGCCCTGATGGCAGTAATAATTTTGTCACCCTTGCTTGTGGTAACAGCCATAGCTATCAAACTTGATTCAACTGGTCCTATATTTTTCTTACAAGACCGATTGGGCCGTAATGGCAAAATATTCAAAGTATATAAATTTCGTTCAATGACAGTAACCCACATCAGAAACTCAAATAACAGGCTATTAGAAAACGATCCAAGAATAACTAAAGTTGGGCGGTTTATACGAAAAACCAGTATTGATGAATTGCCCCAAATAATAAATATTCTTAAGGGAGATATGAGTTTTATAGGGCCACGGCCTCCTGTTACTTATTTCCCAAAAAGATTTGAGGATTATAGCGAGTTTGAAATACAGAGATTTAAAGTAAAACCTGGCATTAGTGGCTTGGCACAAGTAAGATGCCGTGAAGTTCATGATTGGGATATTAATATTCCAATTGATGTAGAATATGTAAAAAACTATTCATTAACTTATGACTTTAAACTTTTTCTCATTTCTTTACTTTCATTTTTTAGAACAAATAATATTTACAGAAAAAATAAATTATAAAATTTATAGCTTTGAATAAAACTATTGCAATTCATCAACCCAATTATATTCCCTGGCTAGGCTATTTTTATAAAATTTTCCAATCCGATATATTTGTTTTTTTGGATGACGCACAATTTTCTAATAAAGGGATGCATAATTACCATTATATAAAGACTCCACAAGGTTCATTTCGCATAAAGATACCTGTTAAACAAAAATTAGGGGATAAAATTATAGACGTTGAAACAAGGAATGAATTGAACTGGAAAAAGCAACACCTGAAAACTATAGAAAATTTTTACAGAAAGACGAGATTCTTTAATGAAGTATATACCGATTACCAAAATTTAATTCTGATTGATTATCCAAATATTGCTGCAATGAATTGTAAAATTATTCAATTCATAGCTGAAAAACTGGAATTTCAGACCAAATTTATTAAAGCATCTGAACTTAATATTCAAACTTCAAAGGAGGAAAAAATATTAAATATTTGTACTGCCCTGGAAGGAAATATATATTATTCTGGAACCGGTGCCAAAGCATATCAGAAAAAGGAACATTTTACAGGACAGGGCATAGAACTCCGATACTCTGTTTTCAATCCTTTTGAATACCCTCAACTATGGGGTGAGTTTCAACCCAATGTAAGCATCATTGATTATCTAATGAACTGTGGTTATAACTGGGAAAAGGTTCTGCAACACCAAAATATAGAATAAATGGAAATTGGAAGTTTTATAGAACTAGACCTTCGTAACACCGGAGAGTACTTTCTTGAAAAAAAGAATATAGCCAGACTTAATATGGCAAGGGCTGGAATTTATCATGCGAGCCGTTTATTGAATTGCCAAAAAGTATACATCCCCTATTATCTGTGTCCAACAGTTAAAAATTTCCTTAGGAGAAAAGGATTTGAGGTTATTCAATATTTTATTTCTGAAAACTACGAACCTTTAGTTGAACGACAAGAAACAAACTCAGCATTTGTTATTGTAAATCACTTTGGAATCCTATCAAATAGTTTTCTCAAAAAAATAAGTTCTTCATTTTCAAATGTAATTATTGATAATAGTGCTGCATTTTTCAACCCTTCAATTCAAGGCACTTATACTGTTTATTCCCCGCGAAAATTTTTTGGAGTTCCGGATGGTTGTTATTTGGTGGGAGCTAATGCCGA
>JAUVJI010000098.1 GCA_030596605.1 Bacteroidales bacterium
GTAAGTGATAGGTTCAATAGCTTTCAACTGCTTATCATCAGGATCAATATGATGAAGCATCCGGCTTTGAATAAATTCCTGAGTAAACTTTTCAGGAAGATGTTTCAATTTATAGTGAATAACTATACCGCTTACTAACAGCCCAAGGATGAAACCTGTTAACAAGAGGCCAATACTGATTAATACGACTTTCTTTTTCATATTTAAATGAGGTTAAGTTATTTTTATGACTATTTGATAATTGTATTTATATATGATTATCTATTATTTTTTGTGGTTTTTAGTGCCTTTGTGCTTTAGTGGCAATTCCGCACATACCGGACAGCCACAAAATCACTAAAACACAAAATTTCACTAAATCTGACTTCAAAACGATATTAATATAACACAATTAAATTCAGCAATATTTATACATTTACAAAATTAAAATGCCGGTAAATAAAAATAAGTAAAATCAAAACTTTCATTTAAAAAATTGAACGACAGGCTACCTTCTGATAGGTAAAAACCAGCAAGTAACATGAGAAAAATGGCAAAACCGGAAAATGAGATTCTCTTAAACGTAAATAAAAACAGATTGGCAAAATCCATATATTCCTTTTGCCTTTTCTTTAATTGAATAATTTTATTCATTACCTTTTCAGCGAAAAAAGGAAATAGTTTACATTCCTGCTCTTTTATTGAATTTCTTATTTTTAACGAAATTTTTTTTTCTTTTTGTAATTCAGGTGAAGCAGACAAGTAATTATTTAATCGCCTTTGCTTTCTATCTGACAATTTATCATCTAAAGACCTGAGTAGTAGTCTGTATATTTTTTTATCCATAATTATTCCTCCAAAAATGCTTTTAGTTTTACTCTTAGTTTCTCCTGTGCTCTCGAAAGCCGCGTAAGTACAGAGCTTTTTTTAATTTCGAGAATTTCGGCAATTTCTTTTGTTGAATATCCATCAATTAATTTTAAAACGATTACGCTTCTGTATTTTGGTTCCAACAATTGCACTGCTTTATTTACAATTTCTTTTATGTCATTTTTTTCTGATTGCTGAGATAAATTCGCATCCGGTATTTGTAAAATATTATCATCATCATTTTTAGAAAACAGAAAACTCTTTCTTTTTTTTCTTTTTATCTCGTTTAACGAAAGATTAATTGCTATCCGGGTAATGTACGTTCCAACACCTGACTTACATTTGAAATTATCCAGCGACTGATAAAACCTTACAAATGTTTCCTGGCTTATATCATCAACCTCCTGACATTTACCTAGCATACCGGTAACAGTCTTTATAACTTGTTTTTCGTACCGCAAAATCAAGGCAGTAAGAGCAGGCATCTCACCTTCCTTAACAAGTTTTATCAGCTCGATATCATTAATACCCGGGTACCCTTTCACAAACTATTTATATATTTGTTAGACAATTTAAAATATGAATTTGTCTCAAAAGATACTAAATCAACGGAGAAACAGATGAAAACTTATCTTGATTGTTTACCTTGTTTTATGAGCCAGGCTTTACGTGCCGGGCGAATGGCAACAAAGGATGAAAAAAAGATCAAAGAATTGCTCGATAGTGTTGGGTGCATGATAAAGGACATTCCCATGGACAACACACCCCCCGAAACCGGTGATTTGATTTACCAAAAAGTCAGGAAAATAACGGGTGTTGAAGATCCGTATAAAAAGATCAAGGAATCAAATATTAATGAAGCACTGGCCCTGTATCCAAAACTTAAACAAGCGATAAAAAATTCCAGCAACAGACTTCTAACTGCTATCCGCATAGCCATCGCAGGGAATGTCATTGATTTTGGGGTGGGCAAGGAGTTCAATATTATTGAAGATGTAGAAAAAATACTTGTTCAGGAGTTTGCCATTTTTGATTTTAAAGAATTTATATATCAACTTGAAAAAGCAAAATCAATTCTTTACCTCGGCGATAATGCAGGGGAATCTGTTTTTGATAAAATCCTGATTGAGGAAATGGGGAAACCTGTAACATATGTTGTACGGGATGTGCCTGTAATAAATGATGTTACTGTTGAGGATGCAATTCGTTCGGGACTTGATGAAGTTGCAGAAATAATATCATCAGGAAGTTCGGCACCAGGAACTATTTTAAATTTATGTAGTGATGCCTTTTTGGAAAGGTTTAACAATGCCGATATGATCATCAGCAAGGGGCAGGGAAATTATGAAGGACTCTCAAATGTTGATCGTTCGGTATTTTTCTTATTGAAAGCGAAATGCTATGTAATTGCAAATAATTTGAATGTAAAGGAAAATGATATCGTGTTAAAAGTGATTAATAAATAAAGAAAACAACTTTGCATTAAAACTTCCACTTTATTCCTCCCAGAAAAGTTTGGGAATCATAGTCAATACTATATTCCTATTGATATGATTTATAAATATCTAAAAATCCTCTTCTAAATCAATATCCGTTTTTTCTTCTCTTTGTTTTTCCTTTTTGTAATTGTTAATTCGATAGCTTAGGCTTAATGTAACAATTTGAGATTCTCTTCTAAAATTATTACAAGAATAAAATCCCTCACCTGTTGTAATATAATCATAATTCATTGTTCCGAAAATATCACTAACTTTTAAGGTGGTTGTTAAATTGTGTTTAAAAAAATCTTTACGAAACGCAATGTTTGCTGCAAAAAAACCTTCCCTTTCTCCCTGAGCTGTAACTGAGGGTCCTTTGTATTTGCCTATAATTTGCAAACGGGTATCTTTGTTAAATTTAAAGGTAGTATTTAATCTGCCATCAAAATTATTACTGTTTTGTTTAACGTCTTCATTAATTATTTCACCTTCGAGCCGGTAATTATAAAAATTTACACTTGCATTAATTTGCAGCCATTTTGCTGCAGAGATATTTGCCATTATTTCCGTTCCTAAAGCATAATCTTTATCCAAATTTTCAAATGTGATAATCATAATATCATTTTCATCCAATGTTCTGACCATTGTAATTTTATCATTAGTGATACGATAATATGCTTCAACCGAAATAAATGATGAGCCAAACCTTTTTTGATAACCTAATTCATAAGAATCAATATATTCGGGTTGCAGGCCGGGATTACCTATCCTGGTAGTATATGAGTTCAGATAGTTGGGAAACGGATCTAAATACCTGCCTTTCGGACGGTTTATCCTGCGGCTGTAACTTGCCATAAGTTGATGATCGTTTGGGAACTGACGCGATATATGTATTGTAGGAAACATATCAATACGATTTATTTCATAAACATCAGGTGATTGTTTATTTTCGATATTCCTGAATGTGTATTCACCACGCAAACCCAATTGGTAATGGATTTTTTTTATATTATCTGAAAAAATAAAATATAACGAGTGGATATTGCGTGTGAAATCCATCTCATTATTATCCTCATTATTATTGACCCAAATATTCTGGACTGCATCAAATTCATAATCTTTGTATTTATTGTTTTGATAATTCATCCGGCTTTGTAAGCCAGTTTCGATACGCCCCTCAGTAAAAACCGGCTTTGAATAATCTGCTTTTACTCTGAAATCCCATGAATTTCCATCTTCTTCTGTTCTAATGCTTTCCTGATCATCAGTAATTATCCATTCATTATTTGTAATATATTCATTTAGATATTCAGTAACATCGCTTTTCCTTTCGGAAAAATAAGCCATTGCAGATAATTCATGGCCTTTGTCATTAAACTTATAAATATAATTAGATGTAATGTTATAATGGTTTCCTTCACGCTTCATCGAACTCTTAGCAATGGAATATATGTCGGATGAAATAGGGGATGTATATGAATAAAGATTAGAATTCAAATTACGTTCAAAGTTGTAATAGCCGTATTTTCCTAAAAATGACAAAGTAGATTTTTTATCAAAATAGTAATCCATGCCTCCATTAAAACTATATCCCATAGGTATTTTAATACGTTCAATATCCGACATCAAATAATCAGTAGTATCCTCTGAATATATTTGTTGCTCCCATTTGCCGGTTACCGTCATTTCGCGGTTATAATAATCCATACCTGCAAAGAGATTAATTTTACCTGTTCGGTAATTCAATAAAAAATCCGAACTGTATTTATTACCAGTTGCTACCGAAGCATTAACAATACCGTTAAATCCGGGTTTGTTTTGTTTTTTTAAGATAACATTAATGATACCTGCAATGCCGTCAGGGTCGTATTTGGCAGAAGGATTTGTAATTATTTCAATTTGCTCAATTGTATTTGCCGGTATTTGCTGCAGGGCATCACCGCCTTCGAGCACACTGGGGCGGCCATCAATTAAAACAGTGAAACTGGAACTGCCTCGCAAACTAACATTTCCTTCAATATCAACATTAACCGAAGGAGTATTTTCCAATGCTTCAATAGCAGATCCTCCGGTTGAATTGATATCCTGACTTACATTGATCACCTTTTTATCAATTTTATATTCTATCAGAGAACGGTCTGCTGAAATTTCTACTTCCTTTAGATTTTCTGAAGATTGCCGGATTTTAATCGTACCGAGATCAGTTGTTTTTTGCCGGGGATTAATTATAATATCATTAATAATTGTTTTTTTGTATCCGATAAAACCTACTCTTAAATAACACCTGCCAAACGGAAGATTTTCAAGCTTAAATTCCCCTTCTATATTTGTAACAGTTCCGGTTATCATACTGGAATCTCTTTTACTGAACAAAACAATGTTGGCATATTCTACCGGATGGTTTAAATCGGCATCAATAATTTTACCGGAAATAATTCCTTCCGAAGGCATAGAACCGGAATTATTTCCCTGTGGACGTTGGGCTATTGTGCTATAAACAGATAGAAATAGTAAACAGCAAATAAGAATTAATTTATTTTTCATATATTTAAAATTTCGCGCAATCCCGATAACTATCGGGATTACGCGAAATTTTGTGAATAATACAGATTAGTAATTCCATCTGCGACCACTGCCTCTGCCCCAGCCTTGCCCATTTCCATTTCCCCGGCCTTGTCCGAAACCACATCTACCGCCCATTCCAGCTCCCCTTTTACCCGCACGGCTGTCGAAATAAACCTTTTGATCGTCGGTTAATAGATTACGAACATCCATACGATGGGCCACTGCACTTTTCTGCCTATTGGTTCTTATGGTACCCATTTCTTCAATAATGTTGTTAATCTCATCCATGTTTACATTATCAGTAGTTTGTAAAGTTTGCATCCTGGCTCTTTTTTCATCAAGGTCATTTCTGAAGTTTTGCATTTCTTTCAAGTGTGCTGTTCTTAATGTTTGAATCTGACTATCTTGATCCTCAGTCAAATCAGGAATATTTTCACAAAAATTTCCACTTTGCCATCCCCATCCGTTTCCTCTGCCATAACCCTGCTGGGCCACTGCGCTAAAATTCAAACTAAGCAGCAAAAAAGCTACCAATACTAAGTTTGTTTTCATTTTAATTGTTTTCATTTTACTAAGTTTTAAAGTTATTACTATTATGATTTAAAATATTATTGATTTTTAAATTGTCGGTAACCCGGCCTACGAACATCTGAACTATCCCTCCTGAATTTTAATTCCCATTTGGAATTTTGCATTGAATTAAAAATGTTGAACAACTTCATGCGTTGGTTTTCGGTGCATATGTTTTTCAGATTTAGGTAATATTCAAAAGTGAGATGTTTTAGCTCCCTGTGAAGTTCTCCTACTTCATCTGCAATTTGGTGTAAATTGTTTGTATCAGAATTTTCAGATGAAAGTTCATTTAGCATTTGGGATCTTTCATCTTTCAACTGATTAGCAATCTTACTTGCATTTAAATGGTAATTGTGCCTGAACAACCTGAATTGCTGGTGCTGGTCTCTTGTCAAATCCAGTTCATCCCTAAAAAACCTGCCTAAGCCATTATCTGGGATAACTATTTCTACAGAATTTTGACTTGCTTGTTTATTCTGGTATTTATTGACCAGTATTGTGGCAATAGTTGAAACATTTGTTGCCAGTAAGATGATTATTATCCAGGTTGATATTTTATTTTTCTTAAAATAATTCATTGTGTTTGGCTTATTCTTCAGTTAATAAAAAAGATTCAATTGTTTCCTGTTGAAGATCATTCAAATAAAATTCATCTGATTGATAAACCATTGATTGTCCGAGTGTTTGATATTGAAATGAATTGCCTAGTGATATTCCAAAAATCACACCCATTAAAAGTAAAAATGATAGTGTTACAGGTTGTAATATCTTTATGAAATCCAGTTTTAAATGAAATATTTTCCGGGGTTCTTCTAAATTGCTTATCTTTTCTTGAATACGGGTAAATAGGAATGGATTTGGTAATGTTGCTTTTTCCTGGGCAATAGTTGCCATTGTTTCTTTAAGATTCATGAACAAAACATTACAATCGTGGCAATCCATAAGATGTTCCAGCAGTTCCATTTCTTTTTGAGGTTGCAATTCCCCCTCGATAGAAAAGATCAGATTTTTATTTACTTCTTTGCAATTCATTTTTGCTTGTTTTGAGATTTTGACACCAACAGATTTAAAAACTTGCGGTGATGTATTAATTTATTTATAATAATTCAATAACTTTTTCTGGAGGTTCATTTTTGCCCTGTGAATCAATGATTCAACTGATGATAAAGAAATATCCATGACTTCAGATATCTGCTTATAGGAAAGGTCTTCGTATTTATTTAATGTGAAAGCTATTTTTTGATTCTTGGGTAGTGAGTCAATTGCACGATGCAACATATCAGCTTTTTCTGTATTTTCAAAAATAATTTCAGGATCAGTACCTAAAGTATCTTTAATTTCAACCTCATTGTTTTTTGTTCCGGCAATTAAAGTTTCAATATTTTTAAGCCAGTTTGATCTTTTATTATCCCGGATATGATTAAGTGATTTGTTAACGGCAATTCGGTATATCCATGTTGAGAATTTAGAATCTCCCCGAAACTTATTAATGGATTTATAGACTTCAATAAAAACCTCCTGGGTAATATCGTCTGCATCACTTTTATTATGCAGAAAACCCATACACGTATTAAATACCTTTACATGGTATTTATCAAAAAGCAATTTAAATGCTTGCTGATCACCTTTTTTAATCCTATCTATCAACCCAGAATCTGACATTTAACACTCAAAATTGTATTGAATACATTTGTTTTGTTTAATAGACACAACAATATACAAAAACTTGCTTTGTCGCCATAAAAAATTAAAACTTATCAGAAACTATACTTAATTTTTGTATAAATCATTGAATTATCGTCATAACGTCCAAACATTCCTCTTTCATCGCCAACGAAAATATTTGATCCAAGTAATACTGAGAAACTGTCGCTGAAATCATAGGTAACTTTTGGTCTTATCAAAGCATCGACATAATTAAGCCCTACATATGAAAACAGTTCAAGGGGTAGTGTTTCACGTAACATATCATAACGAGCTAAAAAAATCCTCTTTTCACAAATTCTTGGTTAGATATTGAATTTATCATGAGACAAATACAATTTATCAGCATCATCCAGTTTTGGAAGTATTGTTTCCTTTTTTTTCTGAAAACGCTGCATTCGTCTTAAAATCTTATCAAGCATTTTAACTGCTTTTTCAATATACACACCTTTATTTAACATCACACATTCAGCACGTTGAGCCATGGCTGCATCTGTTATTTCAGCACGTGAAGGAACCCCTTTTTTCGCCAGGTTTTCCAATACCTGTGTTGCCCAAACATCAGGTATGTGGGCTGCTTCACAAATCCGTAAAATCTCTTCCTGAATGCTGGCAAAATTTTTCCAGCCTGTTTCGATTGCCAGGTCCCCACGGGCTATCATCACTCCAATTGGGAAAGTTTGCATTGCTTTTAAAAGTATGCGGGGTAAATTCTTAAATCCTTTTTGAGTTTCAATTTTTAAAATTATACCAATTGTTGTTTCATACTTGCTTAATTCATCCATCAATTGTTGCACATCATTCTCATCATTTACAAATGAGAAGTTCACAGTATCAGCATTAACTGCAACAAATTCCATATCCTTTTTGTCTTTTTCGGTTAAGCCGCTTACTTTCAAATCGCTATCCGGCAAGTTAATCCCTTTGTCAGGTTTTAGTTTACTGCCGGCATCTTTTGCGTATGTAATCTTAATCAATAATTCATCCTCGTTTACATCTTCGATGACTCCTTCAATCTTACCATCATCAAAAAAGACTGGTTCACCCTTTTCAACATCTTTAAATATTTCGGGGAGTGTACAGGAAATGTGTGCATTCTGCAGGAGCTTTCCATTTTCATCATATTGAGCAGGTTCACCAGGTTTCGGATCTTTGTGCAAAATCAGAAAATCATTTATCTTAAGGCTTATGTATTGTTGCAGTGGTAGCAATTCACCAACCTGATGTGCCAACTTCTCCGTATTATCAGGTTTAAACAATTTCAATTCAGCTCCTGACGAAATATATGCAGAGCTGAAACAGAATCCCCATCTGCCATTACCTTTTCTACCATCAATAATAAATTTAATCTTTTTATCCCGTGTGTCTATCAGCTGAATGCTGTCTCCTCTTTTTATGTTTTTAAACCATTCTTCACTAACCGGAATATGTGCATTTGCAGTGTCATCAGGAGGGGGAATATCCGGTGGGGCAATCCAGATTTTAGCCGGATTAACAACCTTCCCCATCACATCTTTTTCCAGTTTGATGTGAATTATTTTTGGCCCAGGCTGCATAGAACCGCTCCTAAGTTTAGGCCCACCCAAATCCATCATAGCTTTACAGCTTTTTGCAAGTGTATCACTGGATTTCCGAATATTACCGATCATTTTTCCCCAGGTGACCGGATTATCATGAGCACAATTAATCCGGGCGCTGTTCATACCGAGATTCATCAAATGATTGACAAACATATAATCATCCCCTGCCGAGCCGGGAAGTGTAACCATGATCCTTGTTCGTCTCTTTTTCGATTTATATCCAAATAAAAGTTTTGTATTCCGATTGAGTATTTTTTTACTCTTTTTTATTGAAATTATTCCCTTTCTTTTTTCTCTGACAGGATTACCGAGTAAATGATTAAGGATGGAACTTAGCGTGAGAAGGCTTTTCATTACATGAGCTTCCACATTCGACAAGCTTGGCAATCCAATATCTCTTAACTGATCTTGCAAATGATCAATATCAAAGCTTCTTAAACCAAGATAATGCACGAGGTTTAATGCGCTTTTCCGATAAACAGGATGCACATCTTCAATTTCTTCAGCATAGGTGTTTTCAATTTCCCTGATTTTTTCAATTATTTTTTCGATTTGCTGATTGATGGCGGTTAGTCTCTCAGATTGTGTTATCATGATTCATTAATGATTAAATGTGTTAATGTGTGAATGCATGAATGATTTTTATTGAATATTTTCTGTACAATAAATATTTAAAGTTGTTCTCATAATTTTCAAAAATGATTGATTCATCCTTTTATTCAAGCATTCTATCATTCAAACATTCTCCATAGGAGTCCTTTGGACAATCATTCTTTTTTAAACGTTAATAAAAGCGAATACAAATGCAAGTACTGAAATGATAATGCCAATCATAAATACATTATAAGCTATTCGCAAAAGTTTATATTTTTTTGCAAGTACTTTTCCAAGCGAATGCTGATCCTTAATCATCGTTGAATATAGATTATCGTCATTTTTCATCAGTTCACCAATGGCCCATTCATAATCATCGAGTTCCATGTTGTAAAAGTTGCCGAAGAACAGCAAATTCACTTTATTTTGTTTAATGTCTTCTTTGGTAAATTTTCCGGATGAAATGTTTGGCCGGGTGGATAGAATAGCAAATACAATTGTTATCAAACAAAATACCAGGAATATTAGTGTTGGTAAAATAATGTTCGGGATTTCTTCGAAACGTGTTACCAGCACGGTCATTGTAATGGACATGATGATGGCATTCACCGATATCAATATATTCGATTTGTTATCGGCGATGGAACTCAGGCTAATTTGATTCCGGGCCGTAAGCCTGAACATTGATTCCACACCGCGTGAATAGCCTTTTGGTTTGGCTTTCTTTTGTTTTGTTTCGAGAAACTTTTTCTCTTTTTGTTGTTCTAACATATATATTTCTTTTTGTAACAGTTGTAAATTCTTCTCTTTTTTTGGTTGAAGTTCTTTTTTTGCAAAATCGGTATGATATTCATGTCTCTGAAAAAACTTTACGGACATTGTATGAAATTTGCGCTTACTTATTTTCTCACCTGAAATAAAGATCATTTCTTTCCGCAGTTTTTCAATCCGTCTGAAATAGTCATCTTCTGAAAGATGTTTGAGGTCTGCATCGCAAAGGACCTGGGAAATAAGATCTTTTGGCTGTTGAGGTATACAGGTGGCCAGAATGCAATTTTTCACCTGGGTTATTATTGTATCGTCAATGCCTTTTGAAGTTAAAAATTCAGCAGCGATTTTGGCACTTTCTTCTTCATTATTTTCAGGAGTAATAACAAAACCTATATCGTGGAACCAGGCACAAAATTTTACTATGTTTATTTCATCTTCGCTCAATCCACTTTTCTTTCCTATAAACTCAGAGCTGTCAACCACGTACCTGACATGATCAATAGAGTGATATTCATAACTATCAGCTAATTTATCAGCTAAAAGTTTGGTTATATAATTACCAGCTTCCTGAACCAAATCAGCATTTATTTTATTCATTGTTATTGTAATTTAATTTTTATTTTATGAGGTATTGTGCCTTGCTGTTTTTGTGGCAAGAGTTCTTCGTTTTTTCGCCACTAAAGCACAAATACACTAAATCCCACTAAATTATTATCACATAAAAGTAATTAAAACAAAAACTTAAATGTAAAAGTTATTAAACTTTCTTCGTATGACCTGTTATAGGTTAATGTCAATGCTGTAAAATCAAACGGTGTTAGCCATATTCCTATACCATAACCATCATGCCATCTGCTGGAATTTTCACCATTAACCCAGACACGGCCTATATCATTAAATAGCAAAATGCCTGTTTGCCCATTAAACACATAACTTTTAATATTCAGTAATTTGAATCGAATCTCTGTGTTCTGGTAAAATGAATGATCACCTGCAAAACGATTGCTTCTGAATCCTCTTAAATTCGTTTTCCCTCCTAAATAATTCGCATGATAAAATTCGTAGTCTCCAATATTAGTTGCCCCCCCAAACCGGAAAACAAATACTACTCTTGGATCTTTCCTGAAACTCAGGTAAAAACTTAAATCGGAGCGAATCTTAATGAAGTTTTTTCCTTCTTCTCTAATGCTATAGAATCCCAAAGCCTCCGTTTCCCATACAATGCCTCTTTTTGGTAATACTTTATCACTCCTTGTATCCAGCCTGTACATCGCATTAATTCCTGTGTAGTGATGTGTGAGATAGGCTGATGAGTCGAGTAATTGAGGATAAATCTCTCCTATAAACCTGTCAGCGGTGTCAGTCACCTTAAAATACTGGTAAAATGCCCCAAAAGAATAGTAAAAATTATTGCTTATAGTTTGTTTTAGCATGGGATTAAACCAGGCATATTCATACCGGACACGGTAATATTTTTTGTCATTTGTTATCTTTTGGGTTTCATTCCCCAATCCATAAAAATTATCGACATTCCGGGGAACACTTACATTCGCTTCTAATGTTAAATCAAAAGTTTGCGAAATGGAAGTAAACAGTCCGTCATAACTGATAGCAAATGCTCCGGTTTGAAAGGCAAGGTTTCCTTGTATTTTATGTATGGTCGAGTCTCTGAAATTATATCTTTTGATTATAGCCCCACCCCCCAGAAATATACCATCGTCAATGTTATAGCCAAGTAAAAGCAATGGTATCGTTTTGTTGTACTTAAATTGTTTGCGATTGTAAAAATTTACCGATTTGTTTTTGGATAAGTGAAGACGGGTTTCACTACTCTTAACAATCTTATTATCTTTATCCTTCCGATCGTACACAATGGTTTTTTTCCCAAATCCGAGAACTTTTGATTCATCAATTATAGAATCATTTCCTTTCCCCCCACTTATCCGTACTTTAATACCTTTTTTACCGGTTCCAGTCACCTTAAAAGAATCTTTACCCTTTAGCCCATATAACCTGATTTCCTTTGTTTCATTATATTTAAACTCCCGAGTATAAAGTTGTTCTTTGATCTTGCCTTTCTTATTGCTTAACGCATAAACTGTAACCTGGGTATTTCCATTTTCCTCCCGTTTTACATCAAAAAGTTCCCGCTCTTTTGTTCCTACCACATCCACATTTTTTGAAAGAAAACGATAATATTCTTCGGCGTAGTTATGGAGAAGATCCCTCCTTGACTTTAATTTGTTTTCAATCTCTATACCGGATAAATCATAGATGTTTTTTGGCAAAGTCTGTATTGCTTTATGAATAACTGTATCGCTCACATCATTTTGAATGTCATTAGCAATTGTTATCCAGTCGTCCAGTTCCGGCTCAGGCATGAATGACCTGTCAAAATATCGGCCATTATACCCCAATCCTTTAACATCTTTAATAGAATAATCAAAACCCTGGAATTTGCGCATGGCCCAGTTGCGACTAGCAAGCCACATAGCAACTCCTTCATTTAGAAAATATACCTGGTCGCGATCACGGGGAATGGGACGATAGGTTGTTTTCTTATCCTGTTTAAATGATGCCCAGCGCCATTGGTCATCATGACGGTCCCAGTCGTTGATAAGCATGTCGAACAAGCGGGCACGGACAACGGCTTTTTGGTCAACCTGATGATCATGGTCATCCTGTGTTTTATCAATTACTTTAGCTGTACTAACGATTTTTTCTGATCGCCCAAAACTTTCCACATCATCCCTGTTTCCTGCTGGTCGTTCTTCAAACAGATACACACCATTAGCTAAATCTTCACGGTATATTCCAAGACGTGGATCATCCGGTACCCAGACTATTTTTGGATTGGTATGCATAACTCCTGCCGCATCTGCCAATAAAGGAATTGTAATTGCTGAAAATGGGTGGGAGGCGGAAATGCCATCCTGTACTGCATCAACAGCTATTGTATTCTGAAAATTTTCACCCAATACCTTTTCTGCATATTTATTTACCGATCGCAGAACATACTGCTTGCCGTTTTTATCTTCCATACGGATAGACCTGGTTTGCTGGCCCCCACCTCTTTTGATGATTGACAAACCGCCCTTTTCACTCCCAATATCAAACACAGGTAACTCTACCGTAGCGTTCCAGATATTTCGATAATTATCACCCATCCAGAATCTGTGAACTTTTCCCTTTGTATATATTTCACTGATCTTTACCTGAACTACACTATCCGAAAAATCAAGACTTCGTAATACGGCCTCTTTTTTTTCAGGATCAAATACAGGTTTGTTAAATAACTTTTTGCTGTAAACAATTTCACCGTTTGATGTACTATCCGGACTTATAAATTCCATCCAAACATTGCCATTTGAATAAAAGTATAACTTGTTAAATCCGGTACTTTGAAAGGCAAAATCTGTCTTTTTCTTTTTTCGTGCGATGTACGTCCCTTCGCCTCCGCCACCACTTACAATATGATGTAAACTGTCTTTTGTAAAATATTGAAGATTGTGCTCGTGGCCGGCTGCATAAATTACATTAGGATATTCCTGGAAAATTTCCAATAATGTTTCTTTGAATATTTTATATTCGGGATGAGCAAGGTCCTGAATATTCCCAAGATATTTTCGATAAGCGGTATAAATAAAACCAGGCAGTGGAAAGTACATCCAGTTATTAAACTCCAGCAAAGGAAATAAAAAGTATGAAGCCGGAAAATGACCTCCATGTTTACCAACGCTGAATAAGGGATGATGGGCTGCAAAAATGACTTTTTTATCCCTGTTTCTACGCAGGGCATCTTCAATTTGAATGAATAGTTCAGTTTCTTCAACAAATCCACATTCTCCATCCAATCCGGGTTTTACATTTTTATGAAACCACCATTGTGAATCGAAAATTATCAATGTGATATCTTGTGATAATTCAACTTCTACTGGGCCAGGACAACCAAGGTCAGGCAAAAACACATTTCCGCGATCGAGGTATTGCTCAATATATTTTTCTTGATTTTTAACTGATTCCCAGCCTTGTTGTCGGCCACGAGCCCAATCATGATTTCCGGGTAAAAAAACAACCTTCCCATCAAAAGAATCAAGTGTATTTAGAATATGTTTCAGATTTTGTTCAGCTTCATTGAAGCTTTTATCAGCTGAATCAGGTAATCCAAGTGGCAACAGGATATCACCTAAAAAAATCACCGCACTTTGATTTCCTTCATTTGAAATATGATTCTTGAGCAGTTTTAAATTTTCACTGTCAGGCAGCGGGTATTTGATATCACCCAGTAGGTAAACGGTATATAATAATTCGGTAGAATCTTCAGGATTAATAAGTTTATGGTTTTCATTTCCCGGGGAATAATATATTTTTTGTGCTGCCGTATTAAGAACAAAAACGAATAATATATTTATGAAAATAATTTTATGAAAGAAGATTCTCATATCAATTCATATCTTTATTCAAATTTTAGTTTAAACTTTAAAATTGTACCTTTATCTCCATCTCCTTCATTTGCAATATAAAGTGTTCCATTTGGGCTGAAACAAATTCCTTCCGGCTGTGGATAGTACTTCGACCTCAATTTTACCATAGCCATCATAACCCCTGACCGGTTAAAAATCATTATAAGATTACCCACAGATCCCAGAATGTATATATTTCCTGAAATGGGGTGAATGGCTATTCCTGAAGGTTGAAAAGAAACATCTCCTTTGGATGAATCGAAATAAGCCAGCAACTCAACGCCAAGCTGAGTCATGGTATTGTAATTTTTATAATATTTAACCGTATCCATTTCGATCAATAAAAATGGCTTTAAATCAATCAGTTTGGTTTTAAGGTTGAAACTGTAGACGGCTTTAAACTCTTTCCCTTTTTTCTCATCTATAAACGGATGTCCTTTACATGCTATAAGAAGTTGATTGTTATGGGGATCATATGCCAGACCCTCTGCATCATTCTTACCTGATAAGGCTGTTGTATATTTTTTTACATGGGGTTCTGCCTCTTTCAAATAATCTTTCACTTCATATAAAGTTCCATTACTTTTTAATACCCATGCGTCATTTTCAATTATTTCAATACCTTCATAGTCACCATCATCGCCAAAATCTACTTTCTGTTCAACTTCCCCAGCTTTTAAATTGAAAATATAAATATTTCCCTTTTCATCCTGAACACAAGCAAGCCTGTTTTTATCTATATAACTTATACCTGAAATTTCCACCAGCTTTTTGGGAAGTTCCCAGGATTTATCGGGTTCGGCCAATTGATATGGAAAATCATAACCGGTATGTTCGAATAGAAAATATTTATTACTATCCTGTGAGAAAACTGTGAAATTAAATAAGAATAATATCAGCAATATGATTGTTTGTTTTTTAAGCATTTTCAGTATTGTGATTCTCCTGAATAGAATAAAGTCGTGTTTTAGTTTTCTTTCCTCTCAGTTCGATGTCTCCGATTTTCTTGATAACAAAGGTACTCTCAATATCCAACTTATTTAATAAATCTTCTGAAATCAATAGATCCGTATTATACTTATTGCATTCATTTTGTATCCTGGAAGTTGTATTTAATACATCTCCCGAAAAAGCAATTTCTTTTTTCAGTACACCAATTTCTCCAACCGTTGCTGTCCCCAAATGCATCCCAGCTTTAAATTGAGGGACAATGGAATAACTCTCTAAATATTTTGACGCTTGTTTCTCTACTTCCTTTCTTGCTTCGAAAAAGCAGTTCAGACAATTATTGTTTTTCAAACCATTATGTATTTTCCAAGAAACCACCACCTCATCGCCAACATACTGATAGATATCACCTTTGCTGTAAATAATGGCATCGGTAATGTCGGCAAAAAAATCCTTCAATAAATTAAAATATTTATTATGTCCCAAATTTTCAGCAA
>JAUVJI010000161.1 GCA_030596605.1 Bacteroidales bacterium
AAATAATTGCTCAAAATTCCTATCATTAAGCACATCAAAAACAAAAGATCCATTTGGTTTCAGGGATTTATAAATATTTTCGAGCAATATTTTTCTTTCTGTAGGTAACAAAACCCCAAAGTCAGTATAAATAAGTATTACAAGGTCAAATTGATTTTCATAATCTAATTCAAGATAATCTTTACATACATAATTAATGTTAAGGCTTTTCTTTATAGCTTGAGTTTTTGCGTAAGATATTGAGTTTTTCGAAAAATCTACTCCTATAAGATTATGTCCCTTTTTACTAAGTATTTCCGAATAAATTCCTGGGCCACAACCTAAGTCGAGTATATTCATTTGGGGTTTATTACAGCATTTCAGTATAAATTCAATAGTGTTATATATACTGTCTGGTATTCGGCTCGCAGCATCAATCTCTGGATTCAAATGAAAACCCAAAAGCTGTTTTGAAATGTGTTCATCTGTCCACATAACAGAATCTCCTTTTTCATAGACTTTAGGTTTTTGATTTGCTATGCTTAGTTTTTTTATATTCATTTTTACAGTTTATTCAAATTCTCTCACAACTGTGAAAGAAATCAAAATTATACAATTCTCTCACAACTGCGGTAGAAATGTAATTGTGTCTCTCTAAATAAATGCTAACGTTTTGCAAATATGACCCGTAGCCGTTCTCTTGCAGGATGTTTATTGATTACTCGTATGTTTATTTTACTACTCATTTTTCTTGATGACCCAAATGCAGACATGTGCTATTAGGTGCTGTTATAAGCCGTACTTTTCTATTTCACTCGATAAATAGTCCACTTTGTTTTTGGCCTTTCTTGATATGCTCCTTCGACTAAATCTATCAATTTATCTCTTCCATCTCTCAGCATTTGTCGAAAATTAAAACCTGGCTTTGGACCTATGTTGTTTGGTAAAATGTTGTTTTCTGCAAGCAAATCTGCACATTGGTCAGCAGTCAACGAATCTATATTATTTTTCTCCATATAATTTTGAAGAAAGTCAGATACTTGCTTTACTTGAGGGTTGTTGAAATCAGTCATAATTAATTTAATTTGTAAAAATTACCATCTCTTATTAATATTCTTTGTTTGCAGGATTTACATGTTACACCTGGGTCTCTTTTAAATGCAAATACATCATATCCACAATAAGGGCAAAACCCTTGTATCATTGAATTCCCGATATTTAAAAATGGAAGAATAATTGCAGCTATTATTAATGGAACACCGATAATTGCACCTATTCCTGTAAAACATAAGATTATTCCAATTACAATTCCTATTGCTGAAGTCCCTGAACTTGATGCGCATCCACCTTTAACATCAAATGTATTTCGTAATTCAAAGTTGTTGTTGCTCTGAGCTGATTTTTTTGTACTCCTTGTTTTTTTAATCTTATTCTTAACCGAATCATTTGATGGAAATATTCTCCATTGTCTTGGTTTCGTATCAGTTTGTATAGCGTTAGGAATTTTTCCTTGTTCTAATAATTTTTTGAAAGTCTTTTCTTCTATTTCTTTAAGTGTAAAAATATCATTTATATTTAATGACTTATTTGCTTGTGCTAATGTTAAATAATTTTTTCCTGTTTCAATCAATTCTTGATCTAAGGTTTTAATTATTTCTTCAATTTTTTCTTCCATATTTTTCAATTAGTATGGCTTACAACTCCTTTTATCACATACAAATATACTGTTATCCTGAAGAGTATGAATTTCTTCACTCAAACAACCTCCCCTGCTCCTTATTTTCCTTCTCAACTTTTTTAGACGAGGCAAAAGTACTTTGATCAAACGAAGGAAGGTTGGCCAGTTTCCCATCCATCAGGTCTTCCACCGTCAATACCTGTATTTTATCATATCCTGTCTGGAAAAACTCCTTCCTGTAGTACCCCTGTTTTTTAGCAGATTCCAGCATTCCCCTTGTTATTTGTTCTTCAAAACAAACAAATACACCCGCATGGGCATCTTTTGTTTCCACTGTTTTAATAAAGTGATTTAATTGCGTTAAAGATGCATTGCCGCTTTTAACTTCAACCAAAACCACATCCTTTTTTCCCTGCACATCCAGCGTAAAATATCCATCGTAGCCGGTTTCGGTTTTTCGTGGATTGAGAATGCCATGCAGCATCACTTCGATGATCCATTCTTCAAATTTAAAGCGGCCACTGCGGGTATCACTGGCCAGCGAATGAGCCGAAGCAATGTCTTTTGGGAATCCGAATATTTCAAATTCTTTACGTATTTCTGACCCATAAGTGTCCGTTAACCTTTTCGAAATTAGTTTTATGGCCAGGTGCGAAATGTCGGCTCCGATCCATTTCCTGTTTAGCTTTTCAGACGCAGCAATGGTGGTACCGCAACCACAGAAAAAATCCGCCACTACATCGCCTTCGTTGCTACTAACTTTTAGGATCCTTTCCATTAAAGCCAATGGCTTTTGGGTGGGATAGCCCATCTTTTCAGCATGTGCGTGCTGCAAAGGTTTAATGTCAGTCCAAATATTTTGAAGCTCAATTCCCTTATTTGTATCCAAGTATCTTTTTTGTCTCGGAACATTTCCTTTTTTCAATTGAATGATCATCCCCTCATTATATAGTTTTTCCATTCTTTTTTTTGAGAACCTCCAATATCTTTTTATTCCCAAAAACTCATAATATGGATTACCTTTAGACGAACCACCAGGAGCAGCTATATCACCAAGGGAATACCGTCCCTTATCATCTTCATATTTATAAAACTTTTTTAGATATTCTTTACTATATGGTAAATATTGAGTATTAAAGGTATTAGTAGTAGATTTAGAATAAAATAGAATTAAATCAGAAATATTTCCATAAGCTTTTCTGCCTTGTTTTGAATCACTATGAGCATTGGTTCTTTGCCAAGTAATTTCGTTTCTGAAATTACCTTCACCGTAAATAATATCACAAATAATCTTCAGGTAATGACTCATGGTCGGATCGCAATGCAAATAAAAACTGCCCGTATCCTTCAATAATTTATGCATATAATAAATCCGGATAGCCATTGTGGTAAGGTAAGCTATGGCCCCTTTCGAAATACGGATATTATCAAGTGCATGTATATAAGTATGAAGATCGAGGTCTGACTCCTTTAATTCTTCAAGCGCATCATAATACGATACATTGCTCCAGGTATCGGCGAAGGCTTCTTTTTGTGCTTTGGTATCCTCCATTTCAATATCTTCAAAAAGCACATTGTAATTACGCTTTGAATTAAACGGGGGATCAATATAGATAAGATCAATATATCCTTCCGGGTGCTTGGCGTATAAATCTTTAAGAATATCCAGGTTATCCCCAAAATAGAGTTGGTTCATGTAATCAATGTTTTCCGATTTCTCAGAACAAAGTTAAAGTATTTTTTATCACTGCTCATCCGGATTTCAAATCCCGAAGAGCATGAGTTCATTTGCAAATTTTAGTAAATTTAAAAAGCAGCCCATAAGAGCTGCTTTTCAAAATCAATTATGATGATTATTATTTAGCTTCTTTTGCTTATTGTTTTGTTAGCTAATTACAAGGTTTCTTTGGAAGATTATTAACATCCGGTTTATAGTAACGAACCACAAAATAATAAGGCTCTCCAGCATTCACAGGCATCCAATAGGTGCCATTTTTTGGATCTTCCACGCTAAATGTAATTGTTATATTCCCATTTTCATCCGGTTCGGTGTAATATGCATTAAACAGATCATTTTTACCAGGTATTGTATTTCTGGTTAATGCACTGTAACGCGTAACAGACCAGAACAACTCGACACCTGCAGGTTCATAAGGTAGTGTAAAAACTTCCGTTTTATCACCATTCAGTACTTCATCGTTGCAGTTTGTGAAAAATGGTCCATAGTAAGCATGATGAAGAGGAAAACCCAGGTGACCAACAATTGCAGCTGCACGATATTCCGGGTCATCGCTATTTGGTTCTTCACTGTCAATAGGACCGAACATACCAATATTGCCCGTTACGCCAAATTTAGGAGCAACAACACCAATATAGTTACTAACCCGAATGTAATCCTCATTACTAAAATTAATAGAAGACTCAAGCATGTCTTTATTTTGTGGATAAACATCATGTGTTTCAAGGGTATGTTTTATCGGGTTCTCAATTATTAATTCTTTACTGCTTACGCTGGTAAGTTTAATTTTCTCCTGAATAGCCCATGCATTTACCATGTCTTCGGCAGTTTTTACCTGAACTCTGATAAAAAGGTGAGGATAATCTCCTGGACTTTCAATTACAGTAGCACCTTCCGGAACTTCCATATCTATTCCTTTACGTACAATTGTATATTTCCCTTTAGGGTGAATCTCATCGTAAATAGTATAATGTTCCTGGTCGGTAATATGGATTGAATAATAACGGCCTTCTTCAATTTCAGGATATTCAACAGTTACAGGTCCTTCTGTAAGGTCTACTACAACTTTTGTATAAATATGATCTAAAGCTGGTGTAACTACAGGATCAGTTCCTTCTGTGGGAAGTTCTTTTGTGTGAAGCAATTTATTTGTGCCACCCGCTTGCTGCGCAGTCGTTACCATGTACATCATATGGTGATATACTTTAAATGCCATCAAATCAGCATCTGAAGGTTTTTCTGGAGTAGTACTAACTTCTTCTGATTTTTGTTCTTTTACATCTTCCTTTTTGGTTTGTGTTCCACAGGCCATAAAACCAATTGTTATGGCAATTGCAATAATTAAACTTGTTACTTTTTTCATTTTCTATATAATTTAAATTAATTTACTTTTTCAATTACTGGAGGTTTCCATGATCCATCAAGTATAGCTTCTTTTCCCCAATAAGCACGGATATAAAGTGAGAAAGTTCCTTCCGGAGCAGGAAGCCAGTTTGAATCCATTCCATTACCCGGAGGATTTATCCCGGCATAAAGGGTAAGTGAACCATCTTCATTGTATTTTAAGGTTTTATTTTTTGTACCCAATGAATATCTGTTCAGCTCATTAGGTGTGAAAATATGGTGTTCGTTATATAAAGTTAACGACCAGAATCCATTTACCGGAGGAAGCTGACCTTCCGGGAAATTAATAGTATATAAATTAGAGCTTTCAAGTTGTTCCCCATTTGAGTCGTTATCTGTATAATAATACTGTGTTTCATTTGAACGATTTTCGAACATATTTGACTTTGCACAAGCAGTACGCATTAAATAATCAAATCCCCAAATTGCATTATTCACCGACCTGTTCCATTCGTTACCGGCAGGAATGCCATTGTGTTTCCACAAAAAAAGTGGTTTAATAACTTCTTTTTCAGTTTCAATTGCAACTTCTACCAATGTTTTCATTACTTCAGGATCTTTTTCAGCAGCAGCTAATACCTGGCGAATGGATGCATACAATGCTTCTTCACCCGGCATTGGAAGTACTAAATCCATAACGCTTGGTAGCTGATCGAAGAAAACTTCAGGAACAACCCAACTTCTTTCTCCTTCAACTTCAGGAGCAGGGAAAGAAGGAGTTTCAGCCCAATCTTTAATCTTCATTTCACCGTTAAACTCAGTTAATGGATAAGCATTAACTTGGTTTACAATAGGTTTAATAGCTTCGCGGTCTTCATCGGTGTCGTTTAAAAAAATACGAGGACCGGCAAAGCAAAACTCGGTGGTTGATTGAATTACACCTGTTATGCCTTCCGGAGTTGCACCATCCCAATTTGGGCCAACCAATAAATAAAAACCCGCTTTAGTACCATAAGCTTTTCCCAGCTCTCCAAACTGATCTGTACGGGCATCATAAAGCGCAACTATCCAAAATCGATCGCCAAAATCAGGTAATTGTAATACAACCGGTTCTTCATCAAGTGAACAAAAGGTTGTGCCGTAAACAACATCCTGATTAGGGCAGGCTACAAAACTTTGATTTGGTTTTATATAGTCGTTAAGCATCGAAAGTCGTCCACGAGGTGCTACCGGAACTACACCGCCAAGTTTTCCCGGTTCGGGAGCTTGAGTAATCCCTGCCCGTCGGTTATGGCTATTTACAATAGGCCAGCCCCATACATAAGCCATACGGCCAATGGTTTTTACATATTCCGGATGCATTATGGCACCATCAGCCAAAGCTATGTTATTAGGTTTATACTCTGATTTGCAATCTTCTTTTGCTTCCTCTTTTTGTTGAAGTTGAGTGCATGAAACTGCAATAATTGCAGTAATGCAAAAAAGTGTTGTTATTTTAATTAATTTTTTCATTGTTTTATCTCTTGTTTATTTTAATCAATTGGTTTTAAAAAAAGCAGCCCCACTGAGCTGCTCTTTAAAATTATTTATGATGATTATTTTTTAGCTTTCTTATGTTTCTTAGAAGTTTTCTTAGCTTTCTTTTCCTCTTTTTTTCTGATTACAGCCTGTGCTGCTGCTAATCGTGCAATTGGTACACGGAAAGGTGAACAGCTTACATAATCCAGACCTACCCTGTGACAAAATTCAACGGAAGAAGGATCTCCACCATGCTCCCCGCAAATACCCAGTTTGATGTTGGGCCTGGTTTTACGACCTTTTTTAACGGACATTTCAACGAGCTGGCCAACACCGGTTTGATCCAATTCCTGGAATGGATCAACTTTAAGAATATTCTTCTGCAAATAAACCGGAAGGAATTTACCGGCATCGTCTCTTGAATAACCGAAAGTCATCTGGGTTAAATCATTTGTTCCGAAGGAAAAGAATTCAGCAGATGTCGCAATTTCATCAGCAGTTAAAGCTGCTCTTGGAACTTCAATCATGGTGCCAACCAAATAGTCAATCCTGTCCCCTTTTTCTTTAAATACTTTTTCTGCAGTTGTTCTTACAATATCTTCCTGCATCTTCATTTCTTCAATTGTTCCTGTTAAAGGAATCATAATTTCAGGATGTGTATTGATGCCTTTTGCCTTCAAATTCATTGCGGCTTCAATAATTGCCCTGGCCTGCATTTCTGAAATTTCAGGATAGGTATTTCCCAAGCGACATCCCCTGTGACCTAACATGGGGTTAATTTCTGAAAGATTCTCAACTTTTTCTTTTACGCCCTCAAGTGTTATTCCCATCAAATCAGCCATCTCCTGTTGTCCTTTTTCTTCATGGGGTACAAATTCATGCAATGGTGGATCAAGAAGACGAACCGTTACAGGCAGATCGTGCATGGCCTCAAAAATACCTTCAAAATCTTCTCTTTGGATGGGTAAAAGAATATCTAAGGCTTTTCTCCTGCCATCCTCATCTTCTGCAAGAATCATCTCGCGCATCGCCTGAATTTTTCCGTCACCAAAGAACATATGCTCTGTTCTGCAAAGTCCAATACCCACAGCTCCAAAATCCCTTGCTACTTGTGAATCATGGGGAGTGTCGGCATTTGTCCTGACTTTCATTCTAGCTGTTTTATTAGCCAGTTCCATAATTTTACCAAAATCGCCACTCATTTCCGGTTGTGTGGTTTGGATCTTTCCTTCATATACTTCTCCTGTTGACCCGTTGAGTGAAATCCAATCTCCTTCTTTAAATGTAATTCCGTCACAACTTAAAGTTCTTGCTTTATAATCAATTTTTATACTTCCCGCACCTGAAACACAGCATTTGCCCATTCCACGTGCAACAACAGCTGCATGTGAAGTCATACCACCTCTTGCGGTTAGGATTCCTTCAGCTACATTCATCCCTTTTAAATCTTCAGGTGAGGTTTCAATCCTGACAAGTATAACTTTCTTTTCGGATGCAGCCCATTCTTCGGCTTCATCAGCATGAAATACAATTTGGCCCGTAGCCGCTCCCGGAGAAGCCGGAAGTCCTTTGGCTACAACATTTGCTTTCTTAATTGCGTTGTCATCAAAAACCGGGTGAAGCAGTTCGTCAAGTTTATTTGGTTCAACCCGCATCAGGGCAGTTTTTTTATTGATCATACCTTCGTCCAACATATCCATGGCAATTTTTACCATAGCGGCGCAGGTTCTTTTACCATTTCTTGTTTGCAGTAACCAGAGTTTTCCGTCCTGAATAGTAAATTCCAGGTCCTGCATATCTGTATAATGATCTTCCAGTTTCTGCTGAGTTGCATCCAGTTCTTTATAAATCTCCGGCATCACTTCTTCGAGAGAGGGGAAATTTGATTTTCTATCTTCTTCCGAAACTTTTGCCAAAGCTGCCCACCTGATGGAGCCTTCTTTTGTAATTTGTCCTGGTGTTCTTATACCGGCAACAACATCCTCACCTTGTGCATCAATTAAATATTCACCGTTGAATATGTCCTCACCGGTTGCTGCATCCCTTGTAAAGGCAACTCCGGTTCCTGAATTCTGCCCCATGTTTCCAAATACCATGGCCTGTACGTTTACTGCTGTTCCCCATTCATCAGGAATATCATTCAATTTTCTGTAATAGATTGCTCTTTCTGTCATCCAGCTTCCGAATACGGCCATGATGGATCCCCAAAGCTGCTCCCATGGATCATCCGGAAAATCTTTGCCGGTCTTCGCTTTAACTGCTGTTTTAAATCTTTTAACAAGTTCCTTCAGATCGTCAGTTGACAAATCAGTATCGAGATTTACCTTTTTCTCTTCTTTCAATTTATCAATGATCTCTTCAAAAGGATCGATGTCTTCTTTCGATTCAGGTTTCATTTCCATCACAACATCTCCGTACATTTGAACAAATCTCCTGTATGAATCCCAGGCAAACCTTTCGTTTCCGGTTCTTCTGGTAATTCCTTCAACAGCAATGTCATTTAACCCTAAATTAAGGACTGTATCCATCATCCCCGGCATAGAAGCTCTTGCACCCGAACGAACAGATAATAAACATGGATTTTCTTTATCACCGAATTTTGTTCCCATGATATTTTCGACATTCTTCACGCCGGCCTCAACTTCTTTTCTTATTAACTCAACTACCTGGTCCCTGCCTTCTTTATAATATAATGTACAAACATCTGTATTAATTGTAAATCCGGGAGGAACCGGAACACCTATGAGATTCATTTCTGCAAGATTTGCCCCTTTTCCACCAAGTAAGTTTTTCATGGTAGCATTACCTTCGGCTTCTTTGTTTCCGAAAGTGTAAACATGTTTATTTTTAATTTTTGACATAACTAAAATATTTTTCTTATCTATTGATTTACTGAGTATTACTTGTTCAAAATTTGAGCCTGCAATATTACGAAAAAAAATATTCGATTTCAGGTTTTGTTGTTAAGTTTGTGTAAAGTAGGGCTTGTTTAGATTTTGTATAAGTTATTTGGAAAAATCAAATTAATAAATTAAAAACTTCATTATGGAAAAGATCAATACCTATTTACAAATGGCTGTTGAGTAAATTATATTTTACGCCCCAAAGATTTTATTAGCCATAGTTGTCCTTCTTATTGGACTGAAGATTATGTAACTAATCAGTGTACTGAAAAGCTATAAGAATAAGGATTTGTAATAATTCTTGTTTATTCTTTGTGCCACTTTGAGCTTCTTTGAGCAACTTTGTGTAATAGCTGTTTCACTTCCAAAGGAATGCCCTTGGCAAAAGAACCACAAAGAAGACACTGAGTTTCACAGAGTAAAGTCAAAGTTAATTTTGTATTTTGAGACTGATTAGTTACAAAAAAATAAAGAGGGGAATTATTTTTTATGTGATTCCTGATGAAAATTAAAAGATTAAGGTTGGTTGATATATCTATTTCACCAACCTTTTATATTTGCCAAGTTTTTTCATACTATAAACTGCCCAGTTGACCATTCCGCCAAATGTGTCGAAATCAATTTTATGACCAAGCCAATCGCAGGTTACAATTCGTTGAACAGGTATTTCCTTTTCTTTTGCCTGGAAAAACTCAAGTGATTTCTGACTATTGATAGACTCGTCTTTAGCTCCTAATACGATGTAGCGGGCAGGGCATTTATACTCTTCAATGGTTGGGATTTTTGAATAAAAAACATCAGTATATTCCATAGCAGGATTAAAGAGTAAACAAGGTATTCC
This sequence comes from Bacteroidales bacterium, assembly GCA_030596605.1. Lineage (GTDB taxonomy): Bacteria > Bacteroidota > Bacteroidia > Bacteroidales > JAADJA01 > JAADJA01. The sequence continues at coordinate 10,002 of JAUVJI010000161.1, forward strand.
TGTATCTTCGGCTAACCAATAACCCAGGTAGCCTCCCAGAGAACTTCCGATAATAAAATCAACTTTTTTTCTGATAATCCTATCTTTTAATGTTTCATAAACACCAAGTTTTTCCCTGTAATTGATGTGTAAAGCTATAACTGATAATCCGGCTTTTTTCATTATTTTTGTTTTTTCAGGAACCGGATAACTATCTAAACCGTGAATATATAACGTCTTCATATGGATCAAAAAATTTACGCAAAAATAATAAAACTTTTTTAGGGTTGGCACATTGGGATACAAAGGGGCAGGGCTGTTCAATTCTAAAAAATGATATTTAGATTTTTCTCTGTAGCTCTGTGGTATAGCTATTTCACAAAGTGCCACAAAGTTTCCACAAAGTTTCTCAAAGAGAATTTCGAATTTTCCTTAAACCATTGAATTTTATTATTTTACATTTATTGCAGTTTATTTAGGGTTTCCTCAGAAACTTTATAAACATTGATATTGTTGAAAAGTATGTAAAAAGAAATTTGTTTTAGTGCAAGGGTATTTGTAATATTGTAAAATAACCTTGCATTTATGACATCTTA
>JAUVJI010000047.1 GCA_030596605.1 Bacteroidales bacterium
ATGAAAGTGGGTAAGGGTGTTTGTGTCCTCTTGGATTGAAAATGTAATTTTTCCTAAGTTTCTGATAAGAAACTTCATCCAATTCGTGGAATTTGTGGATAAAAAAATGTTTGCGGAAATAAGGTGCCTATATAGTCGGTGGTGGTTTCTATGGTGTTGTTTATTTTTGTTTGTTTTCTCAATTTTGTGCCTGCTGCATCGTAAAGATAGCTTATTTTATTCGGGTTGTCTGTATTAATCTTTATTTGTTGGGGTAAATTTAAATGATTATATTGGTCAACCCTGAGTCTTTTATTTGTGTCATAAACCATATTGCCATTTGCATCATAATTGTATTCAGAGTTTAGAAATGCACCATTATCAGAAAAACCGTTGTTTTGATGATGCATATAATTAATATCATTTACACTTTCAAGTTGGTTACCTGAATAAGTGTAAGTCAACTCATCAATAGGGGCAAAACCTCCTCCCCCGCTTAATTTTCCAAATCGGTTTAAAGTTAATATATTTCCGTTATTGTCATAAGTGTAACTTGTTTGATAAGGGGAATAATCGGCAACAATTAATCTGTTTACACCATCATAATCGAAATGGTAATTATTCAGGTCAAACATTGAGGTTTTCCATTGCATTGATGATATGTTTCCGTTATATTGCGGATTGCTGCCGGAAGTGTAAGATTCCTTCCAATATTTTTACGATTTGGTGTCCCTTCATTAATTTAGTCAATTCTTTGCATAATTCATCTGTCATATAGGAATATTTTCGCTAAATTTGTGTTTTTATTCATAAAAATTGTTTTGTGTATCTATTTGTATTTCAGGCTATAAATACCCAAAACAAACCTTATTCTTTACATTTTTTTGACTTTTTTATATCGAATTCAGGTTATTAAATTGAGTGTTTAGTTATGGATAATAATTTGAAAGTTTTTTTAACTACTCTAAGCAATATTGAGTTGGCCTATTTTTATCAGTATAGATATGATTCTTTTTTACCTTCATCTCAGCATAAAATACTTCAAGAGCTATCGACAAGAAGCATTAAAGTAAATAGGATAAATGACATTATTGTTTCTAATGATTTTAATACTCAACCTAATCCTAAAGATGAAAATTTTTGCCCAAGATGTAGGTCTGATAGATATTATGTAGAAAAAGGCAAGTTCACCAGGAGATTCAAGGGATTTTCATACGAAAATGAAATTGATAAATATTTTTGCCAAGTATGTGGATACAATTCAAAAAGAAATAAAGGATTTAAATATTCAACAATCAGATATTTCAATAAACTAAAACTGTTTATTCAAGCTCGACTACTTTATAAGTTAATATCCCTTCTTTATACACTTCTGTTCTTTTCAAATTACCATTAGAAGAAAAATATTTCCATTCCCCATCTTTTTTCCCTCTCTTATATTTTCCAGTTGACATCAATGTGCCTTCATTAGAAAAACTTTTCATATTTCCATCCTTTATTCCGTTTACATGGTCAATTTCAAAACTTACAAGTCCATTCCTATGGAAATATTTTACTGTGCCATTCATTTTTCCATCCTTCAGAGGAATGATACTTTTTAATGATCCATCAAACCTATAATATTTATAAACATAACGTTTTAAACTTTTATCGTAATCAAGAACCTGTTTTTGGTGAGAATATGCGCTATCATGCCAAGAAATAACTTTCTCGCTTACCTCACTATCAATATTATTTTTATTGGATTCCTTATAATATTTTGAATCACATGAAATGAAAAATAATAAAATAGTTACTACAATTGGTATTCTAATTCTTTTCATTCTTCTTCCTCCCTTTTTATAGGGAAATTACCAATTACACCAGATTCAGAAAAACTCTGCTCATTAAATCCATTATCATATTGACGATGAAAAATAATTTTTGATTTATCTTGATTCTCATCCAAATCCGCTTCTGATTGAGCAGTAGATGGACTACCAGTTTTAGAACTACTAATGTCGCTAATATTTATTTCTCCGCTTTCTAGCTGTTCTGCTTGATAGTCATTAACCAAATAAGCATCAATCTGATTTAAATCGTTACTTTCAAGTAATTCATTTGCGTCATTTATTACATCAACAAATTTGTCTAATTCACCTGTATTTCTAGCATCTTGAATTGCAAACTCAGATAATGATAAATCGAGTTCATCATAATCAGGATTAGGATAAATTTGTCCGTTAACTGCATCTATCCCATCATTTACATCGCCAAACATACTTGATCGGTAACCGAAAAGGGCTGTAATTACAGATGTCACTTGTTTTGAATAGAAACCTACCTTTTTCCAATCTGTTTTTTGCTCATTTTTATTGGGTGGATCTCCGGCACTCATTCCTATAAAATCGATAAACCTGATCGGGTTGTTTGCACCATAGACAAATGGTGATTGAAAAGAATAATCTTCGGCAAGAGGGTCAACAGTATGAAATCTCCCCAACTGCGCATCATAAAACCGTGCCCCATAATCATACCAATCCAACCCAAACTCATCCTGCAACTCTTTACCGTTGTACAGGTATTTGTTTTTGTAATCCAGGCCGGTTTCATAGTTTAATCCGTTCATTGCCAGACCAAAGGGGTAATAGCTATCCTCTTGTATTACTTCGCCGATTTGGGTAAATGTTACCCTGGTATTTCCCAAATGGTCCTTTAAAAAATATTGATATTCAAAATTTCCGCTGTTTGCCATTACTCTGCCTTCGTCTGTTAGAATGTACTTCAATTCATCATCTTCGTACACAAATCTACCAATATAATCGGTAGTATTAGCAGGTGAATAATCAATGTGTGTTTGCTTCCTTAATTTTTCACCTGCGGCGCTGTAAAGATAACTTATCTCATTATAACTGTCAGAATTTATGTTAAACTGCTCGGGCAGATTCAGGTAATTGTACTTTGTAATGGTCATGTCTTTATTTAAATCGGATATCATATTCCCGTTTGCATCATAAAAGTATTCGGGGTTTGAGTATGAATAACTGCCGTTGTCAGAAAACCCGTTGTTTTGATGAGGTGGTGAACCGGGTATGTCATTAACTGTTTTCAATCTGTTTCCATCATAAGTGTAGGCCAGTACATCTATGCTGCCCGACCCGCCACCGGGGACGGTAGGTCCATAACGGTTCAAAGTTAATATATTTCCGTTTTTATCGTAAGAATAATTTGTATTATAATTACCTGTGCCAGTGTTGTCAGCTGTGGTCAGCCTGTTTGCACCGTCATAATTGAAATTATAAGTGTTAGCACTAAACATTGAGGTTTTCCATTGCATTGAAGATATGTTGCCGTTATACTGCGGATAAGTACCACCGGGATAACCGAGGTTCATGGCAAACAGGTCGTTTTCTAAATTTGCTACATCATTTATATCGGTAAGCCAGTTGCGGATATTGTATCTGAAATTTACGGTTTGAAGTGAGCCGGCACTACCTCCATGTAAGTACTTCCTGTTAACCCGTCCTAATTCATCATATTTTTGTTCACTGACAGTAACCCAGCTTTCATCGTTGATTTTATGTTTGGTTTTTTTCAGGCGTTTGCCGTTATCGTATTCAAATTCGGTCTGAACAGCAATATTTTCTGTTCCGTTATCGTGGTTTTCTTTGGTTAAAATTATATCTCCGGTAAAATTGATTTTATTGGAAATAATATCCAGTCCACCCAAATGGTTATCTGTAATAGTTTGGACAAGCCTTAAATATTTATCGTAATAGTTTACACTGATCAAATAATCCATTCCAATTACAATTTCGGAATTTGGCAATATTTTAGTTTTTACGGCGGCAACTTGTCCTTTTATATTCTCGGCAGGGTCGTATAAAAAAGTAATTTCATCATCTGCAAAACTATATGTGCTACCATATTCAGTTTCAATATATTCATAATTATCATAATAAGTTACTGTGTAAACTTCGCAACCGGCAGATGTAATATCAGGGAATGCATCGTTTGTATAACCATGATCGCCTGCAAGATTTACTTGTTCAAAATAGGTAGTATAATAAAAATCAACAAATTGCTGAACATCTTCTTGGCCTATAGGTTGATAAAGATAAAACTTCCCAGTCATAACCGGGCGGTTAAAAACATCGTATTTTGTGAACAGCCAGTCGTCGTTATTCCTTAAATTTCCATCCTGGGTTAAAACCAGTTTGTCTCTTTTATTATAAACCATATATACAGGTTCAACGCCAGGAAGTTTTTTAATGGTCATTCTTTGCCGTTCATCGTACTGGTAATAATAACAAAGTTGCTGTATCGTTGTATTGGTTGTGATATACCCTATTGTACCGTCTGCATGGTCTTTCATATATCCGGAAGCATTTGGTGAAATTACATACCTTAAGTTACCGAAATCATCGTAAACATAATATGTTTCCAAGGTTGTTCCGGGAATATCTGTTGACGAGATAATTTTTGCAATGATTTGCCCCAATTTATCTTTATATTCAATGTTTTTATTTCCGTTTTCATCAATAATAGTGTTTTTATATAAAGTTCCTGCATTATAAAACCCATCTTTTTCGAGGTCATAGTCGGTTTGAACACGGAATAACGGTATTTCAGAGCCATTTGTCGAATACTCAAATTCAATTGGGTTGCCGTTTTCAACATCCCAGTCCTCACCTGCAAAGCCTTTTTTCATAACCCTGTTCAATGGCGAGCCGTCAAATTCTTTTTCAGCAAAAGTATGTTGCTGTTCACCGGGATTGTAGAAACCATGAAAGTCTTGTTGTTCGGGGAGAAAATCGGGGCGGTAACCACCCGGAGTACCATCTCCGCCTCCGGGACCTCCGCTTCCTCCACTAAGTTGTGCAATGGCGTAAGGTAGATATTCTTCATTTATTCGTCCGTAATCGTCATATACTATTGGCTGTATTAAGTCGGTTCCGGCAACAGTTCCTTTTACTGCTATTTTTTGAATCGGGCGGCCAAGTCCTTCATAGTATGTAATATTTTCTGCCCAACCGGAATAATCAAGTCCATCGTGAACGGGTACTGTTTCAGTTGCATTATCATGTATAGGTGTAAACTGCCTGATGTAATTCATGTTAAATTCACCGTCGGTAACCGGATTGCCGCCGTTTAAAGGAAGATCAGGATCAATGTAGGCATTAAAATCGGTATGGCCTTCGGTATCAAACCCCGGAACAAAGGTTATGGATTCTCTTGCCTTTTCAATATCATTTTCATAGGTATCAATAATACGGTTATTCCAGCCATCATCCCCGGATTGGGGAAAACCTGAAATAATCACCAGAAAACTTAAAATGGATATTATAAATATTTTTTTCATTCTAAATTTTTTATGATTTATTAATTCGACCCATTGTATCTTATTTTATTCCAGTTCAATATAATTGTATTCTATATGTTTGATGATAAAATCTTCCTGATTACGGATGGTTACAAGCCGTCCATAATCATCATAATCATAATAGGCTGTTATCCCATTTTGATCAGTCTCGGAAGTTATGCCTATTAAAGGAGAATAGGTATAAGAAGTGATAAAAGCATCAGAAAGTGTAGTTCGTAAATTGCTGAATATGGTCATTAATTCAGCATCGGTTTTATCCTGAAGTTGAGCAATAGTGCATTCTAAATTTAACTCCACCTCATCGAAAGTCGCATTTTCAACTTTGGCTAATGGAAAAGTATAATCATAACCCCATACAAATGATGTAGGTTTGTCATCTTCAGCATGATATGAAATCAAATTAAAATCAGGGCTATATTCAAGGTTCATTCTCTTTACTCCAAATGAATATGGATCACCGGAATTAAAAGGATGTGAGGTTCCAAGTTCAGATTCTGCCAAATATATTTCAATGGGTTGACCATAATCGTTATATTTGGTTAACTTATCGTTGATCAAAATGTCATTTCTATATGTTCTTTCATCAATGGGCAGGGCTGTAATAAAATTATTATCTATAATCTGCTCAAAATTCGCAACCCCTTCATCATAATCTTCGGGATAATAGGTTTTTGTTATTATCTCATCCCCATTACTATCAATAATAATCGTTCTTGATAGCAGGGCATGGTCTTCATTATCGTAAAAATAAGCGGTAGTATTTGTAATTGGATTTTCGCCATTGTTGTCATAAGTAATGGTTGTTATGGTATCAATATAATTCCAGTAAGAGTATATTTCATATCGCATCACATCAAAATGTTCTACTGATGAATAAAATGTGAGAGTGTCTCCGGGATCATGTCCATGACAACAATGCCACAATGTATCTGTATCAGTTGCATAATAGTAATAACCGACATTATATCCATTACAAAATACATAAACATCCTTTAGACAAACCGGATTGTATTTTTTCCTTACTACTATTCCATTTGCTACCTCCTTGTTCCTTGTCTCTGTAATGTATGAGTAACTTGTAGTTGTTTCTTCAATAGTAATAACTTCACCTGTTTGTGATTTTATAAACTTCCTATTATACTTTTCAAGCCCATTATTCCAACTTTGGTTTGATTTTGTTGATCCCATTATATTGTGAAAACCATAAATTATCTGGCCATACTGATCTTTTGAGACATGGAAGTTATATTCTTCACCACCGTTTTCAAAATTTTCCCCGTATGAGATTGTTACCCATCTGTAAGTAATATGATGGGATCCATAATTGAACAATTGTTCCTGACTGTTGGAATATAAAACAGCATAACTACAACCAAACTCATCGCACCAAAACCCTTGCTCAGCACAAGGCATTAAACTCCTTTGAACCGAAAAATAGTTTGGAAAGCCGGATAAACTACCTGTTGAGACATCCGGATTGTCTATTTTAGAATAAAAATATTTTATAGTTTCACCCTCTTGCTTTATATTATCAAATGATGTAACACTTTTGATCCTTTGACCTCCTATTGGAAAATTCTGGTAATTAATTTGTGGGTCGGTAGCATAATATTTGAACCAAAGTGTAGTTGTGACTGGCTCTCCAACTGCCTCTACAGTTATGAAATATTGATGTTCCCCTTCCAGATCAATACTGGTTATAATTGAGTTACCTAAAGTAATTTGAGCATCCTGGTAAATATATTCTGATGCATCAATATCAAAAATAGTAAGACTACCCTGGTGGTGCTGAGGATCATATTGCCATATAGAACTATCAATTTCAATAGAAGCATGTATTTCAACAACCTGATAATACGGTAAAGTAATACTAGCTGAAGTTGTAACTGGTGTTTTAAATCCGTAACCTGTAGTATCAACAATCAATGTTGTCCGTTGAGGATAGATTGTTTCACTTCCCCACTTTACGTTGGGCTCATATTCCAAAACATTATAACCTCCGGTAGGATATATTATTTTTGTCAGCAAACCCTTTACTGACACAACTCCATCAGGATTCCTGTCTCCCCCAATATCAGTAAATACATTATAAATATCTTCTTCCGGTACCGGTACAAAATAATCATTCCAGACATTGTTAAAATAACCCCAGTGATCCTGAGAAAAAGAAAGCCTTGGAGGTAATCCGTTTATATCATCATATTCTAAATAATAGTCCTCAATATTAACACCAATTTTATCTTTAATAATGATTGTGTCTAAAAACATCCTGTACTTTAATTCTGCATTGTCATCATGAATATAATTGGTAAAATTCCCATTGTCATTATAAGAGAAGTTATAATTGAAATGAATACTTTTTAGCTCTTCATTATTTTTATCCCTGATAGAAATATTATCAAGTTTTACATCAAAATGGTCATTTCTATCACTCGTACTGGAAAATAACAAGCTGCCAAATATTTGATTTGGTGAAGATATTTTTGTCAGGTGAACGGTTTTTACATATAGATAAATACCACATGTTTTGGTTTCTCCCGCATCGCAATAATTATCGAAACACATTCCTGTTCCGTAAACGTCTATTTTTTTACTAATCGTTTGATTTAAACCTGATAAGTAACTGCCGAGTTTAGCACCATATTCAAAATTTATTATATCTCCTAATGGATGAGTAATGCTCTTTAAATACCAAGCTGTTTCTACAAAAACATCATAATTCTTAGTACATCCTGATCCTGATGGCGCAGTTTTGGAGGTTTCTATACAATTATTATCCCCACCAAAAATGTATTTAATACCATCCTGAGTGGTAAATATGATAGTAGTAGGATCTGTATATGTAGAAAAAGTCACATCAATGTATAGATCCTGGTATGGAGTAACTACGGGTTCAGAGTTATCGTTAAAAAAGAACTTACCTGAATATCCGCAGAAGTTGAAAACAAACAAATCAGGTTCTGTATCAATGGCTTCATTCCAGGCATTATCTAAAAAATCTAAAACATCTGGTGTTAATTCTTCAATATTATCTAAATTCCATCTTTCAAATTTATCATCGGGCTGATGACGTACAGTACGTGTTATAACACCCCCAGCATTTAATGACCAACCCATCCCTACCCATGATGCAACCTGATCAACTTTAATTCCATTGCTATTATAACTTAATGAAATTGGCAAGGATAAATTTTTCGTTTTATATGTGTATAAAGGAATATTTATATTAGGTGTTCCTGTGTACAATCCAACCGGAATTTGACCATACCTTCCTAACTCACTTGCAGTAGGAGATGGAGGAAGAATAGATGGTGTATAGAATGGTTCTCCATCTTCAATATTACTAATTGCAAAGAGGTTAATAAAGCTAATAAACAGAATCAATAAAAATTCCTTTTTATATGTTTTTATATTTTTCATAAAGAATTTTCTTTAATTAACAAGTACAATATTTTTAATAATGATTCCGGTGCCATTTGAAATCCTGATCGTATAAGAACCTGTTTCAAAAGATCCTACTTGCAAACTAATATTTATATCTTTGGTAAAACCTCGGGTTTTATAGTTCATTACCCGAACTCCTTCATTGGTATATAAAAGAATCTCAATTTCTGAGTTAATATCTATATTTTCTAAGTGTAATACTATGATATCTTTGGCTGGATTTGGTGAAATATTCGCTTTTAAATCTTGTCCAACTATGTCTTTTATTTCAATGGACATTGATAACGTATTATAAATAACTTTTATCAACACTTCATCTGCTGAAACACATTTATTTTCATCGGTAACTTGAACCCAATAGATATATTCACCAGGTTTTATATTAGATGTATTTATATCGAGAAAAGATAATGAAGAACCATCACTCCATAAATATTCTTTCATACCACTTGGTGCAATCAGCGAAACAATTTCCCCTTGCTGTACTGTAATAGTATCTCCGAGATAAACTTCGGGTAGTTGGTTTAACTGAACAATTATTGTATCCATTGAAACACACCCAAACTCATCAATTGCCTCAATAACATAAATTCCGCATGTGTCAACAATGTACTGTTCTGTACCCGGCTCTTGGTTCCAAAAGTATTGCTCAAATCCTGAACCGGCGTTTAATGTCAACTCCGTACCGCAAAGCGTAGTATCCGCGGGTAGTTGCACTTTTGGGCTTTCTTCGCAATCATACAATCTGGAAATAAAAAAATCATTGTCTACTGCTTCTGTAGTTTCCTTGTCAAGAAATTTTAATGATTTGGTAAAATCACCCGAAAGATAAATATAACCCTCAGTATCGCTTATCAGTTTTCTCCCGAAATCAACATTGGTATCACCGGCAGTCTCTAAAAACCTGAATTTTCCTTCTGTATCGTATTTTGCAAGAAAAATGTCGTTTGAAAAATCTGAAGATTCTATTTTAAAATTTTCCTTTTCAATCGTTCCACGGTATGTGCCGTCAATATATATGTTCCCCGAAGGGCTGAGTGTCATTGAACTGACGTAATCGTTTGCGCCGCCACCGAAACTATCTGCCCAAATCAAATTGCCATTTTTATCATATTTTATTATAAAAACATCAAGCACGCCGTTGGATGTGAGTTTAAAGCCATCCGGCAGGGATAGTTCACCGGCAAAGGAACCTGCGAGTAATATCTTACCGTTGTTGTCAATTGAAATGCTTTTCCCGTAATCATCATAAATTCCACCGATTTGTTTTCCATAAACAAATTTCAATTCATCATTAAGTTTAATAAGAAAAGCATCGCTGCCATTTTTCGTTTTCATTATTTTGTCTCCGAATAGCAAATCCTTTTCAAACGAACCTGTGATATAAATACCATCTTCGCCCGTACAGGCAATATCATTTATTCTATCATCCCCTTTTCCGTGAAGGGTGGTTACTTCTTTAAATTTCCCGTTATTATCAATTTTTGCAATCAGGATATCATAATAGTATAAACTTGTGTAATCCCTGTTATCAATCTGTAATCTTCCTTTAAAAGAAGTTACGAGCAAAAGTTCGTTTTTGCTGTTGTTGGCAATAGTTAGATGGCTATTTGAAAAATTTCCGGGGATTTGTTGTAACATTACAATCTCACCGTTGTTGTCTAATTTTAGAATAAAAAGGCTTTTAACCCGGGAAGTATCTAGTGAAGTTGTCCCAACATTCAAACTACCTTTAAAAGTGCCACAAGCATAAACTGCCCCTTCGCTGTCGCACGACAATGAGGAGATATAACTGTAGCCGGCGCTTATTAAATGTGTTTGCCACAATTCGTTTCCTCTATTGTCAAGTTTTACAATGAAACTGTTATCATCACCGGTTAAAGTAGCGGTTCTATCTTTTATTTTGGAAGTGGTGGTATAATTCCCGGCCAGGAAAATGCTGCTATCAGTTCCGGTAACCATATCGCAAACCACATCCCATTTATCGCCTGAAGAATTGATCAGCCATTCGGGTGATATGGAGCTATATTCCTGTGCAACGGAAAACTGTAGCAATAGCAAAAAAACAAGCGGAATAATTAGTATTTTATGTTTCATGTGTTTAAAATTTATAGTAATTGAAAAAAAAATTGATAATTGATTGTAATTTGTAAATCGTAATCCTATCTTTCCTTTTTCTTTTTTCAACCTTTCAGGTCGCTACCACACTGGCCTGCTTCGACCTGTAAGGTTTTGCCTACTGCATTATACCTTTCAACTTTTCTATTTCAGAATTTTGTTTTTCAATTTGTTCTTGCTGCTGATTAATTGTTTTCTGCTGGGCAATTAAATACAGAGTAAGTTCCTCAACTTTTTGCAATAATTTAATTTGTAGATCTCCAATTTCAACTCCGTTGGTTTTCATTTCATTTGCCGAAGGTATTTCGGGTAAGTGTTTATTCTTTTGAATAAACTTTTCAACATCTTCCAACTTTGGTAGGTTGTAGTCATCATAAAAAACAAAATCGGCACCTACCTCTTCCTCAATTTTAAGTTCTTCAGCCAGGATTTTTCCATTTACATTCAGGATATAATCTGCATTCAAATTGGATGTTCCTATCCCCACATTACCCCCATATTCAATAAATATCCCGTTGCCGTTTTGGCCGGTAAGGTTAAGGCCGTTGGCATCGGGAGCTTTTATTTGCGTGGTTTCGATAAAATTGCCTGCGGTTTGGGTAATTGAATTAAGGAAAGTGGCATCTGAGCTGACAAACATATCCCCATTAATCGTAAGTGAATATGTAGGTGAAGATGTACCAATTCCTACTTTACCTTCATTTGTAATAGTAATTCCACCTATATCATCATATAATTGCAATTTATTGCCTGTAGCACTTACTTTTTCTGTCTTAACCTGATACCCCGATTGTATTTCAATATTTCCGTTTTCGAAAACAAAGCCTTTGCCGGTTTCGCTTTTAAACATTAAATCATCACCTGTTTTGCCGGAAATAAAGTGGTTGTCATCGCCAAATAAAATTTTTCCATAGTAATTCGAACCTGTCGGTTCAAGTTTTATAGCGGCATCTTCGTTATTGTCGGCTTTGATGTGCAGTTTTGCTTCGGGGGCGGTGATGTTGCCTATGCCTATGCGGCCGGTTTTGTCATTACCTCCTACTGATTCACTTACAAAAAATGTAGGTAAAGTGCTATTAAAACCTATCATCAATGTATTATCTATTCCATTTACCAATCTATAACTATTACCTGCACCTTTACCTATAACAAATGAAAATCCGGCATTGTTAGATAAATATGTTCCGAACGAGAATGATGAAGGAACGGCTGATTCAATATATTTTCCGATTGCAACGGCGTTTGGACTTGTTGCAAAGGCTTGCCTCCCGATAGCTATGGAATAAACTCCGTTGGCCTGGCTTTCGCTACCGAGTGATATTGAATGCAATCCTCCTGCAATTGAGTTGTAACCGAGGGCAATTGAATAATTGTCTAATGCCTGGTTTCCAAATCCACCTGCAAAACTTGCTTCTCCGCTTGCAATATTGTTCTGCCCAACTGCGCTTGCATATTTTTTAAAATCAACTTCATTGTCTTTGCAAAATACACACTCTTTGGTTATACTGACCTGAGAAATTGCAGTATAGCAACCGATTACCATGAATATTAGTATTAATTGTAGTTTCTTCATAACATTATAATATTTAAGTTGTTAAATTATTTCTTAATAAATTTCCCAGTCAGTATTTTACCAGTATTATCTGTCATGTAATAAATATAAGTTCCGGATTTAAGAGGTTTTACATTAACTAAAAGCAAATTGCCTTTGCCTGATACTTCCCGGTCAGTCATTAGCTTTCCTGAAATATTAAGGATTTTTAATTGACAATTATTTAAATTTTCTTCTTTATTTAATTTAATATGTAAAATATCTTTTACAGGATTAGGCCAATGTTTAAAGAAATCGTTATTTGATTTTATTTTTTTAATAGAGGTTATTAAATCAATATTTTCTCTCAATTCTTTAATGATATGTAAATCTCTTTCCGGTACTCCCTGCATATTATCAAATATATAAGCATATAAAAAACAACCTCCGTCCGATGTCGGGAAAATTCCCTTCAGTTTATAATTTGCATCCCCGCCGTACTCATTATATCCCAGCACATTCAAATCCTTATCAATCATAAACAGTTCAATTATACTAGGATATGTTGACCATCCCCCAACCAATGTAAAACCTCCGATATAAATAGTAGTATCATTTACATAAGCATTACTGTATTTCCATGCATCATAATCATCCAAATCAGTATGTTTATTAAGTATAAGTTCGTTTTGTACCAATCCGGTTGTATCTACTTCCATCACATTGATATATACGTCATCTTTTTGATTTTTATCAAAGTGGTTCAAACCGCTGCATAATAACGTAGTATCTGTAAGGTAGTTGCCCATAGATGGCTGGGATAAACTCTCGCTTAAATCTTTTACACTTGTTATCTCAAGATTTAAATTTAATGTGGTATAATGTGTAGTAGAAAAATAACCTAATCCGTTTCCTACAAAACAATACCCGGTACTGTCAGGCATTGATCTTATACCACAAATTGATTCTCCGCCTATATATTCTTTATTATATCTTATTAATAATGTATCGACCTGTTGGTTAATTTTAAAAAAGAATAAATCGGTTGCTTTATACGGAGGAGCAGGATACCAATAATAAACCTGACCGGAAATTATTATATTATTATTCCAGTCGGTAACCGAATAATGAGGAGTAATTGCAATATAATTGCTGTCTATTTCAAAATGATTTTCAGAAATTATATTTAACTCTGTATCCAATTTGCAAAACCATGCATTTCGCAGGTTATATCCATTTGTATCAACGCCAATCGGCCCGATACAAAGATAATTTCCATCGTTTAATATTTCAATTGTTCCAAAAGTTGTATTTGTATCCGCCTTTATTATCCGTTTTGTAATATAATCTCCTTCCGGGGTTAATTTTACTACATAAGCATCATAACAATCAGTTATATAATTACCGATTTTTCCGACAAGAATATAATTTCCCTCGTCATCTTCAATACCTTTGTTTATTAATAAATCTTCATCAGAAATAATTGAAAATTCAAAAGAATTTTGCGACAGGCAAAAATTTGAAATAAACAGTAGAATAATGGTTGTAACTTCTTTCATAATAAGTAAAGTTTATTATAACGGTTTGGTGAGGTTACTTACCAAACCGTTATATATTATCTAAAGCTCAATCGGAGGTTTTATTATACCAACAGACACCAAATAACGAAATGCGTATTGAAGATGGTTTTCGTGAAAGTAAATAATTTCTCCGGCACCATCTTCTCCTTCAAGTCCTTTCAAATCGCACTCCATAAAAGTCCAGTTTGAAGGTTTTTCAAGTTCAACAGGCAATATTTCATATATTATTTCTTCTTCACCATTAAAATGAAAATTCATCTCATCGGGTATTAAACAATCTTCTACACCTAGGGTAAAATTGCCTGAACTCTCGGTAACATAAAATATAAGGTAATCCATATAATTAGCCGGTGGTGGATTTTCCGGATTTGGATAATTTAGAATGTCCTCATGATACAAAGGAATTGGTTCATCAAGATCATACACAAACCTGTATCCCGGAGGGGGAGAAACAAGTGGTTTATGTTTATTTAATGCTTTTTGTATTTCTTCTGCGGCATCGGTTGTATCCTGGGTATAATCGCATCTTCCCATTCCATAACCATATAGCCAGTCATCATCCTCCCCAAACGGCTCCCAACCATCATCCTTTTCACCCGTAACCGACCTTACGCTTACTTCCATTTGGTTATTGGCAATTTCTCCTTTTTCCAAATCAAGCAATAAAAATCCTTTTTCTGTAAAACCGCTATTGTAATAATATTGTATTACAATAGTTTTTATCTCCTCATACTTTGTTGCAACATCATCCATTAGCACTTCTTCGTTGTTGTCTACATCAATAACAACTACTGTTGTGTCGGTTTTTGTGTTTCCGTATTGTTCATCGGGAAAACCGTGCGATACGTTAAACAAATCTTCCATACTTTTTACCGCTTCGCTTGCGTCCATCATTTCACCGCTTTTGTAATCGGGATTTTGTTTTATGTAATCTATTTTTTCTTTAAAATCAATCAAGCGGATAATAAATGCCTGATTTTCATCCGATAGTTTAATGCTTTGTTCTTTAGCATTAATTCTACACTCGTTTTCCTGCTTACTACAAGAATTAAAAATTAAAACCGAAACAATAATTGCAGATACGGCCACACCCGAAATAAATTTGATTTTTTTCATCGTAAAAAATTTTAGTTAAATAATGATTTTGCCGACATTAAAATTAAAACATATAATCCCGAATGTCAAGAGAAAATCCAAAAAGTTAACGAGCGTAGTATTCTCAGGAATGAACGTATCGTTTTTTGGAGTGAACGTAATAGTTTATTCTCCAAAAAAATATTCAATACATTTTAAAACTTGTTTTTTGCGCCTGAAAGCGACCGGAATCTGTATGTCGCTTTTTAATTCTATAATATATTTTCCGTTGGTGCTTACTTTCTCAAGAAAATTGAGATTTACAAGATATTTGCGGTGTATTCTGCAAAAACAATCCTGGGATAAAAAAGCTTCAAGTTCGCCAAGGCTTTTACAGACCACCGTTTTACCGGAACCATTAATAAACACTTCGCTGTATTTCCCCTGAGCTTCACAGTAAACTATATCATTAAAGTAGATTAATCTTTTACCATCCTTTTCAGGCACTAAAATTTTTTTCATATTCTGATGGTTATGTTAATTAATGATGCTCATTCGTTTATTAATGTTTGTATTTAAATACAAAATGCTATTTGTAACTGCTAATAGCAAAACAATTGATGACTTATTCACATCACTTCATCCTACTTATACAACACAACACCAACCTGATAAATAAAATGTCCTAAATCAGAACATTAAAAAAATGTATTTGCTTTTTTCGGTTTTTGAATTTTTCCTTTCCTACATTCATTAGGATTTCCAAATTTAATAAAAAATATATTGCGTCTAACAAAATTTTTTTAGTTGCTTGGCAAAATTGTCTAAAACTTAACAAATTCATTAAAATTTGTAAAGTAAAGGGTTAGAATTTCTTTTTTTAAGGATGTAATATTTTTAAATCTTTTCTTTGCATCCTTGAATAGACTTTACAAATTGTTGAAGAACAAAACCTAAATCAGTACAGTAAACCATAATTTTTCTATTTTAGCCTATTATTTCTTGATATGAAAAAACTCCAACTTCACTGGCAGATATTGATTGCCCTGTTACTGGCCATTGCATAAGGAATGATATTTCCAACACAGCATGGTATTCAGGAAAAATCGTATAAAATTTTAAAACGTGGGGGTATAGAACAATCGGTTACCGACCGGTTAAGCACCATTGAAGGAAAAGTTTATGACGGGCAGGATAGGTTTGAAAATGAGGTTCAGGAATTAATAGGAAGCGAGGTATATAAAAAAAACAGCCAGGTAATACTTAAAGCAGCTTATATTAATAAACCGGTAAGTTGGGTATCATGGATGGGGGATATTTTTCTCAGAGCATTAAAAATGATCATTATCCCACTGATCCTAAGCTCACTCATAAGCGGTATTACCAATATCGGTAGCGGGACTAATTTGGGGCGTTTAAGCTTTAAAACTTTTGGGTATTATATCATGACCAGCCTGTTTGCTATTGTCACCGGATTATTTTTGGTAAACATCATCAAACCGGGAGTTGGCGCCGATTTGAATTTATCACAGGCGGTGGAAGGGCTGGAGGAGAAACAACGAACATTTCGCGAAATATTGATTGAGATCATCCCGGATAATATTTTCCAGGCTTTTAATGATAACCAGATGTTATCCATTATTTTCTTTGCCATACTATTTGGGTTTTTTATTACAAAAGTAGATAACAGATACCGGAACACGCTTAAAAATGCATTTAACGCCATTTTTGAAGTGATGATGAAAATTACCCTTTTTGTGATCAGGTTTACCCCTTTTGGTATTTTTGGGATTGTAGCTAAAACAGTTGCAGATCAGGATAACCTGGCCGACCTGGTATCGAGCATGGGTTTATATATGGGAACTGTGATTGCAGCGCTGGCTATTCATTTCTTAATTACTTTACCTATCCTTACCAAATTTCTTGGGAAAGCCCATCCTTTCAGGCATATGAAAAATATGGCCACTCCCTTGTTCACCGCATTTTCCACCTCCTCTTCCGGCGCCACATTGCCATTGACAATTAATGCCGTGGAAAAAAATTCAGGGGTATCCAATAAGATCAGCAGTTTTACTTTGCCATTAGGCGCTACTATTAATATGGATGGAACCGCATTGTATGAATGCGTGGCGGCCATGTTTATTGCCCAGGCATATGGTGTTGAGATGACCTTGGTAAACCAGTTTATCATTGTAATAACAGCTTTATTGGCTTCTATCGGAGCAGCAGCTATCCCCATGGCCGGGTTGGTGATGATCACGGTGATCCTGACTGCGGTAAATTTACCTCTGGAAGGTGTTGGGTTGATCCTTGCCGTTGATCGGATCCTTGACATGTTCCGCACAGCCACTAATGTATGGAGCGACAGTTGTGGTGCTGTTATTATTGCCAGATCGGAAGGGGAGAAGTTGAAAGTATAAAGTATTTCAACATTTAACCAATAACCTTTAACCATTAACAAACTTACCGATCAAGCCATTTTTTAAATTTCCTGACTTTCTCGCGCGCAACGATCACATCATGGTCATCCGATTGTTTTAATTCAACTTTAAGCCGGCTGGTCGAATAGGTAATTATATCCAGTATTGAATCAATGGTAAGTAAATATTTCCGGTTTATACGAAAGAACATTTCCGGATCAACAAGATTTTCAACCTGTTCTAAAGAGTAATCAATGACATAATTATGATCATCAGCGGTATGAAGAAAGGTAGCTTTTTCAAGGCTATAGAAATACAGGATATTTTCAACCGGGACCGACCGGATATGTTCACCAACCTTAATTACAAACCGTTGCTTATAGTTATTAGAAAGATGATTTAATACTTTGTCGAATAACGCTTGCTGTGATTGTATATCTGATCTATTACTGAAATTGCGTTTAAACTTATCTATGGCTTTTGTTATGTCATCCAAATCAAAGGGTTTTAATAAATAGCCAATGCTGTTTACCTTAAACGCCCTGATGGCATATTCATTAAAAGCAGTGGTAAATATCACCGGGCAACTGACAAGTGTATTTTCAAAAATCTCAAAACTAAGGCCATCGGACAATTGTATATCAAAAAAGGCGAGGTCAACAGAATGTTCCTCACTAAACCATTCCACGCTTTTTTTTACGGATTCAAATTTTGCGACAACTTCTATGGAGGGATCGTATTGCAAAATCAAATCAATCAGGCGTTCAGCAGCCAATGGCTCATCTTCCACAATAACTACCTTCATGCTGATTTTGATTTAATGATGGGTACCTTAACAATATATTCCTTTTCAGTTTCCTCTATAATGAATTCCTTATCGGTAATAAACTCATATCGCCTCTTTAAATTATCAAGGCCTATCCCTGCAGAATCTTTTACCGTTGTTTTGCGTTGCAGATTATTTTTAACGATAATATACCCATCTTTCCTGTATATCTCAACAATTAATGGACTTTCCGTTGATATTACATTGTGCTTAATGGCGTTTTCAATAAGCATTTGTATCGACATTGGAATTACCTTGAATCCATTATTATTTTGTCCTTCCAATTTCACAACAAGGCTTTGAGCATGTCTGATCTTCTGCAAGTAAACATATTTCTCAATAAAATCAAGTTCGGTTGTAATATCAACCACTTCCGAATCTTTATGTTCGAGGATATACCTGTATACTTCTGATAGTTCTTTAATAAATTGTGCAGCCTGGTCCTGATCTTTATAAACTAGTGTAGATAGGGTATTCAGGCTGTTAAACAGGAAGTGCGGATTTACCTGGTTGCGAAGCGCCTTGTATTGATGGGCCATACTTTCTTTTTTTAATCTTTCTTCATTTACAGCAGCTTCGCGCCAGGACTTGAAGAAACTAATGGCAAGAAGGATTGAAACTATAACAACTGTTACAACGAATTCAATGATCAGAATTATTAAGCCATTTTTAAAAAGAAAACTAATATCTTCTCCAATAAACAGAACCCACCAAAAGTAATTAACTACTATAATGGCCAGGGTGGTGTAAATAAAAAGTCCGGTGAGATTCCAGCGCAATGCCTTTACGGGTTCTTTTTGGTCATCAACATGTTTGCTGATAAGGTAGCCAACTAATTCATTCCCTTTCCATAAAAAGCCACCTATTATCAGCGAATAAAAGGAGTTCCAATGCAGGTGCTTAAGAAAAATATTGAAGTCAGGACTAAAGAAAATAGTTACAACATCGCCAATTATAACAACCAATAACAGGTCCCTGAGATGCCCTAAAATTGCCCTTGTTCTGTTTTTATTTTTCACAATGAAACAGTTTATTCGAGGTTATGGCAATTTCTATTGTACAGTTCCTGGTTCTCCTCACCTCCCCATGTTGGCGACAACACATGATCGGGAACTTCCTTGCTGAATTTCCCCATTGCCTCTTTTAAAATCGGACAGGCTGCTACTGCGCCACCTCCCATTGATTCAGGTGTGTGCAGGATATTCATCCCTAAAAGGTAATATGCCCTTGGGTTGTCAGGATTAAATTCCTTTGCCTTATTAAATGCGTTCGTGGCTTTAAATGAGAATTCCTGTCCGCGGGTTGCAGGATCTATTTGCAATCTTTCCTGGTAAAGCAATCCCTGCAATACGAACAACTCAGATTCCTCGGGGTAGATTTCGATGGCTTTGTTTATCAGCTCCTGTGATTTGTCAAGATAGCCATCTTTCTTATCTCCGACTTTTTCAATAAAACTCATGTTTATTTGGCAAAATGCAGCATAGTACAAAGGATGCCATTGATCAGTATTTGCATTGGCAATGCTTTCAAAATTATCAGCCAAACTCTGAAAATCGCCTATGGTACGGGCCATCCTAAACGACTTTTTCTGTTTCACCATCACCATCATATAATCCTGATTGTACTGGGCAAAGGCTGAAGCAGAAATTAAAAATATAAGAATAATTGTTACAGATTTTTTCATTTTTTCAATATTACAGTAAACCTTAAATTCACACCAAAATTATTCCAAAAAAAGTACAATTCCATAATTATCAAAAACTTGTTTAAAGAATTAACAAATTCAGATTTTATTTGATGCAAAGATTTAACAAATAAGTTTTGTTACAAATAAAAAATTACCAAAATGTTGATAATAGCCGAAGGAGTGTCCAAATCCTATCCCAAGCTGATTAATTCCTAAACCCGGGCTAAAGCCCGATGAGTGTGGCTTTTCCATAAGCCAACCATTAATGGCTGGGTTATGGAAAACCTATTGATATTTAAAGGCTTTAGCACAAACCATTTATTTTTACAAATATTTTTTTGAATATGGTTTATTGTCAAAACGAAAGTACTATTTTTACCTTTCCAAAATTTTTATATGGAACCCGAATATATCTTCATTTATTTATATGTTTTACTAAAAATTTAATCCTATGATTTCCCAAAAATGTTTAAGCTCAAAGTTAAATTGGTTTTGGATCTTGATGGTCCTGATTATTTTAATTGCAAGTTGTTCAACCGAAAAGTACGAGGCAAAAACGACAACTGACAGCAATGGTTATACTTACGAATATGTAACCAATGATCCTCTAAATGCAAGAATTTATACACTTGAAAACGGTTTGAAAGTTTACATGAGTTATAATCCTGATGAACCGAGGATTGCCACTTTAATCGGTGTAAAGGCAGGCTCCACCTCCGATCCTGTTGAGACCACCGGATTAGCCCACTACTTTGAACACCTGATGTTTAAGGGGACAAACAAGATTGCCACCCTTAATTGGGAAAAAGAGAAAATCCATCTCGATCAGATCACTGAATTATTTGAACAACACAAGGCAACAGAAGATGAGGAAGAAAAACTCGCTATTTATAATAAAATTGACAGCATCTCTCAAATAGCAGCTTCCTTTGCCGCCCCGAATGAATATGATAAAATGGTTTCAAGCCTCGGCGCTAAAAGGACAAATGCAGGAACTTCATACGAATCAACCATCTACATAAATGATATTCCGTCCAATGAATTTGAAAAATGGCTTAAACTTGAAAGTGAGCGGTTCTCGAATATGGTACTCCGGCTGTTCCACACAGAACTGGAGACAGTGTATGAGGAATTCAACATGTACCAGGATATGGATCGGGCCCGTCTTAATAAGGCGCTGATGGAAGGACTATTCCCAACACATCCTTATGGCAGGGACGTAATCGGATTGCCTGAACATTTGAAAAATCCATCTATTAATAATATTTACGAATTTGCTGAAACATGGTATCGCCCGAATAATATTGCCATTGCCATTGCCGGGGATATCGACATGGATAATACCATCACACTCATTGATAAATATTTTGGTGTTATGGAACCAAATCCTGAGCTACCAGAGATTGTTCAGCCTGTTGAAGAGCCTATTTCCGAGCCTGTTGTAAAAGAAGTCATAGGCCCGGATGCTGAATCGCTTTCTTTAGCTTTTCGGTTTGATGGTGGAAATACGGATATTGCCCACAATGTCGCTATGATCGATATGATCCTTTCAAACAGCCAGGCAGGACTCATTGATATAAACCTAAATCAGAAGCAAAAAGTACTGAAGGCGGGTTCATACAGTTATTTCATGCGAGATTACGGAATACATAACTTTTACGGACAGCCCCGCGAAGGACAAAGTCTTGAAGAAGTAAAAGATCTCCTTCTCGATGAATTAGATAAAATAAAAAAGGGAGAATTTGACGACTGGATGCTTGAGGCTATCATAAATGATATGTGGCTTTCAGATATTCGACGTAATGAAAGCAATTTTTCCCGGGCTTTCGGCTACGTTAATATGTTTATTATGGGGCAACCATATAGTTACCGGGTGGGCTATATTGATGAGATGGAAAAGATCACCAAAGAACAGATCATCGCTTTTGCCCAAAAAAACTATACGGACAATTATGTGGTTGTTTACAAGAGAACAGGCGAAAATAAAGATCTTGTAAAAATGGAAAAACCACCCATAACCCCCTTGGATATTAATCGTGAAGAGCAATCTGAATTCTATGAGGATTTTATAAATATTGAAACAGAAAGCTTAAGCCCGGTATTTATTGATTTTAAAAACGAGATTTCCAGTGATAAGCTGGCCTCAGGAATAGAAGTGAGCTATATCCAAAACGAAACCAATGAACTTTTTAATTTACAGTACATCATAGACATGGGCAAAAACCATAACCTGATATTGCCATTGGCTGTAAATTATTTGACATATCTTGGAACAGACCGGTATTCAGCAGAAGAGCTACAAAAAGAATTATATAAACACGGTCTATCCCTGGATGTTTACGTCAGTAATGACCGCTGCTATATTTATATAAACGGATTGAAAAAATCATTTGAAAAAGGGGTAGAATTATTGGAGCATGTTTTAGCCAATGTGCAGCCAGACCAAAAAGCATACGATGATTATGTAGATGGAATATTAAAAAAGCGGGCAGATGCAAAACTCAATAAAAACAGCATCTTGTGGAGCGGTTTGCTTAACTTTGGAATGTATGGCCCTCAAAATCCTTTTACAAATATTGTATCACAAGGCAACCTTAAAACCATTGATCCGGAAGTGCTGACAGACCTGTTAAAAAGTATTTATTCATATAAGCACAGACTGTTTTATTATGGAGCAGAGGATTTGGCTGACATCATTCCTGTAATTGATAAATACCACAGTGTTCCGGGAGAACTCATGCCTTACCCGAAACCTGTAAAATTTACTGAGCAGTCATATGAGGGGAGCATTGTATACTTTGTTGATTACGATATGAGCCAGGTAAATATATTATTGCTTTCCAAAGGCCCGGCATTTAACAAAGCATTAATGCCTCCGGCCCGTTTGTTCGGTGAGTATTTCGGAACAGGATTATCTTCCATTGTATTCCAGGAAATAAGGGAAGCAAGGGGACTTGCCTATTCAGCATTTTCAGTTTTTGCCACACCTGCCAAATTGGACAAGTCTCATTTTGTTTATGGATTTGTGGGTACGCAAGCCGACAAACTCAAAGAGGCCACCGATGCTTTGCTCGGTTTAATGAACAATATGCCGCAGGCAGAAAAACAGTTTGATCTTGCCAAAGAATCCATTATCAAAAAAATAGAAACCGAAAGGATCATCAAAACACGTAAATTCTGGACATATCAAAGCAACCTCGACAGAGGCATTGACTATGATATCCGAAAAGACATTTATGATTATGTAAAGGAGGTTGACATGGAAGCCTTCAATCTGTTTTTTGATGAATACATCAAGGATAACAATTATTCAATCTTAATCCTGGGAAACAAAAACCAGGTGGATATGAATGTGCTGGCGGAGCTGGGAACTTTGAAAGAGTTGACTTTGGAGGAGATATTTAATTATTAGATCGTAAAAGGGTCATTAGTCATTGGTCATTGGTTGCTGGATACTGGTTGCTTGTTTTTGGGTACAAAATATGGAGTACTGATGGCTATTCACTTTATATATGCAAAACATTTGCACAGGGCAGGTTTCGATATAAAGCAACAGTATTTTAAATTTTATGAACAATACACACTGTATTTGGAAATAAGGTCACGAAATATGTAATTATAAACGAGTTATGTGCAAGGCTAACAAGACGACACAATGGACAGCGAAAATATAACAATGAACATCCGGACTTCATCTAATATTCTTAACAATTCGTTTGACTTGTTATTTCCAACCATTGACATATTAAAGCGTTTTGACGGAAAGCTATTTTCTGTTGCGGACGACAAAGAACTGAAAGCAGCTCTAATTACAATAACGACAAGTGTAGAATTACTTTTAAAGTGCAAAATAGCTTTTGTTGATTGGACACAAATATTTCAATATCCAAACAAAGCAGACAAAATCAAATTACTTAATGGAGATTTTTTTAGCGTAAAATTTGAGGATTGTTTGACAAGAATTGAAAGTATTTCATCCATTAAGTTTAGTGACAAAACAAAGGATGATATTGATAAAATTAGAAAAATAAGAAACAAAATCACTCATTTCCATTATGACACAAAATGCGAAGAGTTCATTTCTTTAATTTCAATTGGACTTGATATTTTTATTGAGTTTTATCGTAACTACATTTTGACTGAATTTTGTGAGGATAAGGACAGAACAAAGGATATTGACAGCGACCTTAAGGAGGTAAAAAATTATGTAAGCACTCGACTGATTACATTAAAAGAAAAATATAAAGCATTTGACAAACCTAAAACTTTCTATTTCTGTGAATGTAATAATTGTTTACAAGATGCCTTTATCATTCAAGACAAAAACACTGTTAAGTGTACTTTTTGCGGACAAGAAGATGATATTAAATGGATTGCTGAAGTTCATTCAACATTTGAAGATAATACAAAACTATGCCCAGTGTGTACATTTCATTCTATGACAGCCATACATTCAAAAGATGATAAAGAGGAAGCTTGGGACTGCGTTATTTGCGGACATTTTATTAATAAACCCAGACAATGGCATATTTCATTTCACGACAATTTAATATCGACAAACTCAATTAAAGAAGAATATAAAACTAATACATGCAAAGTAAAGGCAAATCATAGCCCATAACCGCATTTCGTTCATCAAGAAAAATGAGTAGTGAAACAAACATACGAGTAATCAATAAACACCTTGCAAGTGAACGGCTACGGGCCGTATTTGCAAACCTTTAGTGCCAATGCTAAAAGACAGACAAACCGATATAAACACAAATTAGAAAAATGAAAACAAAATTTGTATTAACAATTTTAACAGCCTTGCTCGTCCTAAGTCTTTATGCACAGACTAATGTGGGAGGAACTTATACATCAGATGCAACATGGATGATTTCGGGAAGTCCTTATAACGTAATCAGTAATGTTGGTATTCCGGATGAAATAACATTAACTATCGAAAGTGGTGTTGTGGTAAATTTTAACAGCGATCATCAAATAATTATTCATGGTAGCCTTATTGCAAATGGTGATAATGATATGAATATTGTTTTTAATAGCAATGTATCAGGAAGTGCAATGATTTTGTTTCAGTATACAAACCTGAACAACAGTTCTCTTTCATACATTGAAATAAATGGACCAAAGTCGGGGATTAGCTTGTCAACCAATACCAATGATAACAACAGTGGAACACTAACAATCAATAACCTTTCTATTACTAATTCTAAGATACAAACCAATGGTAATGATTCTTTTGCAGAATTTGTAATAAATAATTCCAGCTTAACTAACACCATTGTAATCGGTGAATATCCATATAAGAGTGAAACAATAGAAATAAATAATTCAAATATCACAGGAGGAGAAATAATATCTGATTCTTTTAATAAAGGGATTTTTCTGAACAACGCTACTATAAGTAGTACATTAATTAAGGTAGCATGTGGTGCTAATGTAAATATTAGTGAGTCCATAGTTAGTGAGGCTAGTTTTTCCCAGAATACTGGTTCTTCACCAGGTGATGATAATTGCCTGAATATTGATGGTTCACATTTAACAAATTCCCAGATTGATATGCCTGTAAGCACAGTAAATATTAATGCAAGCAATTTCCATTATAATTCAGATTTTTCGGAATTATCCTGCATAGTTTCTGGCAACGGTATTATTGACTCATCAAATTTCATAGGAAATGGGTCATTAATTGCCATTGAACGCGGTTACACGATTTTTTATTATAATAACAATAACCCTTTTACTATTACTTATTGCACATTTACTGGTTTTGGTACTGACATAAAGATAAATGCAGGGGATCAATATGGCGCTGGGAATGGCCCCGTTTCTGTGCATTATTGTGATTTTTTGGATAATCCAGTAAATTATATTATAAGTAATCACAGTCCTTACGATGCTTCGGCTACATTTAATTGGTGGGGGACAACTGAAATCACAGAAATTGAAAATGCGATTTACGACTATTGGGACGATATGTCTTATGGACAGGTTTTTTATACTGATTTTTTATCAGGTCCAATAAATCCTCCAGTTAGTGGTCAAACTATATATAATGATTCAAATTATGATATTTCAATTTTTCCAAATCCGTTTTCAACAGAAACAAAATTGAAAACAAGCGACAACTTTGAAAACGCGAGCTTAACCATATACAACACATCTGGCCAGGTAGTAAAGAAAGTCAACAACATCTCCGGACCGAACATCAAATTAGGAAGGGACAATTTACCCAACGGGATTTTTTTAATACTTATGGTACAAGACAATAAGACTATCATGGCTGACAAATTAATAATTACTGACTGATAAAAAAGCACAGGCACTAACAGCACCACATAGCACATGGCCGCATAAAGGTCATCAAGATAAATAATAAGTAAATTTAAAAATACAAGTAATCAACATAAATTTGAGTAGTGAACGGCCATGTGCCATAGCTGCAATCGTTGGCAAAAGTCAATATCTAATTGACATCTATTGTTTATTTTTCCACATTTGCAACAAATAAACTAAAAAATCATGATAAATATCGGCAACATAATTACAGGCTATGCCAAAGATCAAGGCATCTCAATAATTAAACTGGCCTACCGTTAGGCATATCAAAACAAGCCCTCTATAAGCTACTAAACTCCAATGATCTCAAAACATCCCGCCTCAAACAAATCTCAACAGCCCTAAACCACAATTTCTTCCAGTACTACATCACCCCATCCACCAAAAAAGAGAAAGAGATCAGCAAACTGCAGGAAGAAAATAAGATCCTTACACTTAAAGTCACCCATTTAGAAAAAGAAAACAAACACCTCCAGGAAATAGCTGAATTATTGCGTGCAAAATTTTAAACAAGAATCCTGCTCTTCGGTGTATATTAAAGAAGATGAAAGAAAGAGGATTATTTCTTCTTAGCCAACCACGCCGAAGGGTTCAGCAAGGTCTTCCCTTTCCAAAGTTCAAAGTGAAGTTCGGTTTTGGAGTTTTTATCATCGGTATAGATCATTCCTATCTCCTGCCTGGTTTCAACCTTATCACCTTTTTCCACATAAACTTCTGCCAAATTGGAATAAACGGAAAGAAACTCTCCATGACGGATCATGATCACAAAATTATAATTGGGAATGGACATAACACGGGTAATCTCGCCACTGAAAATGGCCCTGGCTTTTGAATCTCCATCGGTCAGTATATCGATGCCATTGTTTTTGGTTTTGACATATTTAAGAACCGGGTGGGCATGCTCACCAAAAGTGCTTGATATAATGCCTCTTTCCAGCGGCCAGGGCAACCCCCCTTTGTTCAGTTGAAAATCTGACGAAAGCTGGACTTCATCCGGTGTAAGTGCAAAACTGCCTGTTTTGGTAGTTCCTGTCTTTTTTGAGGCCAGCCTGATCTCTTCAGCGATAATTTTTTCAA
>JAUVJI010000152.1 GCA_030596605.1 Bacteroidales bacterium
ATTATACAGCTTATGGCATTGTTGATTTAATTTCACATGCTATGGAAGCTTATTTTGGTAAAGGCAGTGCCACTTTATCCGACCGTTTTGTCTGTTCCATTGTTCTCGAAGCGATTGAATACGGGCCTGCTTTGCTTAACGACCTGCATAATTACGATTTAAGAGCCAAAATAATGTATGCTGCTACCCAGGCTTTGAATGGCTTTACCATGTACGGACGTGTTTCGGGTGAATGGGGTGTTCATGCAATCGGGCATATTTTGTCTTTACTTTTCGACATTCCGCATGGAGCAACACTTTCAGTGGTTTATCCTGCCTGGCTTAAATTGATGAAGGACAGAATTCCTCAGCGAATTCTTGAATTTGGGAAAGTTGTTTTTAACACTTCTACTACTGAAAACACTATTTCAGCATTGGAAAATTTCTTTAGCTCCATCGAAGCTCCTGTCCGGCTGAATAAAATCGGGATAGGAAAAGACAAAAAACCTGAAATTCTGGATATGATGATCAAAAACAAAGTAAACGGAATGCATTATATGTTGACGAATCAAGACTTGGAAAAGATATTGGATTTTATGTTTTATGGATAGTTTTTATGCGAGGATAATTTATTAAGTATATTTTACAACTTTAATACCCATTTACAATTAGAATCAATATCGTATGAAACTATCTCTGCCGGGTATTTACATTCCAATTATATCGGATATTTTTGGATTTACATTCCAAAATTATCACAAAATTAGAAAAGATATTTATTTTTGATTTATTTTTCTAATTGAGATTAAAATCAAATATCCTGCTAAACTACCTGCAAAATAATACGGAAAATCCATCCAGTTAAACGAATTACCCAGAATGGTTCTTCCAATAAAATTATTTCTGACAATTTCTAAAAAGGCCGGATGCCACAGTTGAAGTATTTCAAGCATACAGGTAACAATAAAAACCCATATTGCTATTTTGAAAATATTTGCCTTCAGAAATAAGAAAAACACAACAAGACACCAGAAAATTTCATACAACAATCCGCCAAGGGAATTGCTTACCCAATCCTCTGCCGGTCCTGAATAGAACTTGGTAAAAAATCCAAGAGGTATGATCACAATTAATATCAGCACTGTGATTAATCTTTGTCTTTTCACAACATCAAAGTTGGTAATAAAATTAATGATTATTTTTAATGCAAATTTAATAGAACGCTGATGACACAGATTTAATTGATTTTTGCTGATTTTGTTAATCCGTGTTTATCTGGTCTATCTGTGTCATCCCTGCCCTGCCTGTCAGGCGGGTGTGTTCTATCAAAGAAATATAAAGGCATTGAAGTCACACAGGTTGCAAAAGCAATGTTGCAATCCGCTTTATTTAATAACGAACCAATTAAAATTTTTGAATCCTATGAAACACAAAAAATCTAATTTTCTACTGGTCATTTCCTTGATGATCATCTTTATTGCATGCCAGTCAAAAAAAAATATAAACCAAAATGTTCGGCCCCTTGCGGATACGGTTGGGTTTGCCAGATATAGCTGGCAAATGGATAGCATTATGAATAGGATTCATCGAACCCAAAATGAGTACCTCGATAAAGATGTAGTGGCTACCGAAACAGCCCACAAAGTTGTGATTTCACCGCATGATGATTATTCATATGTCGGTTACTTATATCCTGCAATTTTAAATAATATCAAAGCCAAAACAATTTTTTTATTTGGAGTGGCCCATAAGGCTAAACTTCTAAATTTGGAAGACCAGATTATATTCGACAGTTACGATTATTGGAAAGGACCATATGGGAATGTGAAAGTATCGGAGGTTCGTGAAGATTTATTGGAATTGCTACCCTTAGAAATATTTCAGGTAAATGACTCCATACATCGTTTGGAACATTCTGTTGAAGCCATAATCCCCTTCCTTCAATATTATAACAGAAATGTGGAGATTGTTTCCATATTGATTCCTTATATGTCGTATGATAAAATGATGGAAATATCACAACCTTTGTCGGAGGCCATCAAAACTGTAGCCTCTAAAAGAAACTGGATATGGGGAAAAGATTTTGCATTCGTGATATCCAATGATGCGGTTCATTACGGCGATAAGGACTGGGGAGGTAAAAACTTTGCTTATTATGGAACTGACAGTATCGGTTATCTTCAGGCAATGGCCCATGAAGAAAAAATTGTCCAAGCTATTTCCGGAGATTTAAATCCTGAAAAAGTAAAAACATTTACGGAATTCACCGTACAGGAATCAGATCACAAACAATATAAATGGACCTGGTGTGGCCGATATTCAGTACCATTTGGACTTCTTACAGCATATTACTTGCAGCAAGCATTAGACATAAATCCATTGATTGGAACACCTATTGGTTATGCCACCAGCATTGATCATCCGCACATTCCGGTTCATGACCTGAAAATGGGAGTTACAGCTCCTGCTAACCAACGCCACTGGGTTGGTTATGCAGCAATAAGTTATGAATGAATTAAGTTACCAATGACTATTGACCAATTAACCAATCAACTAATAACTAAAAAATGAACGGACAACCTGAATTATATAAAATCCTTGAGAAATTAAATATTTCTTTTGAATATTATGAGCATCCTGCGGTACCTACAATCGAAGAGGCAAAAAAATACTGGAAAGACCTGAAAGCGACTCACTGTAAGAATATCTTTTTCAGAAACCATAAAGGCAATAAGCATTATCTGGTAATCCTTGAACATACTCAGGCATTAGATATCCATGATCTTGAAAAACGGTTGAAACAGGGAAAGCTGACTTTCGCTTCTCCCAAAAGAATGCTCAAGTATCTTGGCTTAACACCGGGTTCTGTTTCACCATTCGGTCTTATCAACGATCCTGAGAATCATATCCATGTCTTCCTTGATGAAAACCTGAAAAAATCAAAAACCATTAGTTTTCATCCAAACATAAATACTGCTTCACTTGTTATTTCTTATGATGATTTTGAAAAATACTTGAAATGGGTAGGAAATGATTTTGAAAATGTAAAACTGTACGATTAAAAACATCTATTATGAGCTGGTTAATAATCTGGATAATAATTTATCTCCTGCTGATCATTTACCTGACCATGCGTCATGTAAGATCAACTGATATTGAAAATTATCTCGTCAATAATCGAAAAACCAGAACCTTTCCGCTTGTAGCTACAACCCTTGCAACTTTTGTAGGTGGTGGTACATCCATAGGCTTGATGGCCATGGGATACGAATCTGGTTTTGCGGCGGTGGGTATAGGTATTGCTTATGTAATCGGATTTTTCATTTTATCCCGGTTTGCCGCAAAAATGAACAGGTTGGGAAGACTGGAATCATTGTATTCATTTCCACAGTTTTTAAATTCAAGGTACACCAAAAACGAAAATCCAAAATTTGCTCGTTCGTTTTCATCTGCAATTAGCGGCATTAACATATTTATCTTCTTTTTTTTATTATCCGCTCAATTTGTCGGGATGGCTTCCCTTCTGAAATACGCTTTTGACATTGGCTATATTTCTGCTGCTATTATTTCATGTCTGGTGGTGATTGCCTATACCGCTTTTGCAGGATTGTCAGGTGTTATCATAACCGACCTCATTCAATTCATCATCATTGTAATCATGATTATCATTATTTTCATTCCTGGTATTTATGCTGACACTGGGGGATTGACAAGGTTGACAGAATTGCCAAAAAATTTTTTGAATGGATCATTTTATGGTTGGGCTTTTCTGATTGCACTTCCCCTATTCCTCTCCCCTTCGGTTTTAATACGAATGGATCTATGGCAGCGGATCCTGGCAGCAAAAGATGAAAAAACAGCAAGACGGGTAAGTATTTTATCCGGATTGGGTATGTTACCATTTTACATTATTTTTCCTTTAGTAGGAATGGCTTTAAAACTTGTGTTGGATGAAACAATTGAACCCAAATATGTAACCTACCTTTTCCTTGAAAGACATAGTACGGAATTCATCCTGGGATTTGCTGTGGTAGGCTTGATGTCCGCCCTCATGTCATCAGGAGATAGTTTTCTCAACCTGGTAGCTATTTCATCCATCAAGGATTTTGCAGGTTGGCGGAAACAAAAAAATTTATCTGATAAAAAACATATTCATAAAGAGATCAGGATTGCAGCTATTGTATTTGGAATCATTGCATTGGGATTGGCTTTGATACTTCCTAAAATAGTGGACTTAATGGTTGTTGGTATTGCAACTATTACCATATTTGTTCCCATTACCTTCCTAGCCATAATAAAAAATGAGGTCTATAAATACAGAAAAATTGCATTGGCAAGTATTATTGGAGGATTTATAGTGAATTTGTTTTTCTTTGCATGGGGAACTATCGAACCGAAGCAATTTGAACCGAAATCATCATTTATCCCGGCGGTTATTGTTGCAACACTAATATTAATTATAGGTTTAATCCAATCTGGCAAAAAATAATTTATAGATCATACATTTCAATATATTTGCTAATCTCTTAGATTTTTAAGATTTTTGTAATAACAATTTTATTATAAGATGAATCAATCGGAAATACTGAAAAAATTATACAAGTTTAAAATAGAGCATCAAAAAGATTATATGCTCGATAAAATTGGCGTTTTTGGATCTGTTGCCAGAAATAAAGAAACAGCTGAAAGTGACATTGATATTGTTGTTGAGTTATCAAGACCTGATTTATTTATTATGGGCAATATAAAAGCAGATCTTGAAAAAGAATTTGGGAAAAGTGTCGATATAGTCCGTTTAAGAAAAAATATGAATCAATTTCTGAGAAACAGAATTCAAAATGATGCCATTTATGTTTGATAAAGAATTAGTCATTGAAATTTTGAGCCAGATACTAAACTCATCTAATACTATATCCGTCCGCTTTGATCCCATTAAAAATGTAGAGGACTTTACCAACTCTCCGGAAGGAATGGAAAAGTTAGATGCCATTTGTATGCAGTTAATTGCTATTGGAGAGAGTTTAAAAAAATTGACAAGATTACTAACGATAAATTGCTATCTAAATATCCTGAAATAGACTGGAAAGGAGCAAAAGCGATGAGGGACATAATCACTCATCATTACTTCGATATCGATTCTGAAGTTGTTTATGATGTTTGCAAAAATAAAATCCTGCCCCTTTCAAAAACTATTGAAAGAATAATTGCGGACATTAATCAAGCAAAATAACTTCATACTTTTTATAAGAATTATCATTAGGTTTTTCAATGATTTTGGAAAAGATATATTCGTATACCTTAGTATCTTTTCATTGAGCCAAAATCCTCTTTTATTCCAGCAGTAATTGTTACAACCGTGGTATTGATTACCGGCTTATTGACCAAATCAAAAGAAGCAAATTAATTCTTGGCACTCATTTTGTGAAATTCCGGAGAAAATTGGGATTAAATTTGAATTAAACGCTAAATCAACATTAAAACAAAAAATGCAAAACTCCGTTTTTAACAAAATCATACCATATAGAACAGGCTTTACACAACAACAATTCTTAAACTTTATAACATGAAACGAATAGCAATTTGTATCGTTATCAGCCTGTTTATTGCCTCTGCTACATATTCACAAGGAAATTATTTTTATAATATTACAATTACAGGAAAACAAGGATCGCCACTGAGTGGGGTTAAGGTCTGGCTTAAAGAAAAAAACAGCGGATTGACCATTATAAGATATTCTAATTATGCCGGTAAGGTAACTTTTGATATTCCACCCGGACACTGGTCGGTCAATTTAGAAGGTTTATCAAACTATGATGAAATCGAACTTAAAGGTAAAGAAAAAGGAGGGCGTTCTCTGACTTTATCATACGACAAGGAAAAAATAGAAGACGAAACAAGGATCATCAACTTAAGGCCATCGGTTATATTTTCAGAAATATATCAAGGTAAAATAAAGGTTAAAATGCCGGTAAGTGACAGTTGTATTGTTAAAGTCAAACTTTATGACCTTGGTAAAAAACCTGTTAAAAAGGCATCTGTTAATCTTGTTGGGGTTGACTACGCTTTAATTTTCAAAGGTCAAACAAATTCTTTAGGTGTTGCCACATTTTATGTTCCCAAAGGTGTTCGTTATGCCATTGATGTGGATGAGATGTTGAATTTCGGGTTTACACAAAAACTGAACTATTCAGGCGTACAAACAGTTTCATTAGAATATCAGCCAACTTATATTACCGAAACAAATATTAATGACACTATTAGGCAGAACTTGCAGAAACCAATCAGGCCAACGACCGCCCGAACACTTGCAGAAATTTATGTAATGGACATTTACGGAGAACCTATGGCTGATGAAAATGTTTTCCTTCAGAAAATTAAAACAAACGAAGTTTATATTGCAAAAACAGATAAATCGGGAGTTGCAACCTTCCTTATACCCAGAGGTGATAAATATTTGCTGCATTTCGATTACCAGCGTGATGTCGATGTCTTGGGACTAACTCACATACAGGGACTCAACAGCGTGCAATACCAAATAAAATATATCCCAGATCCCAGGTTGCAATATCCTGAAAATTTTATTCCCAAGCCGGATGAGTTGTTCCTAACGGAATTTGAGAATTTCATTACCAAACAATTTCCTGATCCGAAAGAAAAGAAAGCTGGTGTTTTCCTTAATTGGGGAAATAACAAAGTAAATGAGCGATCAAAAGAGGCTGTTCTTGAAATCGGGTTTGCCACAACAGCTGACGAAACATTCATCAATAACAAAGTGGATGTAAATATTGCTTTTGTTATAGATAAAAGCGGTTCAATGACTGGATACGACAGAATCGAATCAATGAAAGAATCAATGATCAAGTTCATTGATAAGCTGGCGCCACACGACCATGTTTCAATAATTGTTTTTAATGAAGATGCATATTTGGTGATGCCTTTACAGGAAAAAGGTGATGGCAGAACTCTTAAGTTTATCATTAATGAACTGGAAGCAGGAGGTTATACAAATATCTATAAAGGTATGGTAATGGGATATGAAGAGTTGCTTAAACATTTTGATGAAAATAAGATAAACAAGCTTATCCTTTTGACAGATGGTTATGGCGAAACAGAACCAAAGATCGTTATTGACAAATCAAAGGAATACAATGCCATCGGTCTTGGCTTATCTGCCATCGGTGTTGGAGAGGATTATAATTACGCACTATTGTCGCTTCTCGCTGAAAAAAGCAACGGACTGATGACTCATGCAGGGGAATCTGGGGATATTTATTCTGCATTTGAAAAGCAACTTTCAAGCCTGATCTATCCCATTGGCAGGGACGCCAAACTTGAAATTGTTTACAATAAAAAAATCGAATTCGATCAATTATATGGATTTCCGGTTAAAGTGAAAGAAAACAATAAGGCCATTATAGAAATTGGAGACCTCTACATTGGGATGAATAAAATAGCGCTGGCTCACTTTATTTTGAACAAGCCTGATAAAACCATCGAAGACAATCCGGTGGAGTTTATTTTCACCTGGTTCGACATTGATAAACAAGAATATGTTGAGATACGACAACAGGCAAAACTTGAATGGGAGGAAAAGGATGAAGATATCAAAGCAATTGTTGATCAGCAGCAGAAAAAACTTTATGCCATTGCGGTAATGAACCAATCCATAAAAGTGATGGCAGAAGCCTTTGCCGCTGAAGATGTGTTAAAATCCAAAAATGCACTGGAAAGGGCCAGCGAGCAGGTGAAAGATATTTACCGCAAAGCTGATGATGAAGATGTACAAAAGCTGATTGATAAAATGGAAGATTATGCTATTTCGATAGATAATTATATCAGGAATCAAAATAAAAAATAAATCTGTGCATCTTGTTCCAAAACTTCCATATTGGGTTTGTGAACAAATTAAAGGATTGCCTTCTTTTCACTATGGTTGAAGCCGAAGTGCCTATGGAAGATCTTTATCTGTAGGGAAAGAAATTCAAATATGAGGGTCACTTTTAAGGGGACCAATATTATGCTGAACTGGAAATTAATGAGGATAGCAATAATGCAGGAAAATACATCCTGAAGATAATGATTGATTAGGTTTATTAGGCTTTCTCATTTTTTCAAACTTTATTGAATGTCTATTCTTTTTGTAGTCTTCATAATCTTACGAAAAGTTTATTTTACTAACACTTATTTATAGTCCTCACTAACCATTATTGTATTAGACAAACTCTGGTGCATATTATTACACTTTGATATCCCGATGAAGAATGGAATCCTTTATTATTTGCATTTTATGCTATTAATGTGGATATTTGCTAAATAATAATATGTAATGCCAACGAAAACCAATAATCCAAATTCAATCTTTAAATATGAAGGTTTTACAATTCAGAGCCTTCTCAACCTCAAAGCCCAATCGGTTTACTTCGGATCTCCACGATATTTCAATGACCCGTATGACTGCGCAATAACTGCTACAATCGCTGATCCAACATCCAATGAATTGCAGCGATTACTAGAATTCTATATGACTGATCCAATAGTTCCAACCAAAGTAAAAAAACAACTTGCAAAGTTGTCACCAATTGAACTCAAAACTCATTTTGTCAATGGTGCTACAAATGCCCTAAAAAATGCTCGTGAAATATTTCTGAATAACAATGGTGTCACATGCTTTTCAGAACGAAATGATGATCTTCTTATGTGGTCTAATTATGGTGGGCG
Organism: Bacteroidales bacterium; assembly: GCA_030596605.1. Lineage (GTDB taxonomy): Bacteria > Bacteroidota > Bacteroidia > Bacteroidales > JAADJA01 > JAADJA01. The sequence continues at coordinate 8,698 of JAUVJI010000152.1, forward strand.
CTACAAAGGATTTTGTTTTGAATTCCTCACTGAATACGAACCATTTAACAAACTTCGAAAAGTTCAATATGTCAAAAAGATGCCAACAGTTCGTATTAATTCCTTTATTATTGACAAGGATTCAAATCAACTTATCGACCTGTATTGTACTAAGTCCGAAAGTTGGGCTTACGAAAAAGAATGGCGAGGTCTTCATAAAAAAGCTGGAACTTTATTCACTTATGAATCAAAGGCATTGAAAGCTGTATATTTTGGGCCTGACATAGAGAATCAAGCTCTTGAAATTGTCTGCCTCATTCTTGCAGGTCAGAATCCTGATGTTGAACTATGGCAAGGCACTCGATCTGATACTGAATTTAAAGTACAATTCACTTCTTTCACATACACTTCCTACATTGAAGCTAAACGGAAAGGATTGATATAACATATTGCTAATCATTGCAACTGTTTAGAATGAACCCTATAATAATAGAACGCTGGTTAAAGCCCCCTCTGTACCACAGTTATTACATATTGAATAAAATTGTCTTATAAAACAATTTATTTCCAACATTTCAATTTTAAAATTCTATTAAAACCCATACACCTAGCTTATAAAATCAATCGGCTTTTTTGATAAGCCTGTACACCACTATTCATAGTCGTTTGAGCCAATAACCAGCAGGTTATATAATGATTCTAAGAGCAAAATTTTTTTCCTTTTTACTTGATTTTCATGGCCACAATATCGATATTTGTAGTTTAACAATATGTTTTCTGCTTTATCTTTCAAGAAGTCATGAAGAAAACTGTTAAAAAAGCACTTCTTATATTTGTTATTGCTCTGCCTATTTTAGCAATTTATTTCATCCACAATAGAACCGGACAAATTCGATTGATCGTTCGGGGAGATGACATGGGATTCTCTCATGCTGTAAATCTTGGCTGCGTTAAAGCCTATCAGGAAGGTATATTAACGGCGGTTGAAGTTATGGTGCCTTGCGATTATTTTCTTGAGGCTGTTGAAATGCTGAAAGAAAACCCTGGCCTGGATATGCGAATATCAGGATGCTGCCAATGAAAAGGGTCAGCCTTTTTGAAGATGCAACTACACTGGAAGAAATGGTAGCATCAGCAGTTAATATACTTGAAAATTTAGGTCCTGGTACCTGGGAGGTTTATGAGCACCCGGGAATGATCATCGAAGGTGAAGAGCAACACTGGCATATTGGTGCAGTGGGTAATGCTGCATATAGAGATTTAGTAACCAAAGCTCTAGTGAGTAAAGAACTGAAGGAGGTAATAAAAAGAAGAAATATAAAACTAATTGGTTACAATGATTTAAAGTTTTGGCAGTGATAATGAATTTACAAATTATTTAACTCTAAAAAACCACTTTTATTTTCAACTGTTTTAATTGACTTTCCTTCACATATTGAGTACTTTTGAATATTTTAGAAATGCAACCTAGTACATGCAGCGACTGTCTTTATAAAAAAAACCATATTAAAATGACATACTCCAAAAGCAGACTTAATATGGAAAAGTATATTCTTTTTTTCTGTATTATATCTTTTCCTTCATTAGTGGGTTATATTCCGGCAATTTCACAAAACATAACTGATTTCCTGGTTAATGAACAATCAAGTATTGATGGATCAGAACAATCTTCACCGTATATTGATGGAGATGGCAACGGAAATTATGTGATTACATGGATGGATAACCGCAATGGAACCGACCATGACATCTATGCGCAAATATTCCTCAATGACAGTACACCTTTAGGCAATAATTTTGTTGTGAATGATGATGAAGGAACTGCTCCCCAATATGACCCTGCCATCGCAGTAGATCCCAATTTAAATTTTGTGGTCACCTGGTTAGACAGGAGAAGTGGCTTTGAATGGGATGTTTATGCCCAGCGATTTTCGAATGACGGAACACCACTGGGAAATAATTTCAAAGTGAATGAAGAGCCTGGTAATGAAGAGCAGGAAGACGCCACTGTTTCAATTGACAGTATTGGAAATTTTGTGATTGTATGGACAGATGAAAAAAGTGGCGACTGGGATATTTACGGTCAACGATATTCGGCTGATGGTACAGCTTTGGGTGGCAATTTTAAGATCAATGATGATGCAGGATATGAATTACAGTACTGGCCAACAAGTAAGGGTGAAAAAAACGGGAACTTTATTGTTTCCTGGGTGGATAAGCGGTACAATGATGATTGGGATATTTACGCACAAAGGTTTACGGCCGAAGGGACAGCTCTTGGAAGCAACTTTAAAGTGAATACCGATGCCGGAAATTTCATCCAGTTACGTCCCGACATTACAATTGAGGAAAATGGAAACTTCATCATCGCCTGGGGAGATAAACGAAGTGGAGACTGGGATATATATGCTCAACGATACCTTAGCGATGGGACAACGGTGGAGGATAATTTCAAAATAAATGATGACACCCCCAATACCGATCAGCGCAACCCCTCCATAACAACAGATTTGGCGGGGAATTTTACTGTTTGCTGGGGGGATGACCGCAACGAATACCAGGATATTTATGCTCAGCGATTTGATTACAATGCAACTCCACTTGGAATTAATTTTCTGGTGAATATCGACACGGTAATTTCATATCAAGGCTATTCAAAAATTTCGACAAATGAAGGCGGAAATTTTATAATCATCTGGGAGGATCACCGATTTGGATTTAACGGGGATATATTTGCCCAATCCTATTTAAATGATGGTACACCTGTCGAAGAAAATTATAAAGTAAATGACGATGTTGGCAGTGCAAATCAAATAGGGCCTTCGATAGCAAAAGATAACAATGACAATTTTATAATAGCCTGGGTTGACAGTCGTAACTACTATACGGATATTTATGTTCAGCGTTTTTCGAGTGATGGCTTTGCCCTGGGAAGTAATATTTTAGTAAATGACGAAGCACAAGCATATGCAATTTACCATGGGCCGTCTATTTCAGCTGATGAAACCGGGAACTTTGTTGTAGCCTGGGACGATTATCGTTATGAATATTGGGGTGAAATTTATGCACAGCGCTTTTCAAGTAACGGTACAGCATTGGATTCCAATTTCAAAGTAAATAACCTTAGCGCTACTGTAGTTTACGGAGCGACGGTAGCCTGCAAAAAGAACGGAGACTTCATTATAATCTGGGGCGACAG
>JAUVJI010000051.1 GCA_030596605.1 Bacteroidales bacterium
AGAATTGCACCTGCAATTAAAACATCCATATTGCAGGTAAGTTCACCATGGTACATGTCGTTGATCTTTTGTCCTGCATCACGTGCAATGTGCACTACAGAGCTTTTATGATCCATGAAAGTCACTTTCAAATCAGGACCACAAAGCAAGGTGAATGGAATTCTTTTTAAATCATCAGGTGTTAATACACTTCTTTCGAGAGCCAGTTCCCAAACCTTAGCAGTCTTTTCCCTTAAGTCAGAATCAGTGATCCATTCTAACTCAGGCCATAATTTTAAAACTTCTTTATTCATTTTAAATAAATTATATTTTTAATACACATCTCTGTTCTTTGTGGCTTCTTAGAGCACCTTTGTTTAATAGCTAACCACAAAGTAACAAAGAAAAAGAATCATTTATAATTTAGCGATCACCGCATCAGCCATCTCTTGTGTAGAAGCAGCTCCTTTTTCAACAACATCTGCACGGCCGGTCATCTTCATCATGTCGTAGGTTTTAACTTTGCCTTCGGCAATAACTTCAGCAACAGATTTACGGATCTTAGCAGCGATTTCATTTTCATCAATAAAGTCGAGCATCATACAAGCTGATTCTATCATTGCGATAGGATTGACAATGGAAGTTTCATAATCTGCATATTTGGGTGCAGAACCATGTGTTGGTTCAAAAACACCAATTCCGGTATCAGGATTGAATTGTGCACTACAGGCAAAGCCAAGTCCACCTATCAAACCGGCAAACCCATCCGATACAATATCGCCAAACATATTTCCGGCAACAATAACACCGTAGTTTTCCGGGTTTTTTGTCAGCCACATCATCTGGGCATCAATGTTTGTGTTCCAGAGTTCAATTTCAGGATAATCAGCCTTTTGAATTTGCTGGGCCATTTTGTACATCATTCCGGATGTTTCACGAATTACATTTGGTTTTTCGCAAACAGTAACTGATTTGTATTCGTATTTTTTAGCATGGACGAAAGCAGCCCGCAAAATTCTCTCGGTTGCTTTTTTTGTAAAGATTCGTGTAGAAACAGATAATTCTTCCTGAGGTGTTTCCCCAAAATTCTTAACAAATTTAGGATGAGTCATCAATGCTTCGTACACCTGATCAGGAGGATTGCTCCATTCCACACCGCCATAAAGACCTTCAGTATTTTGCCTAAAAATGGCCACATCTACTTCCGGTTCTTCGATGGTGTTATTTGGCCCTCTCCTGATAAAATTCAGTGGGTTGCCTTTGTATGAGCGACATGGGCGCAAACAAATGTCCAGTCCGAAATGCTGACGTAATCCTACAATAGGACTTGAATAAACAAGACCTTTTTCTTTAAGTGCAGGAGCCAGCTCCTCAAATGCTGCATCCTTTGGTTTAGACGTGATTGCACCAAACAATCCGATCTTATGTTCTTCAATTAATTTAAGGGTACGCTCCGGTAATGGATTTCCCTCATTACACCAAAATTCCCAACCTATGTCACCTTCAACATAATTTGCATCAAAACCTGCTGCTTCAAGCACGCGAATGGTTTCATCCAAAACAACTTTTCCGATGCCATCACCTGGCATTTTAACTATGGTTTTTTTTGCCATATCTGTTTCTATTTATAAGGTTTGTAATAAAATATGATTAAAATAAAGCTGTCAAATTTACAATTTTAACCCGCCAGACAAATAAAATTTGAAAAAAATTATCTAACCATAAAACGAACCCGGTTATTTGTTAAAGGTTAACGATAAATTTCCATTTATTTAATTAGAACGCAGATGACACTGATCTTGCGGATTCTCACAGATTTTATTACTTTTTCTATCAGTGTTTATCCGTTTTATCTGCGTCATCTGTGTTCCATTTTGAGATTTTTAGGAAATTTGTCGTACACCTTTGTTAAATCATTGATATGTAAATGAATTGGGAAGAATATATTTACTGTGAATGAACAAATATTTATTATGATTGTAAGGTTTAATATAAAAACATGTCTTACTAGAATAAGGTTGATTAATTTTACGTAATATATTAATGTATTGAATGAAAGTACTTTCATTCAAATAATTTTTTGTTAATCATAAATTATACACATATGAAGACGAATACCCTTCGCTTTACAATTTTGTTTGTATTTCTTTTGAGTTTTATATTTACACTCACAGCTCAGAACACTTCTGGCGATTATGACCTTCTCCTAAAATTCGGAAATGTGAATGTACAGGAAAACCTGGATGAGTATATTTTGAATTTTGATCAGTCAAATCAGAAATCGATTGAGGGTTACTATTATAATATAGTACAATTTTATCAGACCCCAACGCAAGAAGAAAAAATCGCAATGGAAAGCCATGGTATGATATTCCTTGATTATATCCCCAATAAAGCCTATACAATTGCTTTCCCACTTGGTTTCAATATGCAAGTATTACAAAATTTTGGAATCAGAAGTGTTCTTGAAATAAAAACGGAATTTAAACAGGCGATTTCTATTCTTGACAAAGAATATCCTGAATGGTCATTACGTGGAAGTGATGAAATTGCGGTAATAGTTAGCTACTATTCAAATATTAATATGGCAAGCGCTAAGAATTCAATTTCTCCTTTTATTTCGTCCATTACACAAACAGATAAATTTGCAAAAAGCCAGATAATCCAAGCGAAAATCAGTAATCTGGAACAAATCATAAATCAGCCATTTGTCAGCTTTGTGGAACCGCTTTATCCAGATCCACAACCTGAAAACTATACAGGTAAAACCCTTCACCATTCAAATGTATTGGATTCGGATTATGATGCAGGAAGACATTATGATGGAACAGGCATTAATATCATGCTTCAGGATGATGGTATTATTGGACCTCACATAGATTACGAAGGAAGAATAGGCTACCAGTATATTACTTCCAATTATGGTAATCATGGTGATCACTGCGCAGGAACTATTTTCGGAGCTGGAAATCTTGATCCAACAACAACCGGAATGGCGCCAGGAGCTGAATTGTATACCTATGGCGCTGCACCAACATATCCTGGTTTTGAACTTATCCCAAACCATTATTCCAATCCTGGTATAAGGATTAGCTCCACATCATACAGTAATGGATGTAATGCCGGATATACGACCCTGGCGAGGACAATGGACTTACATATTCGCAATTATGAATCGTTGATGCATGTATTTTCAGCCGGTAATTCCGGAACTGAAAATTGTGGATACGGTGCAGGTGCAGGATGGGGAAATGTGACCGGTGGCCACAAAATTGGCAAAAATGTAATTGCAACTGCAAATCTCGATTACAAGGATGCTCTATCAAATTCCAGCAGCAGGGGTCCGGCGCATGACGGTAGAATAAAACCTGATATCAGTGCAAAAGGTTCTTCTGTATATTCAACTGTTGATCCTAACACATATGCTAATAAATCAGGTACATCTATGGCTTGTCCCGGGATTGCAGGATCTTTGGCTCAATTGTACCAGGCATACAAGGAAATCAATGGCGGACAGGAACCCCAGGGAGGTTTGATGAAAGGACTCATGTTAAATACAGCTGAAGACCTTGGTAATCCGGGTCCTGATTTTAAATATGGATGGGGCAGAATAAATAATCTAAGGGCAGTTAAAACTCTTGAAGAAAACAGGTATATTGTTGATGACATTTCACAGGGAGAAACAAATACGCACACCATTAATATTCCAGCAGGTACAAAAGAGGTAAGAGTTATGGTTTACTGGACAGATAAGGAATCTTCGGTTGGAACGAGCAAAGCCCTTGTAAATGATTTAGATATTATGTTATCCGATCTTTCAAATAATGATTATTATCCATGGCTATTAAGCCATTACCCCAATCCGGATAGTTTGAATAAGCCGGCCGGAAAAGGTATTGACAGACTAAATAATATGGAGCAGGTCGAAATAGATGATCCACAAAGCGGTAATTATACCCTCACCATTGATGGGTATGAAATTCCTTTCGGCCCACAGGAATATTATGTATTGTATGACTTTGTCTCTGAAGAAGTAACATTAACATATCCGCAAGGAGGAGAAGCATTCTCAACTGGAGAATCAATTATTATCCGATGGGATGCCCAGGGTACCGATGACAATTTTACATTGCAGTATTCCGATGATAATGGCCAAAACTGGACTGTTATTAATGATAATATTGCCGGAAATCTTCGATATTACAATTGGTCATTACCATCAAATATTACCGGTGAAGGACTTGTGAAAGTAAGCCGAAGTGGATACAGCCATGAAAGTGAAGAAACATTTTCAATCATGCACATTATTCAGGATATTGAATTTATCCGGTCTTGTCCTAATTCAGTTACAATTGGCTGGGATCCTTTAGCATCTGCTGTATATTATAATGTATATCAGTTGGGTGAGAAATATATGGAAATGGTTGGAACTACAACTGCCGATACCATCGAAATTGACGGAGTAAATTTTGAAGATGAACATTGGTTTAGTGTGCAGGCTGTAGGTACTAATGATATTATGGGAAGGAGGTCAATTGCAGAAAAAAAATCGACCGGTATATGGAATTGTTTGTTTAATAAAGATATTGCTGTCATGGATATCATTTCTCCTCCCATAGGAGTATTGTTTAGCTGTCAGGATTTTTCAGATCTAAATGTAAAAATGGAAATAAAAAACTCCGGACTTGAAGCTATAGAAAATATACCTGTATATTATCAGTTTGAAAATGGAACAGTTGAAAGTGAAATGTTTTCCGGTACTCTCCAACCGGGAGAAACCATCATTTATGAATTCAGCTCAAGCGTGAGTTTGCCATCTAACGGTATTTATGAAATATCTGCTTGGATTGAAGTACCGGAAGATGAAAACGCCTATAATGATATTGTTGAAGGTGTATGTAAACTAAAAAGTGAACAGACAATGCCTGTTTTCACAAACATCGATTTCGACGAATTTAATCCGTGCAGCTGGGAGCCGGAATGTGAAGATATCACATGCTATATAGATAATAAATGGTATAACCTGCAAAACAACCTGAATGATCAAATCGACTGGAGGCTGCTGAACGGAATTACACCAACAGCTAATACAGGGCCGGTTGGAGATCATACAACCGGTACCATCGAAGGTAATTTTCTGTACCTTGAACCTTCCGGTGAGTGCTACAACAAGAAAGCTATTTTGATGTCGCCATGTATAGATTTGGGGAACCTTTCTAATCCTGGAATGTCATTCTGGTTCAATATGTATGGTGCGGATATGGGTTCACTGCACATTGATGTAATTAGTAATGGAGAATTAATTAAGGATGTTATTTTACCTATTGCAGGCAACTATGGAAACCAATGGAAACATGGTGTGGCCTATTTTGCTGATTGGGCAGGCCAGGAGATCAATGTCAGGTTCAGGGGATATACCGGCAATGGAGAACTCAGTGACATGGCTATTGACGACATTATGATAACTGAAATGACCAATATCGAATCGTTGGATAACAGTGAAAAAAATATCAATATTTATCCAAATCCATCAAATGGTTTATTTACAGTTACATTTAGGGATGAAATTCAAAATGATTTAAGTATTCAGGTATTTGATCCAATTGGACGAGCAATTATATCCGAAAAGATCAACTCTGAAATATCAAATAGTAATTCCTATGTTGTTGACCTGTTACAATTTAGCAATGGAATCTATTATCTTTTCATAAAAAATGGAAATACAATAACAAAAGAGAAGATCATAAAATTTTAATCCGGTTCATAATTTTTCCCCAATAGTAATTTTATGAAACATAAGAGGATGCCTCCCAAGTCAAAAACTATGGTCACATTGAGCTTGTCGAAATGTATACAATCCTGTTAATCAACTATGTTTCTATCAAAGGTATATTTTTTATATCTGTTTCACCTTTATTCACTTCATTACTCAATGCCTGCCAATCTAAAAAACCGAATGTTTCATTCCTGCCCGATACAAACAATTCGTTTCCGATATTAGAAATAAACCTTTTTCGCCCTGCCGTCATCCCGAAGGAGAAATCACAGGCCGTACACTTACAACAGCATTCTTTAATATCACTAAAGGTTGGATGAAATTATATAAAGGAAATCCATGTGTTGCATCTATCCATAATAAGTACCAAATTATGCATGCGACAGAACAACTGTAAATCACAAATTACCGTAAACTGATTAAGTTCTACCGTTAACTGATTACAGCTTGCTTTTTATGGAATTTCTTTTATTTTTGTAATAATATTACGAAGTCATGTTTAATATGCCATATTTAATAACCAGTTGTTTACTTAAAATTAAAAGATTATGAAAAAGTTTGTTATTTTGACCTTAATCGTCATGTTTACAATCTCCCTCTCTGCAAACAAGGTCGAGATTGAAATTGCAAAGACAGTTGCAATAAACCATTATGTTTTGCAGTATGAACAGATTAAAGGTACTATTATTGAAGCACCGTCTGTTTTAGAAACTTTCATTCTTGAAAAGGAAAATGATCCTGTGATTTACATTTTCAATTTTGAAGATGGATTCACCCTTATTTCTGCTAATGATGCTGTTATTCCAATTTTGGGCTTTTCAATAGAAGGGAAATATATTGAAGAAAACCGCCCACCTGCACTAATTGACTTAATTGAACATTACAAAGATCAGATTGATTATGCTATTAAGAATGTAGCTAAAGGTTCTGATGAAACTCTTTATCTTTGGTCATTTTACTCTAATCCTGATAATCTTAAAGATAGCGATTGTGAAATTTGGCCAAAACATTTTATTGTATATCCATTACTTACCACAAGATGGGACCAAACCTGTTATTATAATGCTAAATGCCCATACGATGTACAATCAGCTCCCGAATACTGTAATCATGTACCTAACGGTTGTGTTGCCCTTGCGATGGCTCAAGTGATGAAATATTGGAATTATCCCGAAAATGGATCAGGTACTCATGGGTATAATGACGGGGCGACCTATCCTGAAGCTTATGGATATCAATATGCGAATTTTGGAGCAACGACATATGATTGGGTTGATATGCCAGATGTATTAACAGGAGGTGGTGCAATTAGTTCTTCAAAATCTTCACAAAATCAAATAGATGCAGTATCAACCTTAATCTATCATTGTGGTGTTTCTGTGGATATGGATTATGGATATGATGGTTCAGCTGCATTTACATCAACAACGAGAAATGGACTTGTTAACTATTTTAATTATAATTCATCAGCTAATTATAATGAAAAAGTTAACTATACTAATAGTGAATGGGAATCGATTTTAAGATCAGATATAAATTATCATCAACCAATAATTTACAGAGGAAGCTCTAGTCAAGGTGCCCATGCTTTTGTTTTGGATGGATATACTAAATTGCAAACAGAATGGCTTACTTATTATGCAGTTTTTCATATAAATTGGGGTTGGGGAGGAACAAATAATGGATATTTTTACCTATCAGACTTAACCCCTGGCAATCACAATTATAATTACTATCAAGCCGCAGTTGTGGATATAACACCTCCAAATCTTGTCTATCCACCTCCTCCTCAACCAAGCTATATTTCTGAACCGGCCTGTTATCCACACTGCAGGGATGTTGAAGTTGAATATTTTGTCCCAACTGTTTATGAAGCTACTTCATATGAATGGGATATCACAGGAATTACTGCGGCTGCTGTAACTTGGAATGGCCGATATGCAACAGTTTGGAGCCATCATGATGGTACGGCTACACTTTGGTGCAGGGCATTAAATCATGGTGTTCCCGGTCCATGGCAAACTACACCAATTTGCATTGAGAATTGTAATAAAAGTTCTGGCCCCATTATAAACGAGGATAGTGGAAATATGTCAAATGAATCATTAATTAATATTGAAACAAATGATTTACATGGTATAGTTCAGATATATCCAAACCCTGCAAATAACATTCTCAACATCTCTTTGCCCCCATCGTTTAATTTCACTATAGTTGAGTTAATCAATAATCAGGGCGAGGTAGTTAAATCCATAAACCTTGGAAACAATTTCATTCTGATCAACATAGATGATGTTCCGCCCGGGTTGTATGTATTAAAACTATCTTCAAGCAATAGTAAATTATTAGAAAAGGTAATTATTTTAAAGTAAATTTTTGGGTTCAGGCAGTAAGTTCTTACTACATGGAACCAAATTGACAAGCTGATTAAATGAAAAAATATTTAACAGTTACCTTAATAATCCTGACCTCACATTTACTTTTTGCTCAGGATATCTCAATTGGTTGTAAAGCTGGTATTTCTTGGTCTGGCATAAATGGCAGGTTTGATTTTAAAAACTTTGATCAGACCCAAATTAAAAATAGAGTAGGTCATAATTTCGGAATTAAGTTAAATTATGGAATAACCAGCTTTCTTACACTACAGATTGAAATGAATTATGAAGAAAAAGGTTTCGATTTTCAAAATGATCCATGGATCACTGGAATTGCATACAAAGGTAACTTTAAAACAAAATACATCTCTATTCCATTAATATTAAATTTGGAAATTGGAAAAAATGTAAAATATTATGGTTATGCAGGATGTTATTTAGGATTTTTATTGAATGTTGAAAATTATACATCATATTCCTCAACCTCATCTCCTGATTTGAAAATTTATGATATGAGTTATGAGCCGACAGAATTTAATAAGTATGAATTTGGAGGACTCTTTGGCTTAGGAGCAAAAATCCCTTTATGCGGGAAAGTGAAATTAATCATTGATTCCCGTTATAATTTTGGTTTGACAAAAGCAGCCAAAAATTCGGATTACAACTTTAATCCAAATCAGTGGACCAAAGATACTCCAAATAATTTCCAGAATGTTTACAATCGATCTCTTACCATTAGTTTGGGAATTTTATATATGTTAAATGATAGGAAAAATTAGTAAAAAGTATGACATACTAAAACTTAACAAAGGCATCCCCGACTGGGCAAGTCCCCTGCACGATTGCTTTCTTCGACTTGCCAAGTCTTCCCACACCAATAAAATACCGAAAACTGATTAAAAACCACCGTTAACTGATTATCGGTTGCTTTTTATCGAATTTCTTTTATTTTTGTAACATCTTGTATGTAATCCAACTTTTACAATAAAAATAAATGATCATTGATTTGTGATTTCAATTGTTAATTTGCATTAAATTTGTTGAAATTTTTTTATTAAAAACATATTTGCTATAAACAAAAAAGGTGTAACTTGTGCCACTCTTTTTTGGTAGTATTTTTCTTCAGAAAATAATAATCAAATAAAAATGATATGAAAAAAAGAATTTTACCTTTTGGAATCTTTTCCTTGTTAATTTTTGGGTTGATAGCTTTTTTCCTTTTCTCTGCAGATCTGAATAAAAATGAAGAAACTCAGATAACACAGGGAGGACAAAGCATAAAGGGAGCGAAAGAATACCTTGCTTTAATCAGAAACAATCAACATACCGGTATCCTCAACCCCCATGATGTTATAAAAGCAAGACAGCAAATAGATGAACAGGCAGTTTATAAATCAGGAAATAGCGTTTCCGAATTAGACTGGGATGAACTGGGGCCTGACAATATTGGAGGAAGAACAAGGGCAATAATTTTTGATAACCGCGATCAAAATGCAAATACATTATATGCCGGCGCTGTTAACGGCGGGATATTTAAATCAACAAATCTCGGTTCTACCTGGGAAAAAGTTAATTTAAACAGTGGTACGGCCAACTTAAATGTTTCATGTATGGTGCAGGATGACGATGGAACTATTTATGTTGGAACAGGTGAAGGATTAAGCACTGAAAATTATTCCGGTTTGGAAAATTATGGTTTTGAAGGTGGTTTCGTTGGTAAGGGATTATTTAAATCTGATGACAGCGACAACTTTTCGCTCATTTCCGGCACAGCGCCTGAAATAACCGGTGATGAATTTGACTGGGCTTATGTAAATAAATTAGCTTTAGATAAAAACAACAACAGGCTTTTTGCTGCAACCAATAATGGATTACAATATGCAAGTTTACCGGGATTATCCGACTGGCAATCAAATTGTAAATATATAATAGACAGCACAATTATTTCAAGAACCATTGCACGCGATTCAATTATTGTTTGTGATAGTTTTGAAATAATCGAAGATGAGTTGGTTATTTACGGTCAATCTGAAGTTGAAGTTACAATGACCGGAGATGACACTACCAATGTTCAAACCGTTTCCAGTATATCCACGGCTTTTGAGGAGTATGGAAATTGTTACGATGTTAAGGTGAGTGAAAATGGCTGGATAATATCTACATTTAACGGTTTTGTATATGTTAGCGAAAACGGAGATCCCAACAAATTTATTCGTCGTTCGGTTTATCCTGACAATCCTGATAATATAAGGCAGGATAACATTGCTTTTTCTACACACGTTATCATTAAAAACAAATCGAATGAAATCATTTATGAAACCACCAATATCAATAATGATATCGAAGATTGGCATACAGATTATATTTATATTGACGAATTAGAGTCAAAATGGATAGGATTCCCATCAAGTGCAAATTATGGAAGATTGTCTTTTGCAATTGCCCCTTCAGACCAAAATGTTGTTTATGCAATGTCAGCAAAACATAACGCACCTTTTAAAAATAGATTATACAATGTTTACATGTCTGAAGACAAAGGCCAAAACTGGAGAATAATTGCTCCGGGAGGCACTAATTATTTAAATATTTTAGGATCCAGCTGGGAAAATAGCAGTGGAGTTTCGACCTACTATTACCAGGGTGATTATAATAATACCCTTACTGTTTATCCGAATGACCCGTATAGAATATTAGCCGGTGGTGTGAATATGTGGGAAGGCCAAAAGGTGAGTGAAACCGGATATTTCCAATGGGAAGAAATATCAATTGGAGATGCTACATTTCTACAAGGTTTTGGTGGAATATTATCCTGGTTATATTGTCATGTTGACCACCATACCTATGTATTCCGTCCGGGATCAAATAATGAATTATTTGTGGGCACTGACGGAGGATTATTTTATACTTACTATGATGGAACATATTATAGATTCCAGGCCAGAAACAAGAATTATAATGTAACGCAATTCTATAGCATTGATATTTCAACAAAGCCCAATGAATTTTTGGGGGGTACTCAGGACAACGGAACAATATATGTTAGCGGCGAAGGAAACTCTCCGAAAAAAGGTGTAGATATGTGGAGACCTGCTAATCTTGATTCCAAATATCCGGAAGGGACAGATGGAGGATATGCAGCAGTTTCAAATACACGAATTACAATAACCGGAATTGAAGATATAGATCCACCATCCTTTTATTCGAGAAGTGATTTACCACAGCTGGTAAACCATGTAAACCAGAGGATAAGGAGGTCTGAAACACTGGGTTATGATTACTCTGTTAACTTTTTTGAGGGATATGATCCGGAATATCAAGGCGCCTTTCTTATACCAATGCTTTTATGGGAAAGTTATAACAATGAATTCAGCCTTGATTCCATTACTTTTAAAGCAAGCAAGGATTATTCATCAGGAGAGCGTATAATGGTCAGAAGTAATAATTTTCACCACCCATTTACATACGAACTACCTGCATCACTATCTGCCGGAGATTCCATAAGGATCAAGGATATAATATCTGCAAAACTGTTCTTTTCTATAAAAGATGAAATCTGGATGACTTTTGAAGCTATCAGGTTTAATGTAAATACAGAATGGCATGTTATTTCAAAGAAAAACAGCAATGGATTTACTGATGATCCCAGTTGTATTGCAGCTTCATCAGATGGAAATTATTTGTTTGTTGGTAATATGCAGGGAAAGCTTTACAGAATATCGAATATTAATTATGCCTATGATGCCAATACGGCTGATGTGAGTAGTTCAAGTTGTGTAATTGCAACCACTGAATTAGAAATATTCGAGGACAATTCACAAGTAATAACTTCTGTAGCAATCGATCCGAAAGATGCCAATAATATCCTTGTGACTTTAGGTAATTATGGCAATACAGATTATGTCTTTTATTCCATGGATGCATTAAGCGATTCACCTACGTTTACATCAGTACAAGGCAATTTACCGCAAATGCCGGTTTACTCTGGTGTCCTTGAGATGCAAGCTGCAACTGACATTGCAATCATCGGAACCGAAGAGGGTATTTGGATGTCTGATGATGTTTCGTCGGGAGTTTGGTATGATGCATCGGGAAATATGGGTAAAATACCCGTTTTGGCATTAAAACAACAAACATTGTATAAGCCAAGTTTTACAATTACTTTTTATGACCCGGCAACCGGTGAGCCATATTATGAAATATACGATGCAATTGAAAATTATGGTAATATTTATGCTGCGACACACGGAAGGGGTGTTTTCAAAAATGGCACATTCTTTACTGTTGGAACTGAGGAACTACCGGCAGAAGATGGTTCTACAACTAATATTAACATGAATATTTATCCCAATCCTGCATCTGAAAATATAAATGTTTCATTCAATCAGTCGAATAATTCAGAGGTATTATTACATATTTATGATTTGGGAGGAAAACTTGTTCAATCAAAATCAATAAACAATTTATCCAAAGGACAACAAAATATTCAACTGAACATAAATTCATTAAACAGGGGAACTTATATGCTTCAAATTATCGCAGGAAGAGAAACCGGTACCTCTAAATTAATTATAATTAAATAATTTGTAAACAAAATTTCATTAGAAATAAAAACAGTAAAATGATGAAAAATTTACTTTTTATAGCATTTTTAACAATGATATCAATTAGTTTGTTTTCCCAGACAGATGTTTTACCTCCGATTCTGGACAAACCTACTAATGGTGATGATGACCAAGTGCCTGATGTTGAACTTGACTGGTATGCTGTTCATGGAATTGGACAAGTAAGCTACATAGTTGAAATAGATTCCAGTGATCAGTTTGATCCCGGGAGCCCTTCTTACAGAACGTATACTGATACGACTCCTGCAAAAAACGCTGAAGATCTTCTTTTTGGAGTTGAATATTTCTGGAGAGTGAAATCTTTTGATGAAACCAGTGATACCAGCGCCTGGTCAGATGTGTACAATTTTACTGTTTTTGACGAGGTTAAACTATTTTCACCTAAAGAGGCTGAAGCTATCGGAGTTGACCCTAACGGGAATGTTGTATGGTTAGCAACGGTAAAGGCATCGGGAAATGGTGGACCAAGTGGTCCAATAATAACAGGAATTACTTTTTATGATGTTGAAGTTAGTTTGGAAGATAATTTCAACTCTGTTTATTTTGAAGCCTCTGTGCCAATAGATGCCTATCCGGACGACACTTCATATTTCTTTACACCCACACAGAACCTTTTATTCGATACTGTTTATTACTGGCGGGTGCGTGCACGGCATGATGCAGATATCTCACCGTGGTCTGAAGTATGGCTGTTTAATACTGCTGATGGTGTTATGCTCGGTTCACCGGCAAATATTGAAATTCTTGACGAAAAATCTTATAATGATAGTTTCCAATGTCTAAAAGGATATGGCAGTTATTACCTGTCCAAGTCGCTTGAATCAATTAACGATAATGTTGTAAGCGTTGATTTTGCTATGAGAGCTAAAGATAAAATTTCCAATAGCGTGCATTTTAAAGCTATGGATGCAAATGGAAATGCATATTGCATTGTATATTTTGCGGCTTCGGGTAAAATCATGGCATATAATGGTGATGTTGCCACAGAACTTATGTCGTATAACGGAGGTTCAACTGCCAATAACTGGTATGAAATGAAGATAAATATTGATGTAAATGCTGATATTTATGCTGTAAATGTATATCAGGGAGATGACACATTAGCTGAAGTTGAGAATTTAAGCTTTGTTGATAATACATCTGGAGTACCAAAGGAATTTATTTGGTATAATGATGAAACAGCAGAAAACATCATTGGATGGATTGATACTATAAGTATTTATTCTAATTTAGAAGTTTACTTTACTGAAGATTTTGAAACAGGTAATTTGATTGAAAATAATTGGTCCATAGAAGTTCCACAAGCTCAGGATCCTGAACTTACGCTGAACTGGCAACCAATTACCGGTATTGATGATTATGTGTACCAGGTTTGTAAGGACCCTGAATTTACCTTTCCATGTTTAACCAACTTTACTGATAATAATTTTGCAATTGTACCTTCTTTGGAATTCGGTTCAACATATTATTACAGGGTCAAAGCTTACCATAGTATGGACACATCTGTATGGAGTGTAACGAGTAAATTTGATGTTACTAATACAGTTATACTAAGTAGCCCTGAAGATGGAGCTTCAGATTTACCGGATAAACCAATTATTAAATGGAATCATATTAATGGTATTGACCAATATGAGGCTCGCTGGAATAATGAGGATTACAGTTATATTGATACTGCTTTTACTGATACTTCACTATTTATGATGTTCAAACCATTAGAGATAGGTGAAGATTATTTCTGGAAAGTACGTGCAATTAAAAATGGGGATACCACAAACTGGAGTGAAGAATGGCAATTCCATGTTGGCCCGCAAGGCCTTGAAAGTTCAATATTGAACGGGACAAATGTTAGCATTTACCCGAATCCTTCCAATGGACAATTGAGCATTGAATTTAATACCAAAATCCAATCCGAAGTTCAGCTAACAATTCTGGATTTGATCGGGCAAATAGTGAAAGAAGAAACAATCACTTTGCATCCGGGCATAAACACAAAATCACTTAATCTTAATGATTTAAATAAAGGGGTTTATATTCTTGGATTACAATCGGGGGAGGATGCTTATTCAGAGAAGTTAATAATTCGATAATTAATTTTTCAATCTATAAAAAGAAGGGATGGTTTTATATGGCCATCCCTTTTTTATTGTATCGTTTTCCAAAATTAAAATTCAGATAAAAAGTAAGGAAATAATAATGCGGATCATTGAATGCCATTATTGGTATCGGCCATGGATATATATCAAGGATCGCCCCGATTTCAAGTGATTTAACCTTTGATCGGTACACACCATAATCAAAATCAAGTCCAATTTTTGCATGTATTCCGGGGTACACACTAATTTCATCAAATCCTTTTGTAAAAGATGCCCGTCCAAAAATATTATCTACAAAATGTTCATCAGGATCATATTTTTCTTCTATAATTGTATACTCATAAAACTGATTCGGATTTTGGGGTGGAACCAAAATGTACAGATATATTGGTTTAGCTATTCCAAGGGAAATGCCTCCCATGTAAAGAAATCTAAGTTCTACGCCTCCCCAGTATGGTTTCCTGTTAAGCAATTTATGCATACCATATGTTCCACGTAACATATATACTGAATTCAGCTTACCATAAATATAACTTTTGGAATTGGTAAAATAAGGATTTATCGTCCTTATTTGCTTGGGCGATTGCATTTCAACAAATTCAATCGTAAGCATTCTCTTTTTAAAAGCAGTTTTATTATATCCCCTGTTATATTTTAATCCCCATCCCTGCGTATGAAGCAATAAACCAAAACTGTATTCCTTTAACAATAAAATATTCTTACTGGTATCAATAACGATCTCGTCTTGAGACCTTGCGTGAAGGCCAAGAAATAAAACAATCAATAATAATATAATTCTATTAACGAACATCCCTAAGAAATGAATGAAGTGTAAAGGGGCTAAAAATAAAAAATATTTACCAAATAACGAAATTTGGTAAATATATATTTTATATGGAATGCAACTATGTCGGAAAAGAATTAACGACGCTGTTCAATCTGAAATTTCTTTGCCTCGCCATATGCCGGACATTTTTCAGACGATTTGCAAGAAAATAAAATAATACTGATTGTAACAATTGCTAATATAAGAACGATAACTTTTTTCATTGTCTTAAATTAAGAGGTTTACAAAGATAAAATTATTTTATTAATATTGTTTTTGTTAATTAAATTTAATTTTGAAGCCTGTACTGCAATTAATTTGCCATTTATAATTTTTTCAACTTAAACTACTCAAGATGAAAATTGACCCAGTCATAGAAAACTCTTGGAAACAGGTACTTACAGAAGAATTTCAATCCGATTATTTCTTTGAGCTAAAAAATATTTTATTAGTTGAGAAAAAGAAATATCAAATATATCCTCCGGGATCGGAGATTTTTGCAGCCTTTAACTATACGACTTTCGATAGCGTAAAAGTTGTAATTTTAGGGCAAGACCCTTATCATGGCGCCAAACAGGCCAATGGATTGTGTTTCTCAGTAAGAAAAGGGATACCATTGCCACCATCACTAAGAAATATCTTTTCTGAATTGAAAAATGATCTTGGTTATCCTGTTCCGTTAAATGGCGATTTGCAGAAATGGGCAAGTCAGGGGGTTTTATTATTAAATGCTACCCTCACTGTCAGGGCATCTCAGGCGGGTTCGCACCAAAATAAAGGTTGGGAAAATTTCACAGATGCAGCAATTAAAAAACTATCCGATAATAAAAAGAATCTTGTTTTTATTTTGTGGGGTAATTATGCACAGGCCAAAGAAAGATTAATTGACACTACCAAACATTTTATCATAAAATCGCCCCACCCCTCTCCTTTTTCAGCTGACAGGGGATTTTTTGGAAGTAAACCTTTTTCAAAAACAAATGATTATTTGAGAAATACCAATCAGGAAGAAATTGAATGGAGGTTATAAATAAGCTGTCTCGCAGGTCCTTAATCCATCCAAATGGTCATGTTGAGCCTGTCTTCCGTAGGAATACCTTTGGAAGAAACATAATCGGTTAAAAATATACACACCTGCGACGGCAAGGCAGGTTTCGACAAGCTGCTAATGACATCGCAATCTAAGTACCTGGCTTAGTGAGACTTTGTGCCTTGGTGGCGAAAGTTTGATAGCCTTTTTTTGGCTTATGAGACAGGAAGAAATATCTGAAAAATTTACCCCTTAATCCAATTTACTATCTTATCAGCGTTGGGTTTTTCCTTGGGTTTTGCATAATCAACAATTTGTATTTTCGCTGATCATTTAATGAAATGAACAAACAAATCCTCAATCTGGCTATTCCAAATATCATCAGTAATATCACTGTTCCTTTGTTGGGCATGGTTGACCTTGCTATTCTTGGCCATCTCGAGTCCGCATCATATATAGGTGCTATTGCTCTTGGGGGACTGATATTTAATTTTATCTATGCCATTTTTAGTTTCCTGCGTATGGGGACAAGTGGCTTCACAGCCCAGGCTTTTGGAGAAAATAACAAACCGGAAATTATCCTGATGTTTGGCAGGTCAATGCTTTTTGCCATAGCCGGTGGAATTCTGATTATTCTTTTTCAATATCCTATTGATATTTTAAGTTTTCATCTGATTGAAGGATCAAACGAAGTGGAGGCACTTGCAAGGGAATATTATTACATTCGGGTTTATGCAGCGCCAGCATCTCTTGGTATCATGGCGCTTTCAGGCTGGTTTACCGGAATGCAGAATGCAAAATTTCCGATGATAATAGCAATAGTCATTAATATCATTAATGTTGTAGCAAATCTCGGATTTGTATATGGCCTTGGAATGAAATCAGATGGCGTGGCTTATGGAACCGTAATTGCCCAATATTCCGGGTTGATACTTGGATTGTTCCTTTTCCTCAGGAAATATAAAAACTATTTTAATTTTTGGATTAAAAAGGATTTTTTCAATTGGGTAAAACTTAAAAGATTTTTTAAAGTTAATACCGATATTATTATCCGTACTCTGTGCCTGATTTTCACATTTGCATTTTTTACTGTTCAATCAGCAAAGATCAATGATACCATTCTTGCTGTAAATACCGTTTTGTTACAATATCTTCTTGTATTCTCCTATTTAACTGATGGTTTTGCTTATGCCGCTGAAGCGCTTGTTGGTAAATTTGTTGGTGCAGGAAACCTGAAAGATCTTAAAAAAACAGTCAGGCTTCTTTTCCTATGGGGCTTATACATTAGCATACCTTTTACCCTGACTTATATTTTTGCCGGAGATTACCTGTTATATATTTTAACAGACAATATTAATGTGATTGATGCAGCTTCGCCATACATGTTTTGGATCGGGCTTGTTCCATTGGTTACTTTTGCAGCGTTTATCTGGGATGGAATATATATCGGGGCAACTGCTTCTGTTGCTATGAGAAATACACTTATAATATCAACACTAATTATATTTATTCCAGCCTATTATCTGCTTAGAGAGCCATTGGGAAATCATGGACTCTGGTTAGCAATTATGTTATTTATGATCAGTCGGGGGATTTTATTGACACTTTATTCTCGGAAGCACATTTTTACTCTTTAATAGGATCAATACATTGAATTTTCGACCGGACAGGTTTGTTTCTGCTTTTGCCTTTGTTAACCTATCAGACCAGATATTTTAGAAAATAAAAAAATCTTTGTTTTTTATTGGACATAGTTTCCTAAATCATAATTTTGCACGAAAATTAACAAATGGATTTAATTAGTCCAGGTTATATTACACTTATTCTGATTGTAGCCGCAGGTATTATCTTAGGCAAAATTAGATTATTCGGATTTTCGCTTGATGTTGCAGGTGTTTTATTCATTGCGCTAATTTTAGGTCATTTTGGCTATTTTGTACCAAATGATTTTCTTCAATTAGGGCTTCTGTTATTTGTATTTACAATTGGCATGCAAGCCGGCCCCGGATTTTTTGATGCTTTTCGCAAGCATGGCCGTCAGTTGGTTTTGGTTTCTTTTATTATAATGTCGTCAACTGCTATTGTTGCATTTTTTCTTAATCATTTCCTCAGCATTGACCCAAATTTGGGAGTAGGATTATTTGCCGGAGCATTAACAAGTACACCAGGCCTGGCAGCAATTATTGAAATTTCAGATTCGCCACTGGCTCCCATTGGTTATGGCGTAGCTTATCCTATTGGCATTATCGGTGTTATATTACTTCTGAATATTCTTCCAAAGATTCTTAGGATTGATTTGAAAAAAGAGGAAGAAAATTATATAAAAAGTGTAAAGGAAGATTTCCCTGATGTTGTTGGAAGAACATTTAAAATTGACAATCCAAATATTAATGTAAAAACATTAGCTGAAATTGAACTGAGAAAAATAACCGGCTGTATTGCCACCAGGGTTTTTCATAAGGATAATGCCTTTACGCCAGGTGCGGATTCTGTAATTTATAAAGGAGATCTGATAAGGTTAGTTGGCACTGAAGAAAATCTTAAAAAAGCTGTTTTTTTATTTGGTGCACCTGTTCAGGAAAATATTCCGCTTTCAAATGAATATGACATCAGGTGGATTTTAGTAACAAATAAAAAAGTTGTAAACAAACATTACCGTGAAATCAATTTACCTTCATATTATAATGCAAGAGTAGCCAAGATAAAAAGAAGTGGTGTAGAGATCACTCCCAGTTCAAACAGTTGTTTCCGATTTGGTGACCGCGTACTTGTAGCAGGTGAAAAAAGCAATCTGACAAAAGTTTCACGCTTACTTGGAAATGATGATACGAAACTGTCGGAGACAGACCTGTTGCCCGTCTTCCTTGGGATTTTGGGTGGTATTTTACTCGGAATGATCCACATTCCTATCTTTGGCCTTTTTACCATTAATCTTGGAAATACCGGAGGAGCATTAATAGCCGGACTGGTACTAAGCAAAATTGGTAAAACAGGCCCGGTTATATGGTCTTTGTCAGGACCTGCAAATCAGCTGATCAAACAATTGGGTTTATTATTATTCCTGGCAACGATTGGCACACAGGCAGGTGCTGAACTAATAGATACTATCCAACAATACGGATTTAAACTAATTGGGGTTGCTGTAATCCTGATGTTGATTCCTGTTTTATCAGGTGTGATTTTAGGACATTACATTTTTAAAATAAATTTTCTTACACTAATGGGGATTATCACCGGAACAATGACCAGTACTCCTGGTTTGGGAGTTATACAAGAAAAATCATCATCAAATGCTGCTCCGGTTGCTTATGCCAGCGTTTACCCGATAGCCCTGGTGCTGGTGATCATATTTTCACAACTTTTACTGAGTTTTTCCTGGTAATCAACAGTATTTATATTATTGTCCGATACTGATTAGTTATTAAAATATTAGTAAATCGAATAATTTTATTTTCTCAAGCTACCACCAAACCTGGCTCCCCTCTTCATTGATGATGAATATTCTTTCTTCTTTCCTCGAGTCTTCAGCAATTAACCAGTAAAAAGTATTGGATGGGATATTATCAAATACAAGGACTTCACCCATAACTTCTTTGTTTCCGGCTTCAATCCATTTATCATCCCAATAAAACAATGTGTACTTTTTACCCGTAATAAGTTTGTCTTTAGCAATAAAATCAGTAGATTGTTTTGTTACTCTGTAAGTGGTTGCATTTATTTCTACTATTATTGAATTATTTAAATCCGGTTTTTTAATAATTATTTTTCCTGAATCAGATAGTATAAATGCATCACCTGCAGGTATAATTTTATCATTATGATAAAAAGCAGGTAAAAATGCTACATTCATTCCAACCTTGGAGAATTTTGCCTCAGCTCCCTTAAAACGTGTATAATCGATGGCTTTCCATTCACCCGAATTAAATACGCATAAATAAACAAAATTTGTACTGTCGGGGCTTCCCCTGCTGATATCAATATATATTGATTTGGTTGGAACATATTGATCTGTAACATCCTTGATATTTTTCTTTCCCAGATAAGGAGGCGCAACTTCCCACTCCTCCATTTTTACCCCAAGGCTCCATTCATATTCTGAAAATGTTTTCCTGTACACCTTTGCCATTTGATGGTGAAGTTCATACTGTCCGGGGTTTGCTTCGCCACCCATAAAAATAATCACACTGTCGTTTTTATCCAGGATTGCATTCCATGCATGGTTATTACCTGTTTTGGCCCAATAGGGTGTAAAATCGCTCATAACAGGAATAGCAAGTGATCGCATCGCATAGATGGCGAGATTGGTCATGTCTTCGCAACGTCCCATTTTATTTTGAAGTAATTCAGCCAATCCCTGGTCGGTGGGATGCTCATAATACCTTGGGTCAAACCTGAACCATGATTTAATATAATCATTCACAAAGCAGGCCGCTTCTACCGGATCTGATTTATCTATAATGGAATCTACAACCCATGACAACTCATCCATAAAAAAGGAACGCCATTCTTCTATAGGTTCATTTGAGCTTCTGTAAGGCAATATATACTCACAAAACTGATCAAAACTTAAATGTTTTGCCCAGGGATAACCTTCCCATGCTTCAAATGCCAGGTCAATATTTTCGATAAGATAGTCAGCTTTTATATTTTCAAAATCTGTGATCAGCGTATCCACTTTAAAGTGTATCTCACCTCTTTTTTCTTCAATCTGGTCCCAACCATCCAACAAAGCCTCATAATCCTTGAAACTTAAAACATTAAAGCCAACTTTTTCACCAATTGAATCTATCAATACATAATCGAGATAACCATGATCTTCCATATTCCCAATCAGAAAATAAGCAGCCTCCTCCTTGAGTACCTCGCCAGATTTTTTATAATGTTGAATTACTTTTTCAAGTTCTTCTTGATTATTACCTGCCTTTTCTAAAATGGTAATAACACTTTCAGGTGGTTCAAAATCCCTGGGTCCGCAGGCAAAAACAAAAGGAACTAATAAGAATATTATAATTTTTCGCATGATATAAGTTTTGTGTTCCTGACAAATTTAGAAAATGTTTTCTTTATATCATGTAAAAAACCTGATATTTATAGGTAATTTTGAAAAAAATTTGACTGGATGAGATACTTTTTATTGCTGGTAATATTTGTAACAAGTACTTTTTTAGCAAAAACACAAATTCCTCCCGGCTATTATAATGCAGCCAACGGATTAACCGGTGATGCATTAAAAACGTCATTGCACAATATCATTGATGATCATATTGAATATTCTTATGATGATCTTAGGGACTTTATTTTAATGGACACAGATGAAGATCCTGATAATCCCAACAATATCATACTATTATATACTGGCCGCTCACAAAATAAAAATACATTTGGTGGTGGGGCCAATGACTGGAACAGGGAACATGTTTGGGCGAAATCTCACGGGGATTTTGGGAATGATCCGCCTTGCGGAACAGATGCCCATCACATCCGGCCTACGGATGCATCAGTAAACAGTGCCAGAGGAAATAAGGACTTCGACAATGGAGGAGTTCAGCATCCTGAAGCAACCGGATGTTATTACACTGAATATACCTGGGAACCCAGAGATGAAGTGAAGGGTGATGTGGCAAGGATGATCTTTTATATGTCTGTTCGTTATGAAGGTGATAATGGGGAACCCGACCTGGAAGTAGTGGACTGGGTGAATACCAGCCCTGATCCGGAGCATGGCAAGTTCTCAACTTTGTATGAGTGGCATCAGGATGACCCGCCTGATGATTTTGAGATTAATCGTAATAATGTAATATACTCTTACCAAAATAACCGAAATCCATTTATTGATCATCCTGAGTATTTAATTTTGATCTATGATCCTACCAATGCAGTTGTGGATATGTATGTGAAACAGCTTGACATTTATCCCAGCCCGGCGAAAGATTATATTTATATTAGTACTTCTAATAATAGTGGAGTTTTAAACATAAGAAACATTTTGGGTCAAGAAGTTTGCAAAGAAGTATTTTCAGGTTCGGAATCTGAAACTAAAATTAATGTTTCGTATCTGCCAAACGGGCTTTACATTCTATCCTTCCTTCAGGAGAATCAGCTGTTCTCTAAAAAATTTCAAATAAAAAGGTAACTTTTATATTCATCTGATGAATAATAGGAACCATCGGATGAATCACCCATCTTTATATACAATTTAATACATATTATATTACTTTCAAATAACGTATCTTTGGCCATCTGTTTTTGACATTTCATGGAATCTATAAAAAATATAATCAAGCAGTTAGCGCAGGAATATTTACCTGGAATTATTTCACTCCGACGTCGAATACATAGTAATCCGGAACTGGCATTCGAGGAATTTGAAACATCAGAGTTGGTCACTGGTTTTTTAAAGGACAATAGTATTGAATTCCAAAAAGGAGTTGCAAAAACGGGTGTGGTTGCATTAATTAAAGGTAGAAATCCGGAAAAGAAAACTGTGGCTTTACGGGCCGATATGGATGCTTTACCGATTATTGAATTAAATGATGTAGATTATAAATCAAAGAATCCAGGGAAAATGCATGCATGTGGCCATGATGTACATATTTCTTCTTTATTAGGTACGGCTAAAATCTTAAATAGTATTAGCGAAAAGTTTGAGGGAACCATAAAACTTATTTTTCAACCTTCAGAAGAAAAATACCCGGGAGGCGCTAAAGTTATGATTGAAGAGGGTGTGCTGGAAAATCCTGCGCCGGATGTTATTTTTGGTCAGCATGTATATCCTGAATTGGATGCTGGAATGGTTGGAATGAAAGGTGGTAAGTACATGGCTTCGACTGATGAAATTTTTATTACGGTGATAGGAAAAGGTGGCCACGGAGCCATTCCACAAAAAAACATCGATCCGGTTTTGATAGCTTCACACATTATTGTTGCTTTACAACAAATTGTCAGCCGTAATGCAAATCCTGCAATGCCTACTGTACTTTCATTTGGGAGAGTGGTTGCCGATGGGCAAACAAATGTTATTCCCGACGAAGTGAAGATGGCCGGGATCATGAGGACATTTGACGAGACCTGGAGAGCGGAAATGCAAATCAGGATAAAGACAATGGCTCATTCAATAGCAGAAAGTATGGGAGGAACATGTGAAGTTGAATTTGATAAGGGTTATCCTGTCCTCATTAATAATGAATATGTTACGGAAAATGCAAGGAAAATTGCAACTGAATTTCTGGGAGAGGAAAATGTTGTAAACCTTGAGTTAAGAACCACTGCTGAAGACTTCGCATATTTTACACAAAAAATTCCTGGTTGTTTTTATCGTCTTGGCATCAGAAATGTAGAAAAAGGAATCGATTCAAACTTGCATACCGCCACTTTTGATGTGGATGAATCGAGCCTGGAAACCGGAATGGGTTTGATGGCCTGGCTGGCTTATCGTGAATTGTTGAATAAATAACAAAATTCTCCTTTAGAAATTATTGAAATTAACATGTTACAAATTCCTGCAAAATCAATTCTGATATGTTTTACAAGTTTGTTGCTATTCTTTAGTGAAACTGATGCTCAAATACTTAATGACATCGCTGTTGAACAAGAAGAAATTATTACAATTAACTATATCTATGAAAGTAACCGGATTGTAAAATCAAATATCAAAACAGTACTTTTCCACAGAGATAGCTGGGATATGTCGCCACCTCTTATGGTATTGAATTCAAACGAAAAGTTAAAACTATCATTTGATGATCTTGATGCAGATTACAAGGATTACTCCTTTACCATAGTTCATTGTGATGCATCATGGAAACCTTCTGACCTGAGACAGAATGAATATATTGATGGCTATTATGAGGATTACATTTATGAATTTGAATTTTCGAACAACACCGTCGTTCCTTACACACATTATGAGCTAATATTTCCGACTGATGATTTGCAACCATTGATAAGCGGAAATTATATATTGAAAGTTTTTATTGAAAATCCTGACAGTCTCTTTTTTACACGGAGGTTTATGATCACTGAGCAAAAAGTCGGTATTGATGGAATTATAAAGCAGGCAACATCGCTACAAGACAGAAATTACAAGCAGGAGGTTGACTTTTCTATAACCACTTCCGGGTACAGGATCATTAATCCTTATCAGGATTTGAAAGTAGTATTGCAGCAAAATGGCCGATGGGATAATGCCATTACAGATCTGAAACCAAAAATGGTTGTAAATGACAAATTAGAATATAATTACGACAGGGAGAATGTTTTTGATGCCGGAAATGAATTCCGGTCTTTTGATATAAAAAGTTTGACATATTATACTGAATTCATCGGTAGAATTGAAAACACCAATGAAGGATACCAGGTTTATTTGAAGGATAGTGAACGGAAAACTTTTAGGATATATAAAACAGCGGATGATATAAACGGGCAGATGAAAATTAAAACCGAGGATTATCAAAGTACAGAAACGGAAGCCGAATATGTAAATGTTCACTTTTTTCTTCCTTACCAGGCGCCTATGGTGGATGCTGGTATTTTTATAATTGGCCAGTTAACTGATTGGAATTTTTCCGAAACAAGTAAAATGGATTACAACTTCAAAAGGAAGGGATATGAAAAAACGCTTTTATTGAAGCAGGGGTATTACAACTATCATTATGTTTTAAAATATCATGGACAAAAAGCAGGAGATGTATCCTTTATTGAAGGGAATCATTCTGTTACAGAAAACATTTATACAATTTATGTATATAACCGGGAATTGGGCTCATTGTATGATAAGCTAATAGGTGTAAAGCATATTAGTTCAATGCCTGAATAACCGTTTTGATTTCCTGATCTTTCCGGGTTTTACTGAAAAAGATTTGCAGTTTATTATATTTTCCTTAAATTTGATGTCCATTCGCTGATGATAATTTTTTATAAACTTTAATATTTATTTAAATGATCGGTGATTTATTTTCAAAACTTCAGGAAGCTCGCCAAAAGATTGAGGAAGCTAAAAGAAAACTGAACGATTTAATTGTTGAAGTGGAGGATAAAAATGGAGCAATCAAAATAAAGGCAAACGCAAATAAAGTTATTACTACGATTGAGATAAGTGAAGAATTTTTGAAATCAATTAGCAAAGAAGAACTTGAAAAATTATTATTGACCACCATTAACAAAGCACTTGATGAAGCTGCTCAAAAAGGTGAGCTTGAGATGAAAGAGATCACAAAAAGTATGTTACCAAATTTTCCAGGGTTGATCTGATAATAGATATTTTCGAATTTCAATATTGAATCATATCCATAAATTATGAAAATATATTTTGCACTTATTCTCCTTTTCATTTTACACACTTTTTTAAATTTCTCTTATAGTCAGGATTGGCAG
>JAUVJI010000114.1 GCA_030596605.1 Bacteroidales bacterium
AACTCCAAAAGCAACTGCTAAAACAACTACTACAGCAAAAAAAGCAACAACAAAGAAAACAGAAGTAAAAAGCGAAGTAAAAAAAGAAGTTAAGAAAAAAGAAAAAAAGTAGGGTTTTGGGTTTAGTGTTTGAATGAGTGAATAGCAGGAAATTAGATTTTTCCTGCTATTCTTTTATATGCTTTTCCCCGCTCTTCAAAATTTTCAAACATATCGTAACTTGATGCTGCCGGTGATAAAAGGCAGATGTGATCGGGTTTTGTAAATTTCTTTATGATTTCTTCAATATCTTCAAAGTTATCGATGAAGAAATAATTTTGCCAATCATTTTTTTCCCTGGATTTAATACCATCTAATATCCTTTTACCTGCATTACCTAAAATTATCAAATTCCTGACTCTGGATTTCAATAAAAATTCAACCAATCCGGAATAATCAATACCACGATCTTTCCCGCCAAGAATCAATGTATCAACTTTTTTCAGAGTCCTTACAGCATGCATCGTTGCTTCCGGGATGGTCGCAATAGAATCATTGTAAAAAAGTATTCCGCCAAACTTTCCAACATACTCCATCCTGTGCTCAAGTCCCTTGAATTCATTTATTGATTTTGAGATAATTCCATCAGGAATATTCAGCAGTTTGCAAACACAAACCGACGCCAAAATATTCATTAAATTATGATCGCCGGGTAAATGTTTTCGGTTCGAAAAATCAAATTCAACTTTTTCATTTCCTGAAATGAAAGTAATTTTCCCAACATTATTATAATAGACGCCTAGTCCATGTTGTTTCTGAAAAGAAAATTTAAATAGATTTCGTGTCAACCCTGAATGACTATATAAATCCATTAAAATATCATCATCGCCATTAATAATAAGCCAATCAGTATCCTGTTGAAATTTCGTGATATTGAATTTTGCTAACTGATAATTCAGGTAAGTTTTATGATGGTCAAGGTGCTCTTCGTAAAAATTAAGTAAAACTGATATTGCCGGAGAAGTGAAAATATCTTCCAATTGATAAGATGATAATTCAAAAACAATCTTTGTTTCCTTACTGATCTTATTATACATATCAAAAGGAGGAACACCAATATTACCAACCAGGATGACATCCTCCAAATGATTGGAAAGGATATACTTTATCAGGCTTGAAGTAGTACTTTTCCCTTTTGTTCCGGTTATTCCGATTGTTTGTTTTGAATATAACCTCAAAAAAAGATCAGTTTGAGAGGTTATTTTATCTGCAATAACTTTTCCTAATAAACTTTCTCTCGATATTCCCGGAGATTTTATGATCAGGTCAAAATCATCCAGATTTTCAAGATAGTGCTCACCCAAAATCGTTCTACAATTCGCGTCAACATCAAAATCTATTTTATTTAACACATCTTTATTCTGATCAGCAATGGCAATGTTATTTTCAGGTATAGTATTAATCAAAAGCCGGTAAGTAGATTGCCCCTCTCTTCCAAATCCCAAAATAAGGATGTGCCTATCTTTCAATATTTCCAGCAATTTTTTATGCATTGAATTGCGTATGGATAATGTCTAAAAAAACGCTATCAAGAAAATGATCTTCATTCATTGATTGCAGGAATTCATTTTCATCAATAGTCTGATACTTGTGATAATTGGGAGATGATTTATAAAACTCTAACAAGTACGGCAATTGGCACTTATACTTTCGGATTGTAGAATTTAATGCCAAATTCACCTCATCAATTGTACCCACGCACTCAAATGGTTTTACCTCGCTTAAACCTGTTAGTTCCTTAAATATCGAAAGTAAATCTTCATCCAAGTATAAATCTTTACCAAATATTTGAATTAATTGTTCCCCACCCAAAAATGGAGATAAAATGATATATGTAAATAAACATTTCGGACATTTACCACACCACGAATCTGATTTGCTGCCAACATTACAACTTCTGAAATTTTTGAAATATTGGAGAAATCCTGAAAATATTTCAGCAATTTTATACTCATTCAACGGGCGTAAAAAACTAAAATAATTAATATCAGGACTAATATACTTTGAGACATATTCCCTGAAATTATTTTCAAATTCAAAAGATTTTGAGTATTGGTGATTAACTCCTGATTCAAGATGTGTGGATTCATTGGCGCTGGATTCATTTGAAAGGGCTATATGCTTACTGCCGTTTAAAGCTGCGATAAAAATGCTAACAAATGCCAACATTGCTGAAAAAGGAGTATGCCCATTTAAAAAACCCTTTTCATTAAGTTCAAGTAGCTGCGGATGAATTGTTCGTTTTATTTCAATAAATTCATTGCTTTTAAATGAAGCAGTATTCATTGTATTTAAACTTGCCGGTCTGGGATTAATAACCATTGGGATGCATCCAAAATGATCTTTAAGTAATTCAAGCGTCACAATTGAATCCTTACCTCCACCTATGGGAACCAAAACCTGATTATTTTCAAGACTCAAATTAAATGGAATGATCTCTTTTTCTGATTCACAAATAATCTCCATTATTTCATCCTGCTGATCATGAATATTATTGAGGTAAAAAAATTCACCCATCCCATTAAAATAAAGATTCTTCCACCAGGCAATTTGAGAATCATTTAGCTTATATGGTTTAACAATTATTAGTTTCGGACAAGCTGCCTTCCAGTAACTGATAAGCTCAATCATGCCGATATGAAAAGCAAAGTTGCTAATCTCGTGCTGATTCAATTCATCTTTAATATGGTTTCCTTTTATGATCTCAATAGAGGGATAAAAATAGAATTTATCAGCAAGATTAAATTCGTAAATGACACTTATTTTATCCTTATCGCTTTTAATAGAAAAACCTTCATAAATAAAAAATTTATAATCCTTTCTAAGCTGTTTGTATTTTTTATAGTTATCTTTAAACACGATTTATGATGGTATCATTTTTGATAATGAAATATAATATGAATTGATTTTTCAAACATGATTACAAAAAAACAAAAATTTCGTTGAAAATGACTGATATAAATGACATACTGAAAATAAAGACTAATAATATAAAGCCTACCAGGGGGAAAATTCTCATTTCTGAACCTTTTCTTGTTGATTATTACTTTAAACGATCAGTGGTTTTACTTGCTGAACATAACGAGGAAGGATCGTTCGGATTGATCATCAATAAGCCCGTTGATCTGAGGTTAAGTGATATAGTTAAGGACTTCCCCTCATTTGACACACCGGTTTATTTGGGTGGACCAGTAAAAACCGACAGCCTTTATTTTATTCATACAATGGGCAATGAGATAGAAAACAGCATGGAAATATCTGAAGGATTATTTTGGGGTGGAGATATTGAAATTGTGAAGGAACTGATCACCATTGGGAGAATTGATCCCAAAGAAATTAAGTTCTTTGTGGGATATTCAGGGTGGGTATCAAAGCAGTTAGAGAGTGAACTTGCCAGAAATTCATGGCTTGTTGCTAACATAAAAGCCAAAGATGTAATGGAAGCCAATCCGGATAAAATGTGGAAAAAAACAGTTAAAAATTTAGGTAGTGATTATGCTTACTGGACCAATTTTCCATCTGACCCTTCATTGAATTAGGTTTAGGCTCCCTTCTTTATGAAATTTTTGCCGGAAGAATAAAAATCCGGATACAAACTTTCCCCGATTATATCATAATATCTTTTCCTGTCTTCAAAGCTTAGATGTTGGAAATCTTCTACCCTGTCAAGATCGGAAAGTTCTTTCACAAGTTTCGTCTTCAAATCAAGGCTTAAACAATTATTAAGCGATTGTATAAAAACCTTATTACTACCCCAGGATATATTATGAAATAATCCTTCATGAAGTGTATTCATTCCAAGCAGGTAATAACCTCCATCTTTTGCAGGTCCGAATACAACATCAGATTCATTTAAAGTATTAAATGCTTCATAGATTATACCTGGCTTTAGGTTTATTATATCCGAGCCGATTAAAACTATTCTTTTATAAGCCTGATTGAATGCTTCCTTAAAAGCATTTCTCATGCGAATTCCAATATCATCACCCTTTTGTTGGATTTTTTGATAAATATCATTTTCCCACAAATCATTATGATCAACAAAATCAGAATAACAAACGAGTTTTGGAATGTCAATGTCTTTAATTACTTCATGTGTTTTATAAAGTAATTCCTTATAAACTAAAAATGAGTTGTAAAATCCTATACTTTTAGCCAAACGTGATTTAACTTTGCCTAAAACCGGATTTTTGGCAAATACTATTAAAAGGATGTCCTTTCTATTTTCACTCAATTTATTTAGCATCATTCGGATTAAACGGATTTTTCAAATTTACGATCTTTAAATCATTTATTTGGATCAGGAGTTAAGTAAATTATCAATCTTCAACTTCATTTCAGATTTTGGTTTTGTTCCTAATATTATATCTGCCACTGAACCATTATTAAACAGAAGTATTGCAGGCAGATCGGAGATGCCATACTTCTCTTTAATTTCTGCATTTTCATCCGTATCTAATTTACAAAATTTAATGATTCCATCGTATTCAACAGCGAGTTCATCAATAATAGGAGCAATGATGTGACATGGTCCACACCAACTAGCACCAAACTCGACAACTACCGAAATTTTATTTCTAATAACCTCTTTTTCAAAATTAGCTTTATTTACTTCAAAGATTTTAGCAGTAGAAATCATACCATAATTTTTTGGTATACAACAAATTTCTTAATAGAACGCAGATAACACAGATTTTTATGATTTTCGCAGATATTTTTTTGTCTTTATCTGCGATTATCTGCTTAATCAATGTCATCTGTGTTCCATTCTTTATATAATATTTGAATTTTGTCGTACACCTTAATTTTTTCTTTTGTTTTTGTTGTCAAAATAAGTGCCAAAGAAAACAACAAACACAACAACCACTTAGATATTAAGTGTTTAGGAGCTTATAAATAACTGAGGCAATTTTGCAAAATTTAAACTGTTCCCAACATTTAACGAAGTGCACAAAATATTGGGATGTTAGCTTTTTCGGGATATCCCCAACTTCTTCATCCTAGCTTCAAGAGTTGTTGGTTTAATATCCAGTATTTTTGCAGCGCCTTTTTCACCACTTACTCTCCAGTTTGTCATTTCAAGAACCTCCAGAATATATTCTTTCTCATGATCGCTAAGTGAAGTTACTTTATGGATACCCTTGATTTTCCTGCCTTTTGGAAGCCAATCACCAAGTTCCAGTTGTTTACCAGGTGAAATGATTACTCCACGTTCAATTATATTTTCCAGTTCGCGGATATTCCCGGGCCATGGATAATTTTGGAGCGCTTTCATGGTGTTTTGAGGAATACTTTCAATATTTCTGCTGTTTTTCTTACTATATTTATTCACAAAATGGTGAACAAGAAGCGGTATATCATCTCTTCTGTCACGTAATGGCGGGATCATAATTGGAAAAACATTCAACCTGTAGTAGAGATCACTTCTGAACTTTCCTTCATCAATGGCAGCCTCCAGGTTCACATTGGTTGCCGCGATGATCCTGACATCTACTTTTATGGTTTGAGAGCTGCCCAGTCGTTCAAATTCGCCTTCCTGCAAAACCCTTAAAAGTTTAGTTTGAAGTTCAGGTGCAAGATCCCCTATTTCATCCAGAAAAACAGTCCCTCCATTAGCCAGTTCAAACCTACCGGTCTTTCTGGCATGAGCACCTGTAAAGGAACCTTTCTCATGACCAAATAACTCACTTTCAATTAAATTTGCCGGTAGTGTGGCACAATTGACTTTAACCAGCGGCCGGTTTCTCCTTTTGCTAATATTGTGTACGGCACGGGCAAGCAATTCCTTCCCTGTTCCTGTTTCACCAAGTATCAATACTGAAGCATCAGTAGAAGCAACCTGTTCCACCTTATTAAGGACATTCTTGAATGCTTTACTTTTACTTATTATCTCTTCAAAATTATGTTCAAGTTTTATTTCTTGTTGTAAATAAATGTTCTCTGCTTCCAGTTGATTTTTAAGCCGCTTCACCTCATCTAATGCAAAGCGCAAGGCTTCATCGGCTTTTTTTCTTTCAGTAATATCAATGCTGTACTCAATCACATTTGATACTTCTCCCCTATCATCAAAAATGGGATAGGCATGTATTTCAACATATTTATCATTGCCTTTATCGTCTTTATGTAAATGCTCTACAGTTCTTGCTTTTTTCGATTTTTTTATTTTAGCTACTGGACAAACATGATTATTTCCGTCACAAGGTTTATCAGAATTGTGAGTAACTGAATGACAAGTCAGTTTAGTTTTTGTTTCATTAAATCCTGAGGCGTCATTTGCAAGAATAATTTCAAAACTATTTGCATCAATCACATAAAATGGATGGGTTAATGAATTGATGGTATTTTTCAGCAGTTGATGCTGCAACCTGATCTGCGCTTCTGCTTCTACCCTTTTGGTCACATCAAGCGCAATGCTTACCGAGTATTCTTTTCCTTCAAATTCAACAAAATTTGATCTAACATAAACAGGAAATATTGCACCTCCTTTTTTGCGGTTCTTTGATTCAGTTATTACAACTTTTTCCTTTTTAATTCTTTTCCAAAGTTCCGTCCAGTCCTTTTTAGAAAAATCGACACAAAGATCGATAAAAGACGCACCTGACAGTTCATCTTTAGGATATTCCAGCCTGTCGCATGCGGTATTATTGGCTGATTCGATAATACCTTCCTTGTTAATCCAAAAAACTGCTCCAGGCAAATTTTCAATAGTAAAATGAGACTGGTGAAGGAGCTTTTCTGATACCTTTAGTTCAATTAATGCATCGCGGAGTTTTTGTTCTCTTTCCTTGTAAACTGAAATATCACGGACAATCGAACAAACATATTCAACTCCATTATCCTCTATTATCGAATCATGAATTTCAACAGAGAAATTAAGCCCGCTCTTTTTTCGATGGATACTATTGTAAGAAACTTTGTGACCGGTAATTGCATTATTCCACCTTTCTGTCCAGAATTTATCATTGCAGTCGGGTTCAATATCAAATATGGATAGTTTAAGCAATTCACTCCCGGAATATAAATACAGTCCGGTGGCTCCTTTATTTACAAATTCAATATTTCCTGATTTGTTCAACCATAGAACTGCATCGGGTAAATTATCAAATGTGTGCTGGTGAAAAAAGTTGGTTTTGTTTTTTAAATCGGCAGTTTTTTCCATTTAGGTCAATTTTCAAATTATTAATTCATAAACTCGGGCTAAAGCCCGATGAGTGTGGCTTTTCCATAACCCAGTCATTAATGGCTGGGTTATGGAAAACCTATCGTTATTTAAGGGCTTTAGCCCTTTTATCAAAATGACGTACGATTAACCACTCATCGGATGACTTAAAGCAGCTAATTACCTCAAAGATCAGATATTACATAAGGCATAAATTGGATAGTCATCCGATGAATATTACCTGCTTTAAAGTTGACTTGACACCAGATAAACGGAAAACAAAGGTAAATATTTCCAAAATATCGTGAATTATCATTAAATAAAATTCAAATATCTCTGATCCCAAGTCAATTATCTATTTATTCCAAATTTAACGAAAGCCAAGGGAATACTACATGATTTTTCATATATTTGTCTAAATTTTCTGGAAAACCTTACATGAGAATAATCTTCTATTTCATATGTGTGTTATTGATTTTCTGTTTAAATTCTGATTTATTTGCTCAATCTAATAAAACAACTCCAAAATTTTTATTTGGTTTACAGGGAGGTGGAAATTTTTCAAAACTAAAGCACGACACCATCAGTTTTAAATTAACCAATGTTTTCCTGCCGGCTGTAGGTTTAAATATCAGGAAGCCTTTTACAAAAAAATTCAGTATGCAGTTAGGCGTACAGTTTTCGCAGCGTGGAGCAAATAATGAAAATGGCACATTCAAGTTAAGGAACAAATATATTGACCTGCAACTTTTAGGTCAGGTATGGTTCTTTAATTTTTTGATGGTTGAAGGCGGATTCCAGTATGCAAATCTCGTGAAGCAGGAATATGTTCAAGTTGAACAAAATAACGATGGCACTAGCCGAAAAGGCACAAAACGATACGAGATGAGCGGTTATCACTCCCAGCCTGAATTTATAGTTGGCACATCCATCATGCTTGAAAAGGCAATTGAGGTCGGTGTACGATATTCCATTCCTTATTCCGGTTTGGAATACAGCAATTTTACAATTAACATTAATCTTGTTTTGAACAACTTTAAGTTCAGAAAGAAAAAAAACAAATTCAAAAACCTTAATGATGCATTAGAAAACAGGGAATATTGTCATGTTCTGGTTCTTCAAAGAAAAAAACTGGAACATTTATCACCTGATATTGCAAAACTTGAAAATCTTGAAGAATTGGTATTGGATGGAAACAAACTCAGAACCTTACCTCCGGAGATTGGCGAACTTAAGAAACTTAGAAAACTTTCAGTGCAGTTTAACAAACTGGATAGTTTACCCAAAGAAATAGGAAATTTGCATCAACTACAGGAGCTTTATCTGCACCACAATAATCTCAAAAACCTGCCTCCTGAAATTTACAACCTGAAAAATCTAAGATACTTCTATATAGGCAAAAATCAACTGGAATCACTTTCAGAAAGATTAGGGGAATTGAATGGACTTATTGAATTAGATTGTGCATACAGTGGTGTTCTGTTAGAACTGCCATACTCGATAAGATATCTTAAAAACCTTGACTTGTTGATTATTGACCATAATACATTGTTCCCAATTCCATATCAACCTCCCAATTCGCACTTAAAGATAATAAAGGATTGAATTTGCAGAGTTTGATAAATATAACCATCCCAACCCCCTGTTTTCCGCACGGGTGAAAAAAGCTTCGGCAAGGCTTGATTTTACTGGAACAATTGGTATAATATGGATGTCCCAGAGCTAATTTTTACCTTTTTTATCTTCATTTTTTGATTAATCCCGTTAGGGATTACATGTGGGTAACAAATATAATCAAGGAAAATGTACCGTCCCGTCCGTGAGCGCTAAAGCTACTCTGCGGAGGCGCTACGGGACGGAATGATATCCGGGTATGTAATAATTTCTACCCATATTAAGTGCCTAACGGCACATATCAATCCGCATTTAAGTATTCTACCGGTTTAAAAATATACCTTTCATTATATGGAACCTCAAATTTTTCAAGAAATTCAATGTATTCTTCAGTAAACGTTTTCCTACGATGATGAATTTCCTGACGCTTTATGTAATCAATGACATTGTCAACTTGCGATTTGCTGTATGAAAATCCTCCATAACCCTCCTGCCATGAAAATTTTCCATTGATAAAACCTCTTTGATTTATCCATTTCGATGAATCGCCCTTTACGTCCTGCATTAAATCAGATAGGGACTGGGTAGGCCTCATCCCAAAAAAAATATGGACATGATCAGGCATTCCATTAATCGCCAAAACCTTATGCCCGTTATTTTGAATGATACCGGTTATGTATTTATACAATTCATTTTTAAAAGATTTTTTAATTATGCTATTCCCGCCCTGAACAGAAAATACAGTTTGAATATGGATTTGAGTATATGTGTTGGCCATAATTTATTGAATTTATCCCGTACATACGGGATCAAAAATAAAAATTAATAAGATATGATTTATTTTGCTCTTGTTTACTGTTGGGGTGTCCCATTGCGGAAAACAACAAGGTAATGCCATATTTAGCAAAACCAAGAGGAATCACGTTCAGAAAATTAGTTGAATATTAAGGATTAAAATCAGGAAGATATTTGTGATTAATAGCCCTTCCCAGAAAAATCAAGCGCCCCCTGGCAACTTGAACCTTCACCTGCTGTGCATCCATAGCAATGTTGCCCAAGTACAATTTCCCTATCGGAAATCCTTTTATAATCAAAGTCTTTGATATGTTGAGGAGATGTTTCCTCTACCATTAAGTCAAGTTGCTGGTTAAAATCACAATCATAAACATAACCGTCCCAACCTATGGAAATGGTATCGCGACACATAACTGTCATAGCAGCAGAAGGATTAAAACTATCAATCAGTTTTTGCATATATGCCTCAAACTCCCCCTTGATCACAAGGAAATTTAAAAAACGGTTAATGGGTATATTTGTGATGGTATAAAGATTATTGAACACTATCTTATGGCTATCCCAAAGCTCTCTTTTGTAGTCATCCTGGAGACCCATCTGAGGACCGGGTAAGGCTGTACCTAACGGATTATAAACCAAGTGCAACAATAGCCCGGACTCATCCTTTCCATAACCAGCTTTGTTCAATTCCTTTAAGGCAGCAATTGATCGTTCATAAACTCCCCTGCCGCGCTGTTGATCAACATTATCTTGTGTATAACATGGTAATGATGAAATTACAGTTAAGCGGTGTTTTGCGAAAAACTGAGGCAGGTCAAGGTATTCCTCCCCTTCATTTATTATTGTAAGATTACTTCTAACAATAATTTCAATATCCGGGTATTGCTCCCTGATTTTTTCAATAAACCATCTAAAGTTAGGATTTTTCTCAGGTGCTCCTCCTGTAAGATCTATGGTTTTAAAAGGGCCTTTTGCCATTGCCTCCATACATTGCAACATGGTTTCGCGTGTCATGATCTCATCCCGGTCAGGGCCGGCATCTACATGGCAATGACTACATGTCTGGTTACACATTTTCCCTACATTGATCTGGAAAATTGTTATCTCCCAGGGCTTGAGAGGAAACAGCCCAATTTCTTTCAATTTATCTTTAAACCTGACTGATTCTTTTAACCTGTTCTCAAGTATACTTACCTGAAAATCGGTGACCGCAAAATCATGGCCGCTTCTTTTTAGTGTTGGATATATATCTTTACTCATTGTAGATTTTATAATTTTTATTATTTAGTGTTTGTCCACAAAGTCAATAAAATTCAAAAAAATGAATGATATTTTATTACTGACACACCCCTAACCCCTCTCTCCGTATGAGTCCTTCGGACAAGAGTGGAGTTTATGGTATTCATTTTTTGAATTTTCAAGGGCTCAGTAGTTTAAAGACAGACACTATTTAGTTGATAATTTTCTGTATTCCTTACAGTTTTAACTTTTAACATTTAACAATTCACTTTTCACTTAATAAACCTTTTCCCCTTTAATCAACCATTTACTCCAGTCCTTATCAAATGTGTGGACATTCTGGGTTTCATTCCCTTTTTTATCAATAATGGTATTATCATAATAAACCCACTCGAATATCCCACCATAAAGGTTTTTTACATTTGAAAATCCTGCTTCCAGTAATTTCTCACCAATTATTTCGCTTCTCACACCAAGAGAGCAATAAACAACAATTGATGCATCTTTTGGAATATCTTTTACTGTTTTCTTATTGAAATTATCATAACCAATGTATCTTGCTCCCTCCAAATGACTCACCTTATATTCATTCATCTCCCTGGCATCAAGCAGTACCAGGTTACTGTTCTTTTCAAGCTCATTAACCAGTTCATCCTGTGTAATAAGGGGCACAGTATTTTTATACATTGATTTTAATTGTTCGTCGTAATTATCGGGTTTCTGACTAAGTCCAGAAATAAATATTCCGAATAATAGTGTAATTATAATTATTCTATTCATTTTTCTATTAATTAAGTTGTTTTCCGAGAGGGTATATTTCCTGTGTAATAAATGATTTTGGAAATATTTCATCCTTTTCAAATCCCAGTTCGATATCCCTGCCATCGAAGGGGATATAATCAGTTTTAAAAAGATAATCCCACAAACTGAGGCTAATCCCAAAATTAACTCCATATTTCACAGGAAGCTTTTTCGAGTGGTGCCATATATGCATTTGGGGGTTATTGAAAAAATATTTTAATGGCCCAAGCGGCATTTTAAAATTGGAATGGTTAAAATGCCCGATGGATAGTGCGAAGATGTGTACGACAAAAAAATCCTGGATCCCAAACCCAATCATTCCCAAAGGGATGTATTCAATGCTACGATAAACTATATTTTCCATCCAGTGGTATCGCAGATGAGCTGCAAATCCCATTTGTTTGACACTGTGATGTACTTTGTGAAATTCCCAAAGAAATGGAACCCTGTGCAGCAAACGGTGAACATTCCACTGAATGAAATCACGAAGGAAAAATAAAATGAGTAATTGAACTATACCTGGTAAAGCAGCAACAGAAATGGCTACCCAATTAGTAATCCCGAATATGGCGAGAAAGTCATTGAATAATTCCACAAAAACGTTGGAAACAGCATTAAATCCGATCAGTGAAAAAATAAAAAAGTTAAAGAACATGTAAAAACCATCCAACCAGAAATCCTGCCTGATCCTTGGCTGATCTTTGCGCCAGGGTTTGATCAGTTCGAGGCAATAAAAAAACAAGGAAATGAGAATCAGTGCCCAAAAATAATTATGCCACGACAGCGTAAAAATTTCATTGATCAGGTAGTTATAGTATCCCTGAAAGGAGTCCCCTATTATTTGTACATACTTTTCAAACATTCTATTCTAAACATTTTCTCCTAAGCGTAGATCTGATTTTTCGAAAATCGTATCACCTTATTTAAAACCCACACATCTACTTCAGAATTAACTTTCAATACAAAGCCTGTAATTTTGCTTTCACCGAGATACACATTGCACACATCCCCCACCTTCAGGCTTCTTCTTCTTTGATTGGTTCTAACAACGTTTAGAATAATATAACTTGCGTATATAAAAAATAATATGGATACCACTCCAAGCATTAATATTTGTTTATGGTTTATTGACCTGTCAGAGGCTGTTTTGAATTTAAAAACAAAATCAAAACAGTCTCTTAAAAAACGCATAAAGTTACAAAATTATTCTAATTCCCAAATTATATGTTGAACCTGCACCTCCATTCATTGAAGTAAAAAAATAAGTGGTGGATGCTTCCATATTTAAATTCCTTGTTATCTGATACTTAGCGCCAATTCCGGTGTGTGCATAATCAGAAGTTAATTCAAAAGGATTAACAGTTGATTCCAACTGGCCTTCATCACTATCGGTTTCTGTTTTTTGCAACTGTAACCTCGGTGCATACTGTATTTGATAATAAATGGTGGCCTTTGTTGTCGGGAACCAGCTCAAGAAAAAACTCACCGGAATATCAAGGTGTGTGGCTGTTGCGCTGTTTTTAGTTTTAAACCTGAACAATAGATCAGCTTCCGTAAATATCTGCCAGTTGCTGCCAAAAGTCTTATCAAAGAAAAAC
Source organism: Bacteroidales bacterium (assembly GCA_030596605.1). Classification (GTDB taxonomy): domain Bacteria; phylum Bacteroidota; class Bacteroidia; order Bacteroidales; family JAADJA01; genus JAADJA01. The sequence goes on from JAUVJI010000114.1 coordinate 13,246, forward strand.
TGGTTCCACCAGGTAAACATGTGGTAATCAAGCCATGGAAAATTATTGTCTTCATCAATAGATTCAAGATCTTTTGATATCGGTATCCAGAAAGCGCTCTGGATAGAGAAGTTTGATACGTTCCTCAATGGCTGAAATTTAATTTTCGGTCCTATGGATGAAACGGCTGTTCTTGAATAGGGTGTAGTTTTGAACTTGAAGACTTTTAAAGGATTACCTTTGGTTGTATCGATGTATACGGCTTTAACATTCAAATCAAATCCAATATTTATCCTTGCCGAATTGGAAACGCCAAATAACATGTAAAACAATCCACCATAATAGGTGTCGCGTGTATCAAGGTCAATCTTTTCCCTGTCACCATTCCTGTAAGCTGTTTGGGTGTAAAGGTTATTAAACAATTGCGCTTCAACCTGACCCATCTTTATTAGTTTTGATGGCGTGAAGGCAAATATATTGGATACTTCTGTTTCGGGCGCTGCGGCTTCATCAATTATCTGAACTTTTAATTCATTCAAAGTCCAGTCGTAAGAATAGAACTCCAGATTTGTACCTGCAGGGATGGGATTTTCCCTGTAAGCATTTATATAGTCAATCAAACTTTGCCCGTTGGTTTCAAAATCTGCTGTATACCATTTGAATATTTCAGAAATTCCATAACTACTCTCACCCGGCCGGATAAATTCATCATTGTTCAGAGCAAGTTTTGTTTGCCTCTCCATCTGGCCATCCAGATTATCGGCATCTGAGAAAAAGGCTGACTGGCCAAAGCCATTCAACACGATCCCTAAAGCAAAAAGAATTAATCCTGATAATATTGATAACTTTTTCATTCAATTGTCATTTACAAATTATTAATTCTCATAATTGACACAACAGTTTTCAAATGCAATGCCAAAAGTTGACACATTCTCATAACTTACTAATTTTTAATGCTAAAAAAAATTAATCTTAAAGATTTACGCAAACTATCCCTATTAATATTTCACGATATTTTAGGAAATATGATATTGATTTTCGGTTACCGGTTACGTGGGCTAAATTTTATTTTGATGTGTTATGGATTGTTTAGCTTAATTTGAATTTGTTATCTCTTTGTGTAACTTTGTGACATAGCTATTACACAGAGAGCCACGGAGAAGACGCAAAGTTGCACAAAGAAAAAACAGATATTATGATTGAAAATGAATTATCAAAAAAAATTATTGGTTGTGCCATTGAAGTACATAAACAATTAGGACCAGGATTATTAGAATCTGCTTATTAGGAATGTTTGTATTATGAGCTAAAACAGGCCGGTCTAAAGGTCCAAAAAGAAAAACCAATGCCGATAGTTTATAAAGAAGTAAAGCTTGATCATGGATATAGGATTGATTTATTAGTTGAAGAAAAGGCAGTAATAGAAATCAAAACCGTTGAAGCATTTAATGATGTTCATACTGCTCAGGTTCTGACTTATT
>JAUVJI010000107.1 GCA_030596605.1 Bacteroidales bacterium
GAACATTCCTTGTTTTCCTTGTTTTTTGTACTTTTGAACCATGTTGAATATATTAGGTAGCTAAGGTAGCAAAAACATCATTATTTAATTGGTTTGTAGTTGTTTAATTTTTAGAGGTTACCTTATAACAATTGAATCTGTAAGACTATCAATTTTGTATGTTTTATGATTTCCTGGAATATGATAATTTGAAGCAGATACAATTAAGTATACCATCAATCCTAATGAGAAAATTATGAATGGTTTAATCTTGTTTTTCATTTTAAGTTTATTTGTTAAGCCTGGCTTTTCTTATGTTGATCACGCCATCATTCCCTAAAAGAATGGGTTCATTGTACCTTCCTTTTTCTGCTTTATTTTCAAGCTTTAGAACACCCCTGGGACAAACCGCAGCACAAACACCACATCCTACACATGAGGAGCGAATAATATTTTGTCCCCGTTGTGCATACCACCTGACATCGATACCCATTTCGCAATAAGTTGAGCAGTTTCCACACGATATACACTGGCCACCATTGGTAGTGATCCGAAACCGCGATTTGAATTTCTGGACGATTCCAAGGTATCCGGCCAATGGACATCCAAAACGGCACCAAACCCTGTTACCCATTAATGGATAAAATCCTGTTCCAACAACACCTGCAAAAATGGAACTGATCAGAAATCCATAGACTTTCCTCATTTCATACGAACTAATTCCCAGTAGATTACTTTTGGCTGTAATGGAAGTATATAAAACCCAAATCGTCATAATAACAGCAAAAACTAATACTCCATTGATCAGATATCTTTCAATCTTCCAGGCCGATAGTTTTTTACTCGATAATTGGCGAAACGGATCACCGGCTGTTTCTGCAAGTCCGCCGCAACCACAAACCCATGAACAATACCATCTTTTACCAAAGAAGAATGTGAAGATTGGTACTCCCAAAAAAATAAGTACTATTCCTAAGATAAAAAAAGTCAGTCCTAGCGCCCCTGAAGTCATATAGCTATCTATCCGCCAGTCGTAGAAAAGGCTGTAATCCAACGGCCATATGTTTTTAAGATCAACTTCGGGAAGATTTAATGCATATAGAATTTGTGGTAAAACAAATGCAATTCCCAACTGAAAAAACATCACAGAATAAGTTCTTATTTGCTGGTATCTGTTGTGTCTGTATTTTGTCAAAAATCGCAAACCCATAACAACAACTGCAATGGTGTACAAAAATCCGTACAAGAACCATTGGCTGGCCTCCCTTCCAAACATAGCCTGACCGGTCACATCTGAAAGAAGAATCCACTCTACAATATAAACCGGGTAAAAGTAAAGTAGGATGTAAAACAGGATTAAAAATGTTCCGAGTATAATGCCCATCCATCCCCTGCTGTTCATCGGGTTTTTGAATATATTATTGTTTTTGATACCTGCCGTTCCTTCAAAGAACTTTGGGATTATAAAAATTAGCGCACCGAAGATTCCGAGGATAAAAGTTAAAAAGAAGAAGAACTGTAAATTATCAGCCAGCAATCCTATACCCGATGTCATCAATATTGAAAGTTTTAAACTTTTAATCTTATAATCATCAAAAGCTGTGTTATAAATAATGCTGTTATTAAATGAACTAATTGAGGAAGTGAGGTTGTACCTTAGTTCTTCTTCCGAAGCAAACTCCCTATCCTGCATCCAGCCGGTATAATCCTTTATTCCTTTTATTTTTGAAGTTTTGATAGGATCATTTACCTCGTAGATGACTTTTGCATAATCAGCAGAGTAGCTTATCTTTCCATTTTGATCAGACAATTCAACCAGCTTTTGAATATCTACATCAGAGACGCTAAATTTTTTAATGATATTACTATTTGCAGATTCAAATGCTTTATCGAGATCGTTCAGGAATTTAATCTTTGATTTATAAGTTACATTCATCATCTCTTGTGAAGAAACATCAAAGTTTTCCTGTTGCACATCACTCATCCCGGTATTTACAATAACCTGATCGGTTAATTTATAGCTATTCAGAAACAGTGAGGCAATGAAAATGATAAAAGCTGCTGTAACGATTCCAAGGCCTGTATTTTTAATAAATTTCATTTTGTTCTTTTAAGTGCGGTTTAAACAATTTCGGCAGAAAATATTTTGTTTATTTCTTTTTCATGCTTTTTGGTAAATTCAGGATCAAAATTTGCTTTTCGCAGGTCACTAACTACATGATGAATTTTCTTCCTGTTTTTTATCCAATCTTCAAAAACCTCATGCTTCATCCTGAGACCGAAAACATTGACACCTATAATTGCTTTATCCATTTTATCATAAACCAGTTTTACACATTTTCTTCCAGATTTGTCCTCCCAATAAAATTGAGCTTCACCCTCTTTTAGTTCATTCCCGACGTTACCATAGGTCTGATATTCAATATCGAAGAATTTTGCTGAGTTAAACCAAATACCGGGTTGATATTTTGTTTTGCTTTCACAAATGGTTTGCGCAATGGTTTCTCCCTGCATTCGACCGGTATACCATACTTGTTCTATAGGTTTACGACTAGGATCTGGATTTTTATGCTGCGCACAATCACCTATAGCATATACGTCCTCAATATTTGTCTGCAGGTATTCATCGACTAAAATTCCTCTGTCCAAATGAATTTCTGTATCTTTCAAAAAGGCAATGTTAGGCATGACACCTGCTGTTAAGCCTACATATTGGCATGTGATTATTTCGTCATTATTTGTTTTAATTGCTTTCACTCTCCCATTCTCATCGGGGATGATCTCTTTTAATTCAGTTTCCAACCTCAAATCAATATGATGCTCCCTGATATGATTGTTTATAAGTTCAGATTCTTCGGCTGGAAGTATATTGTTCCAGAAGCTTGTTTCCCTCACCAGAAATGTAACTTCAATCCCTTGTGATTTTAACATTTCGGCAAGTTCAATCCCGATCAATCCCCCACCAACAATTACACCTCGTTCAATATCTTTGGTGTATTTTTCAATATATTCCAGATCCTGGTAGCTATACATCCCGCTTACTCCTTTCAGGTCTTGTCCGGGCCAGCCAAATTTATTCGATATGGAGCCGGTTGCCAGAATCAGGACATCATATCCGATGTTCTGTCCATTAGTAAAAACCAGTTTTTTGCTATTAGTATCAACTTCTTTAACATGAGCCTGTATCAATTCGATCCTGTTCTTTTTCCATAACCAATCCTCATAGGGTTTGGTGTGCTCATATTTCATGTGTCCCATGTAAATATACATGAGGGCCGTTCGTGAGAAAAAATATTCGGTTTCAGAAGAAATCACAGATATTTTATTATTACTTAGCTTCCTGATATGCCTTGCAGCTGTTATACCTGAAATACCATTTCCCAGAATTACGATATGTTTCATTATTGATTAGTAATTTGTGTTATTAGACAGAAGATCGTTTAATTCCTTACTCAATTAACATGCCTACATATTTATTTTATGAAAAATATTTCATAATGAACACAAATTCAAACTGTTAAAACAATATAAATCTAATACAAAACAACAAGAATAAATTTTATTCACGAAATATTGGGATAGTTTGAGATAATTGTGTTGGATGTATTTTGTATTATTAAAAAATATATCTTTGAAATATATTTTAACGATATTATTAATCAAATTTATTAATCATGAAAAAACTACTTTTTATTTTATGTTTATTTTTTGGAATCACAACACTTATATCCCAGGAATACATTGCTGCAGTTGAAAAGGATAAAAAATGGGGATACATAGATGAAAAAGGAAACTGGATAATTGAACCGCGCCTTGACAAAGCAAATGATTTTAATGAAGGTTATGCAATTGTTGAGATTAATGACACTAAGCACTATGTAGATGTTAAAGGTAAATTTTATGGGAAACTTGGTGAATACGAAATTTTCCATAATTTTTCTGAAGGTCTGGCAAGGGTAAGGGTAGGAGATTACTGGGGTTTTATTGATACTTCTTTTTCTATTGTTATTCAGCCAGCATATAATAATGCCAAAGATTTTTCTGAAGGAGTGGCCTCAGTGAAGCAAATGGATTTGTGGGGTTTTATTGACCGTAGTGAATGGATAGTTCATCCTGCTTATTTAAAGGCATATACATTTCAAGATGGTTTGGCAATGGTAAAAAAAGATGATGGCTGGTATTTTCTGGATAAGGAAGGTGAATTATATGGTGACCCTAGAAAGTTTCGAATAAAGAAGGGATTCATAGATGGATTGGCCCTGATTGAGCAGAATGATAAATTTGGTTATATTGATAGGGAGTTTAATGTTGTAATTGATGCAATTTATGATGGCGCTAAGAATTTTAGTGAAGGTATAGCCCGTGTGAAACAGGGTGAAAAATGGGGTTACATTAATAAAAAAGGTGAATGGCTCAAAGAACCTGTTTATGAAAAAGCGTATGAATTTCGTTGTGGAATTGCAATGGTAAAGATCGAGAAAACCTGGTATTATATCGATAAGGATTTTAACCAAATCAGCAATAATTCAAAGTTCAGGGTAACACATTTATATTCGAACGGATTGGCGAAAGTTAAGGTTGGAAAATTGTGGGGCTATGTTAATACAAAAGGAGAGACGGTTATAGAACCGGTGTATAATTCAGTCAGGGATTTTAAGAAAATATCACCCTGATTTTACATTAACTAATATATTTATTGAGCGATAATTAAAAGAATTTTTTATTTTCAGTTAATTAGAACGCTTATAAATTTCAATAAATGTGATGTAAGTTTGTTTAATTATAAAAAGAATTTCTTAAATTTGCTTCACTCAATAACTATCAGATAATTGATGCTTTATTTTACTACAGACACCAGGTTTTTTGCATTGAATATTTCATTTTTTAATTTTATATTTGAATGTTATGAAAAGTAAAAAAATCAAGAAAAACGAAAGCGACCTTTCAAAAAATGATCGCAGGGAATTTCTAAAGTCAATAGGCAAAGCTATAGTTCCTTCCATGGCTATTTTGGGATTAGGGATGTCTGGGATTTCGTGTGGTTGCAGGAGTACATGCCGGGGAGGTTGTGAATACAGCTGTGAGGGTGGCTGTGAAGGAGCCTGTACCGGAACTTGTGGCTATACTTGTTATACAGGTTACTAATAGATATTATTAGATTATCTTAAATTTCTGTTATGGACAAAAATAATTTAACAAAAGTTATTGAAACAGCTTCCTCCAGGTTAGCGGCCATTAATACATTTAGTTTTTCAGAAAGCGACAAAAAAGAATTAAAAATTGATGACTATGAAGCTGGGTTAAAACTTGCCAAAAAAGCGCTTGAAGAATATATGGGTCAGCTTAATCATGCTGAGGCTTTTGCAAATAATGATGATCCATTTGTAGTACAAGAATATGAAAATCAGCTTGAGATCGCCGAAGAGAAAAAGTTGAATTTTCTTAATGAGGAGGAAGCGCTTAAACAATTGGATTACGAGGTTTTGGAACTTGTAAAATTAAAATTTGGGGAAGGCTCAAAAGAATATTCCGAAATAAATATTGAAATAAAAACGGAATAAACAATTCCCCGAAATATCATTCTAACTATTTAATTTGCAGTATTATTTATTTTGTAATATTGCTCTTACCCGGTTTATCAGCCGGGTATTTAGTTTTAATAATAAATAATAAATTTGAGCTTTCTTATTTTTCAGATTAATGGACAAGCGGGTAAATAAAAGAGAATATTCAGATTTGGAAATGTGGCAGAACGGAGCTGTTAAAACAGTATCCTTTATTGTTACCGAAGCCTGCCAACTTCGCTGTAAGTATTGCTATTTTGTTGAGAAGAAAGAGCAGCATGTAATGGACTTTGAAATTGCAAAAAAAACCATTGATTACCTCTTGGCCAATAAAGATATTTTTACTGAGGAAACTGTTATTTGGGAGTTTATTGGTGGTGAGCCATTGCTTCAAATTGATCTGATTGATAGAATTTGTGAATACGCTAAATTGCGAATGTACGAAGATGACCATCATTGGTTTAATAGCTACAGGCTTAGCTTTACAACAAATGGTTTGCTTTACGATGATGACAGGGTCCAAAAATTTATTGAGAAGAATAGAACACATATCGAAATTGGAATTACCATTGACGGTACTAAGGAAAAACACGACCAGCAAAGGATATTCCCAAACGGTAAGGGATCTTATGACCTGGTTGTGAAAAATATTCCTTTGTGGCTCAAACAGTTTCCCAATGCTTCAACCAAGGCTACTTTCGCATCGGATGATCTTCCAATGATCAAAGAAAGCATGTTACATTTATGGTCGCTCGGGATTAAAAATATTATGGCCAATTTAGTTTTTGAGGATGTTTGGAAGGAGGGAGACGATAAAATATTCGAGGAACAGCTCTTTGCACTGGCAGATTATATCCTGGAAAATGATATGCAGGATGAGTATTTTTGTTCTTTTTTCGCAAAAACTGCCGGATTGCCAATGGACCCTATAACCGATAACCAAAATTGGTGTGGATCGGGAATAATGCTTTCAGTAGATAAGGACGGAAATTTTTATCCATGTACCCGATTTGTAAATCATTCTTTAAAAAATAAAAATGCCCGCATAATTGGAAATATCCATACGGGCATTGATCAAAATAAACTCCGTCCTTTCCTCACGCTTGACAGATGTACTCAGAGTTCCCAGGATTGTATCGACTGCAATGTGGCCTCCGGCTGTTATTGGTGCGTTGCTGAGAATTATGATGCCGCTGATACTGAAACTATTTACCAGCGGGGATTATTCAATTGTAAAATGCATAAAGCCCGCGTAAAGGCCAACAAATACTTTTTTGAAAAATTAGACAAGAAAAACAAAAACTGGAAGGTGGCCCAATATAAGGGCGCTGAAATTTGTTAAAAATTAAAATATGTTGAATTATTTGATCGTAATACTGGATCAGGCTTCTACCTCTTTTTGTTATTATACCAATCCTGCTTTTTCCAAAAATAATAGTAGTAAACCAATTCCATATAATACATTAAACAGGGTTGTGAATTACGCTTTAAAAAATTCACTCATGATCAATTACCTTTTTGGTATTGATCCCTTACCCGATAAATACCATAAATTGATTGCAAAGAGTCAGCACGTTAAAATTTTACCTGCAAGTGCTTTTGATCACTTTTCTGATGAAGAAGTAATTTTGGTAATAAATGAGAATGAATTGGAATTTGCAAAAACCCTGGAGGACAATTTTAAGCAGAATATTATACTTCGATTCCCCAAATCGAAATTGTCTGAATTATCAGCATATATTGAATTATTGACCCATAAATGCAGACGTTTGAATTTAAACCTTCTTGATATTAATAAATATGACACCAATGATCTGGGAGAATATAAAAGGCAATTGGACCTGATTTATGATATTGTTGAAGATAGATATCTTTCCGGGCACTCGGTTGAATTAAGTTTTATTTCAGATCGAATGATGCTTTCCGGGATGAACAATTGTAATGCCGGCCTGACTCACCTCACTGTTGCACCCAATGGTAAATTTTATTTATGTCCGGGCTTCTATTATGATGATGTTAACAATTCAGTTGGGGATCTGAATTCAGGAATTAATATAAAGAATCAACAACTGCTTGACCTTGAGCATGCACCTATCTGCCGTATTTGCGATGCTTACCATTGTAAACGATGTATTTATCTCAATCAAAAAACCACTTTAGAAATAAATACCCCTTCACATGAACAATGTGTTGTTTCGCATTTAGAAAGAAATACTTCAAAGTTATTACTGGATGAATTGAACACCCGGCTTGAAGTATTTCATGACCAGGAGCCTATTCCTGAAATTGATTATCTCGACCCATTTGAACTGGCTAAGAAAACACCGGGGAAAAAACAAAATTTCACAAAGAAAGTAAGTCATGATCAACATAAAAAATATGAGCAAAGTAGTGACAGGGAGTTATTGTTGAAAATATTAGATCAACAGGATAAAATATTGAAATTATTAAAGAGTAATACCAAATGAGAAAGAAAATAGGAAAAGTTACGGTTGAAGAAATGAAAGAAATCAAATACCTCTACGAGCGTAAAAATGGTTTGATTGAATTGTTCAGATCCATTGAATTAGAAAGAAAAGAAGGTGATACTTTGTACGACCGTATCTTAAATGATATGACTCAAATAAATGGTAATTTTCAGGAATGGTGGAATGAAAAGGGTGAAAAGTATAAGTGGGAAAATATAAAAGGTGGTAAATGGGAGATTGATTTTCAATCTTGTGAAATTTTCCTTGTTACACAATAAAAATTTGTAAATTAGAGGTTTGTAATTCTCAACATAAATACAATATTATGAAAACAAGAGTATTATCATTCATCTTTGCAATGTTGTTCCTTTCCAACCTAAGTGCCCAGGAATTATGGGGACTTCCGGTTGACGAAGAAACCAACAAAGTTACTTATAGTGAAATAGTTGATATGGGTTCTGTTGACCAGCAAACACTTTATTCAAGGGCAAAAGAATGGATATTGCTGCAGAATTATGATGATCCTGTAGTTGTTTTAAAGGACAAAGAATATTTGTTTTTTGAAGATCCCATTGTTCTTGATGATGGTTTAGGTAAAATTTATACCGATGGATTTTTTCATGTTCATTATAGGTCGGATAAATCTGACAGATTCTATATAGTTTTCAATTTCAGGATCAGGACAAAAGAGGGAAAGTACCAATATGAATTTACTGATTTTACTTTAAAGGAGTTTATTGATCCTAATGCTGGACCAGGGGGGCCTGGAAGACCAAGCCCGCATAGAAATTCTCGTAATTATAGTAATTTGGATGTTAAGGCTTTTACCATTGAAGATTTTTTTGAATCAGAAACCCGTCGTAAAGAGAAGAACCTGGCATTTCCTGAATTTAAGTTTAATATTGCGGCATTAATAATTGATTTGAAATCAGCTATGAATTCCGAAAGTGACTGGTAATTTCTTGTGAGTTGAATTTGATACTTTTATTCAGTGTTGCTATTTTATTACAAAATCCAGCATTTTTTTATTTTCCAGATAGCCAACCAGGTGATCACCTATCTTTATTGGTCCTACACCGGCAGGAGTACCTGTAAATATCAGGTCACCCATTTTTAATGTGATAAATTGCGAAACATAGGAAATAATTTTATTGACAGAAAAGATCATATCAGCTGAGTTCCCTTCTTGTACTCTTTTTCCATTTATTTCCAGATGGAATTTGATGTTATCAGTATCTGAAAGTTCATCCATTGAAATAATCTTACTCAGGGGTGCAGCATTATCAAAACCTTTTGCAATCTCCCATGGCAGCCCTTTTTGTTTGCAAATAGTTTGAAGATCACGGGCTGTAAAGTCAATACCCAGGCCAATCTCGTTGAAATATTTACTTGAAAAATTTTCTTGAATGTGTTTTCCATTTCTGTTTATCTTGATTACCAATTCAGTTTCGTAGTGAATTTCATTAGAAAATTCAGGATAATAGAAAGGACGGTTCCTAATTAGCAGGGAAGTATCCGGTTTTAAGAAAAACACAGGCGTTTTCGGTAATGGATTGTTTAACTCCTTCGCATGATCAACATAATTTCTTCCTATGCAAATGATCTTCATATATGTCAGTTAGTTTTTGTGAATAACTATAAATTTACAATAATAATAAATATATGATTTGCAGGGTTTAATAATTGTAGAAAACACAAATTGTTGATAAGCTATGGATAACTGTGTTGAAAAATATAATTTTAAATAATGGATTCCACTTGAATGGGATGTATTACATTTGAGACATGAACGAGCAAGAAAAAAAGACCGGTCAAACCCCTGAAATACAGGAAAGAGCGAAAAAACGTATTCAAAAAAATGTCCTGGCTCAGGCATTTTCTGAACATGGAAAGATTCCTCCTCAGGCTATTGATCTGGAAGAAGCTGTTTTAGGGGCATTAATGCTTGAACAAAATGCATTGACAGCGGTCATTGATATTTTAAACCCTGAAGTTTTCTACAAAGAAGCACATCAGATAATTTATAAGGCCATCCATAAGCTATTTGCAAAATCAGAACCTATTGATATATTGACCGTAACAAACGAGTTAAAATCAAGCGGTGAACTGGAATTGATTGGTGGTGCTTATTTTATCACCCAGCTGACAAACAGGGTAGCCTCAACTGCAAATATCGAATATCATGCAAGGATCATTTCTCAAAAATTTATACAGCGTGAGCTGATCAAAATTTCGTCTGAAATAATCAAAGAAGCTTTTGAAGACACGACTGATGTTTTTGATTTGTTGGATAAAGCCGAACAAAACCTTTTTGCCGTTAGTGAAAATAACTTTAGAAGGGATTATGACAGCATGCAGACATTGGTTGGAGAAGCCATTAAAGATATTCAATCTGCCCGCGACCATGAAGGAAATTTAAGAGGGGTAGAATCTGGATTTACTGATCTCGATCGACATACAGCAGGATGGCAAAAATCGGACTTGATTATAATAGCTGCCCGACCTGGAATGGGAAAAACTGCCTTTGTCCTTTCCATGGCCAGAAATATTGCAGTCGATTTTGACAAACCAGTTGCATTTTTTTCACTTGAGATGTCATCCATTCAGCTTGTAACACGTTTGATCTCAAGCGAAACACAATTGTCTGCCAATAAATTGAAAAAAGGAACCCTGGAGAATTATGAATGGGAACAATTGAATGCCAAGATCGGAAAGTTAGTAGATGCTCCTTTATATATAGATGACACACCTGCTTTGTCGATTTTTGAATTGCGGGCCAAATGCCGGAGGTTAAAAGCGCAGCATGGAATTCAACTTATAGTCGTCGATTATATACAGTTGATGTCTACAGGTGGTGATAACAAAGGTAACAGGGAGCAGGAGATCAGTACGATTTCAAGATCCTTAAAAGCACTTGCCAAAGAATTGAATGTTCCTGTTATAACCATTTCTCAACTTAACAGATCGGTAGAAACAAGGGGTGGTTCTAAGCGGCCTATCCTTTCAGATCTTCGTGAGTCAGGAGCCATTGAACAAGATGCAGACCTTGTTTTATTCATTTACAGACCAGAATATTATAAGATAGACCAGGATGAAGATGGAAATCCAACCAAAGGAATGGCAGAGCTGATCATTGCTAAACACAGGAATGGAGCGCTGGCAGATGTTAAATTACAGTTTGTTGATAAATTCGCGAAATTTCTGGACTATGAAGGCGGCGCTTATGATATACCGTCCGATATCCCATCGGAATATGACTATCCACAAGAAAATTCAATTACAGTCCCTTCACGGATGAATGATCTTGAAGAAGATGATCAACCTTTTTAAACTCGAATTGTTAATTTTGTAAGCGATTTAATCTTCTTTTAAAATTTAAAGGATTAGTCTGGTGCATCATAATATGCATCCCGGAAATGCGTTTATTTCAAAATTCATTAAATGAAGAAAATAACACTTCTTGTCATCATTTTATTATTCCTGTCAAATTTGCATGCAGCTTATTTGCTCATTCCCATGGATGAAACGCAGAAGAATCATCTTAAGGCTTATGGTATTGCCTATTGGGTTTTGCAACAGGAAGTTGAAGTTGACTGGCTACTCAATTATAAAGGCGGAAGTTTTATGTGTAAATACCTTGACCTGATTGAGCAGGAATGTGTTATCCGTGGGGTAAGTTACCAGATCATAGCCGATGTACAATCCACAGCCATTTTAATTGAGATATCTGATCCTGAAGCCAACATGGATGCAGTTAAACTTCATAAACCGCCCAAAATGGCTGTGTATTCCCCAAAGAATAAGCAACCCTGGGATGATGCAGTAACTTTGGTTTTAGCTTATGCTGAAATCCCTTACGATATTGTTTATGATGAAGAGGTAATGGAGGGTGTACTTCCTTTGTATGACTGGTTGCATCTTCATCACGAGGATTTTACGGGACAGTTTGGAAAGTTCTGGGCGCGTTACCGCAATGCAGATTGGTACAAGGAAGATGTGAGGGTAAATGAAGAAGTAGCTCATAAACTGGGCTTCAGTAAAGTTTCGCAGTGCAAGCTGGCTGTTGCCAAAAAGATCAGGGATTTTACAGTTGGCGGAGGTTATCTTTTTTCCATGTGTTCGGCTCCGGATAGTTATGATGTAGCGCTTGCTGCCGAAGGTCTTGATATTTGCGATTATATGTTCGATGGCGATCCGATGGATCCTAATGCACAGCAGAAGCTTGACTATTCAAAATGTTTTGCTTTCCGCGATTTTACACTAAGTATCAATCCTTACGAATACGAAATTTCGTCCATTGATATTAATCCCCAACAAAGGAGGATCAATCCTCAAAACGATTACTTTTCCTTATTTGAATTTTCGGCTAAATGGGATCCTGTTCCAACCATGCTTTGCCAGAATCATACACAACTGATCAAAGGATTTATGGGACAAACAACAGCTTTTAGAAAACAGCATGTAAAGCCCAGTGTTTTGGTCATGGGTGAAAGCAAAGCCCTGGATGAAGCCCGCTATATTCATGGTGAGTTTGGTAAAGGAATGTGGACCTTCCTGGCTGGCCACGACCCGGAAGATTACCAGCATTTTGTAGGAGACCCACCAACGGACCTCAACTTGTTTCCCAACTCACCTGGTTACAGGCTTATATTAAATAATGTGTTATTTCCTGCAGCAAAAAAGAAGAAGCAAAAAACTTAAACCAAGGAGACACGGCAAGTCGAAGCAAGCCCTGGTGGAGGAGACTTGCCTTGTCGGAAAAGGCCCTATTCAATAAAATATTTTTTTGATCCCTGAATAGTTTTATTCTCTTCGTGAAAGGTGATAAAATTTTCTATTCCTCCAAAATATTCCAAAACTTCATCTTTCTGAATAAATGTTGGTTCACTATTAAGAAATAAATTAAATGATGAATAACCCCATTGTTTGTAATTATCAACATACCCATGATGAATTGGATTTCTGTGAATATAGCAGATCAGACTTAAAAGATAGCTTTCTTCTTCAACAAGTATCCTTTTGTATGGTTGAATAAACAATCTTCCCATCCTCTTGTAAACTTTATTGAATGATTTTTGAGTAACTGATAAATAAGTTCTTGAAAGCAAGATGAAACTTTTCTTCTGAGGATAAGGAACTATTTTTCCATTCGGGATTGGTTGATTCCGGTTGTTCAAAGGTCTTGATCAGCAAGTGAAAATGATTTGGAAGTAAACAGTAAACATACACTTCAGCTACCGGAAGTATATATCGCTTTAATTTTTCCAGAAAATAGAAATAATCATCAGGGGTCTTAAAAAGTTTTTCATCTCCCACAGCACGGTTATAGATATGGTAAAATTTTGCAAAGGATAGGGTTTCAGTTTTATGGCCTCTTTTGAAGTGCATATCGGTCTGTACAAAAATAGCTAAAAACAATTAATTCAATACAATTTTCGACAATTCAGGACGCCGGCTCTAATGCCTGCATCGACTTGGTGAGTTTCTGGTCTGAGACACGGCAAGTCGAAGAAGGCTTGTGGGTAAGAGACTTGCCTTGTCGGAAAAGGTACAAAAAACAACAAAACAACACTATCCTTATCGACAGACCAAGTCGCTTTCCCTATTGCCTGCTTCGACTTGGTATGTCTTACTTATTCTGCATTTTTATCAAATTCAACGCACTTCCCGCTTTAAACCATTCAATCTGGTTTTCATTATAGGTGTGGTTTACAGGAAATTCTTCTTGCATACCGTCAGCATGGTTAAGCACTACAGTTAGCTGTTTTCCCGGAGCAAATGATTTTAACCCAAGTATATCAATATTATCATCTTCCCTGACCTTATCATAGTCTTCTTTATTGACAAATGTAAGTCCTAACATTCCCTGCTTTTTCAGGTTAGTTTCATGGATACGTGCAAACGAACGCACCAATACGACTTTGACACCGAGGTTTCGGGGTTCCATTGCTGCATGTTCCCTTGATGAACCCTCACCATAGTTTTCATCACCGATTACGATGGAACCAAGACCGGCTGCTTTATAAGCCCTTGCTGTATCAGGGACAGAACCATATTCACCTGAAAGATGGTTCTTAACTTTATTGGTTTCTTCATTGTAAAAGTTTACTGCTCCAATCAACATATTGTTGGAAATATTATCCAGATGTCCCCTAAATCGAAGCCATGGACCAGCCATAGAAATATGATCCGTAGTGCACTTTCCTTTGGCTTTTAACAATAATTCTAATCCTTTATAATTCTCACCATCCCAGGCTTTAAATGGTGTTAGGATTTGTAACCTGTCTGAATTGGGGTCTACCGAAACCTCAGCCGAACTTCCGTCTTCAGCAGGGGCTTGGTATCCGGCATCTTCTACATCAAAACCTTTTATTGGTAACTCAATTCCCATCGGCTCATCCAATTTGACCTTCTCACCATCTTTGTTAATAAGATTATCTTTCATAGGATTAAAGGTTAAATTCCCGGCAATTGCAAAGGCAGTAACCATATCCGGTGAAGCTACAAAAGCATGAGTGTTGGGATTACCATCGGCACGTTTGGCAAAATTCCGGTTGAAAGAAGTCATGATGGAGTTTTTTTCTCCTTTATCAGCATTGTGGCGGGCCCATTGACCGATACAAGGACCACATGCATTGGCAAGCACAACACCACCTATCTTTTCAAATACATTCAGATAGCCATCACGTTCAACGGTATAGCGAACCTGTTCAGAACCCGGTGTAACCGTATATTCCGATTTTACTTCCAGGTTTTTATCTATAGCTTGTTGAGCTAATGATGCTGCTCGTGATATATCTTCATAAGAACTATTAGTGCATGATCCGATCAAACCAACTTCCAGTTTTTGTGGCCAGCCGTTTTCCTTTACTGCTTCAGCAAATTTTGAAACAGGGGTAGCAAGGTCAGGAGAAAACGGACCATTGATATGTGGCTCCAATTCTGATAAATTGATCTCTATTACCTCGTCAAAATACTTTTCAGGATTTTCATATACTTCAGTGTCCCCATTCAGATGATCTCTAATCTTATCTGCTTCACTGGCAACTTCAGTTCTACCTGTAACCCTGAGGTATTCAGCCATCTTTTCGCCATAACCAAATATGGAAGTTGTCGCGCCGATTTCCGCACCCATATTGCAGATTGTTCCTTTGCCTGTACAACTAATATTCTGAGCGCCTTCTCCAAAATAC
>JAUVJI010000147.1 GCA_030596605.1 Bacteroidales bacterium
AATTCTAAAAAATGATATTTAGATTTTTCTCTGTGTAACTCTGTGCTTCTTAGTGTAGCTCTGTGGTATAGCTATTTCACAAAGTGCCACAAAGTTTCCACAAAGTTTCTCAAAGAGAATTTCGAATATCATTTAAACCATTGAATTTCATTATTTTACATTTATTGCAGTTTATTTAGTTGGTTAGAATTGAACAGCCCTGATTCAAGTCCCACCATCAAAAGCTCTCTTCGACTTGGAAGGTTACCCTTCTCCAAAACAATTCAGGTTAAAATTTGTTAATTGCAGAATAAAATCTGTAATCAGGCATTATATTTGACATGTTATTGCAATCAATCAACAATAATATTTAACTGACATGTTAACGAAAAGAAATACTAATCAAACAGCAGGATTAAATATTGAAACCAAGGACATGGCTGCGAATTTTGTGGCCAATGTGTTTGCCTGGATGGGAATAGCGCTGGCTATCACAGCATTCACTGCCTGGTATTTTGCATCCAATGAAAACCTGATCAATTCATTATTCAGTCCTGAAACAGGAATGACCACCTTAGGTTGGATTGTCATGTTGGCACCCTTTGGTTTTGTACTGGCAATGTCTATGGGATTTCAGCGTTTTTCGGCAGGGACATTAACGCTTTTATTTGGTGTTTTTAGTATCCTCATGGGAGCCAGTTTGAGCTTCATATTGCTGGTATACACTTCCGCATCCATATTTCAAACCTTTGCTGTGACAGCAGGTATGTTTGGGATCATGTCGTTTGTTGGTTATACCACCAAAACAGATCTTACGAAATTCGGATCACTGATGATGATGGGATTAATCGGAATTATTATCGCCAGTGTTGTAAACATGTTTATGCGTAGCGAAGCCTTTGATTACATCATCAGTTTTATTGGAGTACTTGTTTTTACAGGATTAACTGCTTACGATGTACAAAAATTAAAACGAATTGGAGCAGGAATTCAATACGGTTCTGAATCGGCCAGGAAATTAGTCATCATGGGAGCATTATCGCTCTACCTTGATTTTATAAACCTGTTCCTTTTTTTATTACGATTTTTAGGAAACCGAAGATAATTACATACGTTCTTAACATACCGCTTCAAAAAGAAAAGCCTGCGAATTGTAATAAGCAGGCTTTTTTATTTCTTAATCACATAAATTATTTGAAAATTATTATCTCCTAATTTTTTACTTATAAGATATCCCCAACTTCGCACTGATCTTCTCCATCATATCAGCCACCATCTCTTCCAGTTTGTATTTAGGATTCCAACCCCACTCTGCACGGGCAGCAGAATCATCCATATTGTTTGGCCATGTAGCGGCAATAGCTTCTTTCATCAGATCAACATCATAAGTCATCTCAAAATCAGGCATGTGTTTTTTTATCTCTGCTGCCAGAATTTCAGGATCAAAACTCATGGCAGAAACATTAAATGCATTTCGGTGGATTAGTTTGGAAGGATCAGCCTCCATTAAATCAATAGCACAATCCAATGCATCCGGCATGTACATCATATCAAGGAATGCTCCTTTTGGTAACGGGCAGGTAAATTTCCTGTTTTTAATGGCTTCATAGTAAATCTCCACTGCATAATCGGTGGTACCTCCACCAGGTAATGTAACGGATGAAATAATTCCGGGGTAACGTAAACCACGGGTATCAACACCAAAGCGCTTAAAATAATAATCGCTTAATAATTCACCGGCAACCTTTGTTACACCATACATTGTAGTGGGTCGCTGAATGGTATCCTGTGGTGTATCGTCAAGCGGAGTTGTAGGACCAAAAGCGCCAATCGAACTTGGGAAAAATACAGCACATTTATGTTCGCGGGCAACTTCCAAAACATTGTAAACACCATTAACACCAACGTTCCAGGCAGCTTGCGGCTTTTCTTCAGCAACTGCCGATAACAATGCGGCCAGGTTATAAATGGTATCGATGTTATACTTTTTTACAACTTCATTCAGTTTTTCCACATCTGTTGCATCAACTCTCTCAAGCGGACCTGAATTGGCGAGTTCTTCCGATGGTTGGGTTTTTCTAAAACCGGCAATTACATGATCGTTGCCATATCTTCTTCTTAATTCCATGGTTAGCTCCGAGCCAATTTGTCCAACAGAGCCGATAATCAGTATATTTTTCATCATTTAATATTTTAATGTTATTTCATTAACAATTTTGTGGCAAAAATAAATATTTTTGTGAACCGTAATTGAAATTGAATTATTTGTTCTTTTATTTAGAAGTTGGGTTAAGGTAATGAAGCCAGGGTGGATATAGGTTAAGGTAAAGTGTGTTTGAAAACTTTTTAACGTTTAACCTTTACCTCCTAACCAAACCGGCATCCTAACCCTTATCCGAATACAAATTTATAATGAGTTTAAAATCAATTTGTAATATATTTGCTTGCTTTTAAAGGAAAGGGTTTATAAAAACTGAGATAAATACAATTAAATAATAAAGTATAACCTAAAAACATAATAACATGTACGGAAAAATTAAAGATCATCTCGCTACTGAATTAAAAAATATTAAAGAGGCCGGCTTATTCAAAGCTGAACGGATCATTACCTCCCCACAGGGAGCAGATATCAATTTAACCACCGGCCAGGAAGTACTGAATTTTTGTGCCAATAATTACCTGGGCTTATCCAATCACCCACGTTTGGTAAAAGCCGCTAAAGACACCATTGACAGTCATGGTTTTGGCATGTCATCAGTTCGTTTTATTTGTGGAAGCCAGGATATCCATAAAACACTTGAAAGAAAAATTGCTGAATTTTTCGGCACAGAAGACACCATTTTGTATGCCGCTTGTTTTGATGCCAATGGTGGTGTGTTCGAACCCATATTGACTGCCGAGGATGCTATTTTATCCGACTCCTTAAACCATGCTTCCATTATTGATGGTGTTCGGCTTTGTAAAGCCCAGCGTTTTCGGTATAAACATGCCGATATGGAAGACCTGGAAGAGCAGTTGAAAAAAGCTTCCGAAACTGCACGTTTTAAGATCATCGTTACAGATGGTGTTTTCTCAATGGATGGTAACGTTGCCCAGATGGATAAAATTAATGAACTGGCCAAAAAATACGATGCTTTGATCATGGTGGATGAGTGTCATTCAGCAGGTGTTGTTGGAAAGACCGGTCGTGGTGTTACCGAACTTTTCAATATCCATGGCGAAGTTGACATCATAACCGGAACATTGGGTAAAGCGTTTGGTGGAGGTATCGGTGGATTTACAACCGGTAAAAAAGAGATCATCGAAATGTTGCGTCAGAAATCTCGTCCGTATTTATTCTCAAATTCCTTAATTCCGGCAGCTGTTGGAGCAGGTATTGAAATGTTCGACATGATGGCCGAGACAACCGAACTACAGGATAAACTGCATTGGAATTCAGATTATTTTATTTCAAAAATGACAGAAGCCGGATTTGATATCAAACCATCTAAATCTGCAATTTGTGCAGTTATGTTGTACGATGCCAAATTATCGCAGGATATGGCAGCTAAACTATTGGATGAAGGTATTTATGTAATTGGGTTTTATTTCCCGGTGGTTCCAAAAGGTGAAGCTCGTATCCGGGTTCAGTTGTCAGCCGCACATGAAAAAGAACATCTGGATAAAGCCATTGCAGCATTTACCAAAGTTGGTAAAGAACTTGGCGTAATAAAATAAAAAAGATCGTTTTTCTACTAAGTTGAAGCCTGGTGTTTTTTCATCGGGCTTTTTTTATTGAAAACAATTTCAGTTTTAACAAATAAACTAAGCTGATTATAATTACATCCTAATAATTATTCAGAAAATACTTGACAAGTAATATTTTTATTGTATATTTGCACCGTACTTATTATGCAAATATTTATGGAATATCAAAAATACAAATTAAAAGACATTGCCACCATAAACAGTGGGTATTCCTTCAGGACGAAGATACAAAATAATCCTGAAGGAAATACCTTTGTAATTCAGATGCGGGATATTTCAAATGATCATTCTAAAATTGTAAACACGCTTAGTAAGGTGGATGGAACCAGAATCCACGAAAAACATTTCCTTCAAAAAAATGATATCCTATTTATGGCAAAAGGTGCAAATAATTTTTCTGTTTGTTATGACGAAAATTATAAGCCTGCTGTTGCAGCCTCCGCATTTTTCGTAATAAGACTTACCCATGAAAGCATCCTGCCGGCTTTTGTATGCCTCTATATTAACTCAGCATTAGGACAAAACTACTTACAGGCAAATATGGCCGGGACATACATTCCTAACATTAATAAGTCTACACTCGCGGAAATGAAGTTATTGATACCTTCGCAAGAAGAACAAAAAAAGATTATTACTATATATAAATTATACAATCAAGAAAAGGATTTACTATCCCAAATCCTTATGAAAAAACAAATAATGATGGATGAATTTGTAAAACAACTAATTACAAAAAAACTAAAATTCAATGATGGAAAATAACAACAAACGACCTACACAAGATCAGATCAACAAAACATTGTGGGAAGCATGTGATACCTTTCGGGGCGCTTTTGATTCATCTGAGTATAAAAATTACATCCTGGTATTTATGTTCATTAAATACCTGAGTGATGTTTGGAAAGATACCTATGAAGAATATAAACAAAGATATGGCAACGATGATGAACTGATCCAGCGCAAGATGAAACGTGAACGATTTGTGTTACCCGACAATTGTAACTTCGATTATATCCATGAGCACAGGAATGATCCGGACATTGGAGAGAAGATTGATAAAATTTTAGCAAAGATTGAAGATGAAAATCTGGCTAAACTTGAAGGTGTCTTTCGTAACATAAGCTTCAATTCTGAAAAATTAGGGCAAACCAAAGACCGTAACCGTAGGCTATTGAATCTCATAAACGATTTTGCAAAGCCAGTATTGGATTTTCGACCTTCAGTATTGGGAAACAAAGAAGATATCATTGGTAATGCCTATATGTACTTAATTGAGCGCTTTGCTTCCGGTGCAGGTAAAAAGGGTGGTGAATTTTTTACCCCTCATGAGATTTCGGTTGTATTGGCAAAACTTATGAGCCCGAAACCAGGAAGCCGTATCTGTGATCCGACTTGTGGATCAGGTTCATTATTGATTACCGTATCAGAGGAAGTAAAAGAAGAAGATGGAACTCCTTCAACCAACTATGCACTGTATGGACAGGAAAGTAATGGAGAAACCTGGGCATTGAGTAAGATGAATATGTTTCTGCATAGCATTGATGCTGCCCAAATTGAATGGGGTGATACTATTAACAGTCCTCAATTACTTGAAGGAGATTATTTGATGAAATTTGATGTGGTTGTAGCCAATCCACCGTTTTCGCTCGACAAATGGGGACATGAAGATGCAGAAGCAGATCGTTTTAAACGTTTTTTGCGGGGGGTACCTCCCCGCACAAAAGGTGATTATGCTTTTATCCTGCACATGATTGATACCTCTGAACCCAATGCAGGGAAGGTGGGTGTGATAGTTCCACATGGGGTACTTTTCCGTGGAAGCGCTGAGAAGACCATCAGGCAAAAGTTGATAGATGAGAATTTGCTTGAGGCAGTGATTGGATTGCCGACAAATTTATTTTATGGTGTTGGTATACCAGCGGCCATATTGGTTTTTAACAAAGCAAAGGGTGAAAACACAGATGTGCTTTTTATTGATGCCAGCCGGGATTATGAAGAAGGTAAAAAGCAAAACAAACTAAGGGAACAGGATATCAACCATATAATTGAAGCTTACCGGAAGTTTGAAACCGAAGATAAATATGCATACCGTGCTACCATAGATGAGATAAAAGAAAATGATTACAACCTGAATATTCCCCGCTATGTAGATACATTTGAAGAAGAGGAAGAAGTAGATATAATGGCAGTACAAAAAGAAATAGAAGGCTTGGAAAATGAACTCACAGATGTAAGAAAAGAGATGAAGACTTACTTAAAAGAATTGGGATTTGATTCGAAATAAAACACTTATGAAAATTCAATATTGCTCTGATCTGCACCTTGAATTCCTGGAAAACCGGAATTATTTAATAGAAAACCCGATTGAACCGATAGGAGATATCCTTATATTAGCAGGAGACATACTTCCATTTGCGCTGAACCAAAAAGACTTTGAGTTTTTCGATTTTGTTTCCGAAAACTTTAAAAACATTTACTGGATGCCCGGAAACCACGAATATTATCACTCAGATGTGGCAAGCTTTGGAAATAAACAATTCAGAAAAATTCGTAAAAATATTTTTGTTGTTGATAATATTAAAATAGATGTAGGCGAGATCAAGCTTATATTCAGCACACTATGGAGTAATATCACTCCTGAGAATGAGCTTCATGTTATGAGAGGTGTATCAGATTTTCATGTGATAAAGTATAATGACATGCGATTTCTTGCAGAACATTTTAACGCATTGCATGAAAAAGCATTGGAATTTCTATCTGTCTCAAGTAAAAGTATGCAAGGTGAGAAAACAATAATGGTTACACACCATGTGCCCACCTTAATCAATTATCCGGAGCAATACAAAAACAGCCCGATAAATAATGCCTTTGCAGTAGAACTATTCGACTTTATTGAGCAGTGCAATTTTAATTATTGGATTTACGGGCATCATCATGCCAACATTACAGATTTTATGATTGGAAAAACAAAAATGACAACTAACCAACTTGGCTATGTGAAATATAATGAGCAAAAGAATTTTTCGACACACAAAATAATAGAATTATGATTTTTTAATATTGTTATTCAATATATTGACATTATATTTGCATTATTATACACATATATGTCAATATGCAAAAACAATGTCAATAAATAAATGAACACCATGGAGAAGCTTACAAATTATATGGAGAAAGTATTTGGTTTTAAAATCAAACTGAATGATATTCCCGGTACAGACCTGAAAGGATTGCCCTTTTTTATCAAAGAGGCCTACCGTTTCAGATATGGCCTACTACGAGATGTAAGAATCATATTTATTGAATTGAAAGGCAATGAAATATTTACTCCCCAACAATTTAAAAAACATACAGAGATTATTCATGATAAGCTTAATGATTCAGTAATACTGCTATTGCCTGCACTTGAGAGCTATAACCGGAACAGGTTAATACAAAACAAGATAAATTTTATCATTCCGGGAAAGCAAATATTTATCCCCGAGCTTTTAATTGATCTGAAAGAATACATTCAACCCGTTAAAAAGCAAACCGAATACTTGCAACCTGCGGCCCAATGTCTGCTTTTTTATCATTTGCAACATAAAGACCTGAATGATAAAACCTATCGTGAACTGGCTAAAATTTTAGATTACACTTATAAAACCATTACCAGGGCAGTGGAAAACCTAATAGCCTTAAATTTATGCAGGGTAACAGATACCAAAACAAAACACCTGCAATTTGAAATTTCCGGGAAAGAACTATGGGATAAAGCAGTGCCTTTCCTTACCAAACCGTTTATAAAAACCGGCTATCTGGATGAATTGTTACCGGAACAATATCTTTTTAGAACCAATATTACTGCATTGGCGCATTATACCATGATCGCCGAAGATAAGAAGACCTATTTCGCCATTTACAACACTAACTTTAACCGGTTAAACAAAGAGAATAAAATCATGACTTTCAACGATTATGACGGCAGGTATTTCTTGGAAGTCTGGAAATACAATCCCAAAACATTGGCAAAAAAAGAATTTGTTGACCCGCTTTCCCTTTATATGATTTTCAGGGACGACGTAGATGAACGGATTGAAATGGAATGCGAGAAATTATTAAATGAAGTACCATGGTAGCAGGACTTGATATATTTCGTGAATATTTTAAAAACTTCGGGGATAATTATATCATCATTGGCGGTACTGCCGGTGATCTGATCATCAGTGAGGCCGACCTGACACCCAGAGCAACGAAAGACATTGATCTCATTCTTATAATTGAAGCCCTAAGTAAAGAATTTGTAGAACAATTCTGGAATTTTATTGAGGAGGGTAAATATGATGAAAGACAAAAAAATCAGGAGGAAAGAAAATACTATCGTTTTCTGAAGCCGCAAACTGATGGGTATCCGGTACAGATTGAACTATTTTCAAGAGTGCCTGATGTAATGGATATAAAAGAAGGTTCACACTTAACACCCATACCTACTGACGAAGCCCTCTCCAGCCTCTCTGCCATACTGATGGATGACGATTATTATAACTTCACACTTAAAAACAGTCAATTAACCGAAGGTATTCATATTGCCAATACAGCAGCATTGATTTGTTTGAAAGCCAAAGCCTGGCTTGATCTGGCTATTCGTAAAGAACAGGGCGAAGAGATAAATTCAAAAGAAATAAGAAAGCATAAAAACGATATTTTCAGGTATGCTATTTTATTGGCTGTTGACCAAGTAATTGAATTGCCGGCCACTATTAAAAAAGATTTACAGTATTTCCTGGAAAGGATAAAAGACGAAATTCCGGGCAAAGCTATATTTAAAGAGATGGGACTGAGCGGTATTGACACCGGAAAATTATTTGATCAACTAAAATCAACATTTGAAATTTAAATGAAAACAGTAACACAAACTGAAATAAATAAGGAACATAAACCCGGTTACAAACTCACCAAACTGGGATGGATACCAAAAGAATGGAATCGTTTGGAATTTGGTGAATTTACAACAAAAAATAATGAAAAGTATAATCCTCAAATAGAAAATGGTGATGAGAATCCTGTATGCATTGAATTGGAAAACATTGAGCAAGGAACTGGAAGGTTGCTAAATTATATTTTTGCAAATAATCAAAAAAGCATAAAAAATAAGTTTAATAAAGGACAGATTTTATTTGGTAAGTTAAGGCCATATTTAAAAAAGTTTTGGTTTGCTACTTTTAATGGAGTATGTTCATCTGAAATTTGGGTTCTATATTCGGTTTCTAATAAAATTGAAAACAAATATTTGTACTACGTAATTCAATCACATGATTTTATTGAATTAACAAAAGTTTCTTCTGGCACAAAAATGCCTAGAGCAGATTGGGAATATATTAGTAAAATTCCTTTCATACTCCCACCCCTACCCGAACAACAAAAAATCGCCCAAATCCTCTCCACCTGGGACAAAGCCATCGAAAAGACCGAACAGCTTATCCATGCCAAAACCCAACTCAAAAAAGGGTTGATGCAGCAGTTGTTGACAGGGAAGAAGAGGTTTGGAAAATCTCAAGAAACCAATGAATTAACAAAGACAAAATTTGGACTCTTGCCAAAAGATTGGGAAATTATAAAATTTGGAGATGTTGCTGATAAGAATGTTAAATGGAGTCTAACAGGTGGGCCTTTTGGGTCAAATTTAAAAGTTGAAGATTATACAAAAACTGGGATAAGGATTATTCAACTTCAAAATATTGGAGATGGTGTATTTAATGATGCTTATAAAATATATACATCCAGTAATAAAGCTGATGAATTGCAGAGTTGTAACATATATGGTGGAGAGATTATAATTTCAAAAATGGGTGACCCAGTTGCACGAGCTTGTTTTATTCCAAAAACTGATGATAGGTTTCTGATGGCTTCAGATGGTATAAGACTGGTTCCTGACAAAGAGAAGTTTGACAAAATATTTGTAAAAGAATACATTAATTTCAAAGCTTTTCGAAAAGCTGCGATTAAAGCTAGTACAGGATCAACAAGACAGAGAATAGGATTAAATGATTTAAAAAAATTACCCTTCGTAAAATTAAAGGTAGAAGAACAGCGAAAAATATCTTCTATTCTTTCAATATCAAACAATGAAATAATAATGCTTTCAAAGCACTTTGATTTGCTTAAAAAGCAAAAGAAAGGATTGATGCAAAAGTTGTTAACTGGGGAGGTGAGGGTGAATACGAATTAAAATGATTAAAAAATGAAGAATGCAAAATACAAATCTGTAAGGAGAATAACTGCCTCGAAGAAAGATCTAATAAGGCGATTAACAGATATTATTTATCCATTTCTTCCTTTGTCAGCACGATCCAAAAGTACAATCACTTTTAAATCAATTTTTGGCGAAAGTAATATTGAAAAATATTTAGAAGGGCATGAAAATAAAAAGCAGGCCTTGCAACAAGGGTTTGAAAACCTTTTTAGATATAATCAAAAACTACCTTACACTATTATTAGGAAAATTGTGCCTGCTGCAATTGAGTATAGGAGGTTTAAACGTAATCCATTAAAACAAGATGAGCTTAACAGTCTTATTAGAGTGCTAGAGGAACTTGGAATTATGATGGGACCCGAGCTTCGGAAAATAGAATTGGATGAAACAGTTCCTGATATTCAAGTTCCGCCAAATGAATTAGTAAAAAGACTAGAGAATCATCCTTTGGTTG
Organism: Bacteroidales bacterium; assembly: GCA_030596605.1. Taxonomy (GTDB): domain Bacteria; phylum Bacteroidota; class Bacteroidia; order Bacteroidales; family JAADJA01; genus JAADJA01. The sequence goes on from JAUVJI010000147.1 coordinate 10,416, forward strand.
AGGAAATATCATCTGAGCCATTATCATTATTTAAAAATGGTCACTTTAATGAAGCTGTGCGCAAATCTGCAGAACGTTTTGAAAAGAAAGTGCAGGATATTACCAGATCTAGTGATATTGGGAAAAATTTAATGTCTAGGATATTTAATATTTCTAGCCATGTGATATCATTAAACTCATTATCAAATGACAATGAAAAGGGAATACAGGAAGGCTATATGTATATGACTATGGGTATGATTCGCGCAATTAGAAATGTCTTTAGCCATGGCGATGAAGATCAACGAAGTCCAGAAGAATGTTATGAAATGCTTCTGTTCCTTAACTGGCTATTTAGATTACTTAATACAAGAAATTAAAAAATATCATGTATAATAGAAATCAAACCTCACATTTCAACGCATTTGACAAACAATCCTTCAGGGATTATCAGCAAAGTGAATTAAAGAGAATTCATCATGAAATTTTTCAATATGGAAAGGAGTATATTGTCAATGTTGACGAAAATGAATTTGTAGATCATCTAGTAGAGAAACATACTTTGGAGCAACTGAAAATAATTGAAGAAAGTGAAGAAATCTTGAAACCAACTGAAGACTTTATTGAACAACCAAATCGATATGGTGAACGTACTCGAATTAAGGCATATAGTTGTAGTATTAAATATTTCTTCAACGGATCGGGTGTACTTTTCGGATTAACACCAACACGAATTACTAATAAAACTTATCCTATCACAATAAATTATATTGAAAAATATGTGATAGTGAACTTTAAGATGAATGGCAAGGATCCAAATAAATTTAACACATTAAAAAAACAAGTATATGACAGTGCATTTGCCAATATTGTTAATGTGAATGAAAATGCTGCTATTTGGAATAATGAATTGAGGTCAAATGTCCAGCAAATATTTAGTAGATTGAAGCAAGAATATCTTGATGAAAATACGTTTTTCGAAGCTATAAAAGTTAATGTTAATGATAAATCAAAATCCATATTTACTGTTCCTTCAATTCAAAAAACACCAATTGTAAAACCACCTTTAAAATCAAAAACATTTTCTTCCGAACCAAGCCTCTCGCTTGAGATATATAAAGATGCCTTGAAAGTAATTCACGATATGGGAAAATCAATGGAACGCAAACCATCCACTTATAGAGGCAAATCAGAAGAAGACATAAGGGATTTTTTCATTACTCTTTTGGAATCACGATATGTATCAACTACAACTACAGGAGAAACATTTAATAAACAAGGTAAGACTGACATCTTAATTAAATATGAGGATGGGACGAATCTGTTTGTTGCAGAATGTAAAGTCTGGCATGGAATATCCGAATATTTCAGTGCTATTGATCAATTATTTGAAAGATATTTAACCTGGCGAGATTCAAAAACTGCTGTGGTACTTTTTGTCAAAAACAATGAAATTACTAATGTTTTAGATAAAATAAGAGAGGAGACAAAAAAACATCAGTACTTTTTGCGTGAAGTAAAAATAAATAATGAATCATCATTTTCGTATATATTTCATCTGCCTGGTGATAAAAATAGGGAAGTATATTTAGAAGTAATGGCATTTCATTTTAATCAGGATTAATATGGCCTATAATGAATTTATAGATTCGCAATTACCAGCTTTAAACCTTCTTCAAAAGCTTGGATTTAATTTGGTCGATGAAGAACAAATTTTCAAGGAAAAAGAGGGGATCCTTTCCAATGTCATTTTGGAAGATATCCTGTTTAAGCAACTTAAAAAGATCAATTCCTTTGAATTCAAAGGTGAATCATTTAAGTTTTCGGCCAGCAATATCAGGGCAGCTGTTAATGCCTTGAAAAATGTAC
>JAUVJI010000054.1 GCA_030596605.1 Bacteroidales bacterium
ATGATCCCTGAACTCGCAATTGCTATGCTGGCATGTGCCAGGATTGGGGCCATCCACTCCATTGTATTTGCTGGTTTCTCGGCAAATGCACTGGCCGACAGGATCAATGATGCCGAATCGAATATCGTTATTACCTCCGATGGAGGTTACAGGGGAACCAAAAGTATTCCGCTAAAAGCTATTGTAGATGAAGCATTGGAATCTTGCCCTACTTGTAAAACATCGATTGTTTACAAACGTACCGGAGAAAATATTAAATGGGTAGAAGGCCGTGATATCTGGTGGCATGATCTGATTGACGGGGTAAGTACTGAAAATAAAGCAGAGGTTATGGATTCGGAAGATACCCTCTTTATTCTTTATACTTCAGGCTCAACAGGAAAACCAAAAGGTGTACTACACACCACAGCAGGCTATATGATCTTTGCCGAATATACATTCAAAAATGTATTTCAATACAACGATGGTGATATTTATTGGTGTACCGCTGATATTGGCTGGGTAACAGGACACTCATACATTGTTTATGGTCCGTTATTGGCCGGAGCTACATCCGTTATGTTTGAAGGAGTTCCAACATGGCCGGATGCAGGCAGGTTTTGGGAAGTTGTTGCAAAATACAAAGTCAACCAGTTCTATACTGCTCCGACAGCTATCCGCGCCCTTGTTCCCCACGGGGAAGAACTTGTTACAAAACATGACCTTAGTTCCTTAAAAGTATTAGGAACAGTTGGAGAACCGATCAATGAAGAAGCCTGGAGATGGTACCACGATATTGTGGGAGGCGGACGTTGCCCTATTGTTGATACATGGTGGCAAACAGAAACCGGTGGGATTATGATCACTCCATTGGCTGGGATAACACCTACTAAACCATCATTTGCTACATTACCATTACCAGGAATTCAACCTATTCTTGTGGATCCCGAAGGTAAGGAACTCAAAGGAAATAGTGTTGAGGGAATATTATGTCTAAAATTCCCTTGGCCTGGTATGCTCAGGTCTCTATACGGTGACCATAAAAGATGTTACCAGACCTATTTTTCTACATTTAAAGGATTATACCTTACCGGTGACGGTGCAAAAAGAGATGAAGAAGGTTATTACAGGATCATCGGACGTATTGATGACGTAATCAATGTATCCGGTCACAGGATTGGTACTGCTGAAGTGGAAGATGCTATTAATCAGCATCCAAAGGTGAATGAGTCGGCAGTTGTCGGATACCCTCATGAAATCAAAGGTTCTGGTATTTATGCATATGTAACCTGCGAAGAGCTTTCTGATGCTGAACTGGAAACCATTGAAAAAGAGATCAGGGATGTAGTAACAAAGCAGATCGGACCTATTGCCAAGCCTGATATGATTCAGCTAGTAAGTGGATTACCAAAAACACGTTCAGGTAAGATCATGCGTCGTATCCTGCGTAAAATTGGTGAAGGTGATGCATCCAACCTCGGTGATACTTCAACATTGCTCGATCCGGGTGTGGTTGAAGAAATAATTGAAGGTGCCAAGGTTGATGTTAAGCGATAATTAATTAAGAATACAGAAGTCATGCCATAGGGATGCCTATGGCATGACTTCTGATTACTGTATTCTGACTTCTAAAAAAAATAAATCATGGAAAATCAAAAAGTAATGAATAGATGGTTAGTGGTAGTTGGTGCAATAATGATCCAACTGGCGTTAGGTGCGATATACGCCTGGTCGGTTTTTACACCACGACTAACTGCAGTTGACGGGACCTACCAATTTTCGGCAGGTCAGGCTGCATGGATTTTTTCAGCAGGACTATTCTTTTTTGCCCTTGTTATGATTTGGGCAGGACGCAACTTAGCCAAAATTGGCCCTCAAAAACTTGCCATATCGGGTGGGGTTATTTTGGGTGCCGGATATGTTTTGGCAGGTTTGTTTGGAGATAGTTTCGTCTCACAATTAATTTTCATAGGTATTATCGGTGGTTCGGGAATTGGCCTGGCTTATGTTGTGCCTATTGCCGTTGGTGTAAAATGGTTTCCTGATAGAAAAGGGATGTTAACTGGTTTAGCTGTTGCAGGATTTGGTTTTGGTGCTACCATTTGGGTCAAATGGGCCGGCTCATGGGGCGGAGGATTAATAAACAACCTCGAATTATTTGGCCTTGACGGTGTTAGAAGTGTTTTCCTTTTATACGGGGTTTTGTTTGCTGTGATGGTTATTATTGGCAGCCTCGTGATGAAAGACCCACCCAAAGGATGGCTTCCTGAAGGTTATACACCTCCTCCTCCTTCAAGCAGTTCTGCCACAGGTGCAGTTGAGTTCGACACAGGAGAAGTTTTGAGGACACCACAGTACTATATGATTTTTATTGTTTTTATTTTTTCTGCACTGGCAGGATTAATGGTAATTTATTGTATTAAGCTTTTCGGTATAGATTCACTTACCTTTGCAAAACTTGGTTCACTTGATGTTTCACAAGCAGACTATGAGAGCACAAGGAAATGGGCAAGTGCTATTGCCGGTACAGCCATGGCTACGTATGCTATTTTGAATGGACTTGGAAGGATTATCTGGGGAGTTGTCTCGGATAAGATTGGAAGGAAAATAGCCATTTTCTTAATGTGCCTTATCCAGGGGATCATCATGCTTTCTTTCTATAAACTTGGTTTCACTACAATTGGTTTTATTGTAGCCGCTGCCATTATAGGTTTTAACTTCGGAGGAAACTTTGCTTTGTTCCCTGCAGTTACTGCTGACTTTTTCGGAAATAAAAATGTTGGGAGAAATTATGGCCTGGTATTTTTCGCTTACGGTATTGCCGGAATTGTTGGCCCTCAGTTAGCAGGTGTTTTTAAGGATGCCGCAAAGGGCGCATCTGATCCTTCAGCATGGTTGACACCATTTATTATTGCAGGTGTTGCTTGTTTGATCGGGGCAGTTATTATGATCTTAATAAAGCCTCCGAAAAAGGCATAAAAAATTAAATTAATAAACTGCTGGCATTTACTATATCAGGTGTAGCTGTGTTGTTAGGAACAGTACTGACCATTATGGTGAAGCCCGCAAAAAAATAAGACAACGAAAATATCGTTTAGGAGAGATGCTGCTTTGGTAAGTGGCATCTTTTTTTATGTAAAAATTTTACAAAATGAAGAAATAAACCATTGGAGAAATCATTTAGTTTTCTACTTTTGTTAATCAAATAACAATTCACGTTTTTGAGAATACCTTTTTGATTTTTAGATAATTCGACATAATGGCTATAAGAAAACTCGACAAAATATTCAGACCGAAACGTATTGCCTTAATCGGTGTTTCAAATGACGCAAACAGCGTGGGAGGAATCACCTTAAGAAACCTGATCAGTTCTGGTTATAACGGTGTAGTTTACCCGGTTAATCCGAAAAGGGAAGCCGTTCTGGGAATTCCTTGTTTTCCTGATGTTAAAAGTTTACCAAAAACACCTGACCTGGCTGTAATTATGACAGCGGCAGGTTCGGTTCCCCAAATTATTGATGAGTGCGGTGAAGCAGGAATTAATGGGGTGATAATCATGTCAGCAGGTTTTAAGGAAGTTGGAGAAGAGGGAAAAGTGCTTGAAGATAAGGTTAAAGAAAAGGTAAAGAGTTACCCTGATATGCGGGTGATTGGCCCCAACTGTCTGGGTATTTTAGTTCCTGGATTAAGTATGAATGTCAGCTTTGCTTCAGGATTACCCAAAAAAGGTCATGTTGCATTTATTTCACAATCGGGTGCATTGTGTACTTCAGTTTTGGATTGGGCAGATGAGGCTAACATCGGCTTTTCTTATTTCGTATCCATCGGTAACTCCATGGATGTTAATTTCGGTGATTTGATCGATTATTTCGGCCAGGACCCTAACACCAAATCCATCGTGCTATATGTAGAATCCATTACCAATGCCCGGGCATTTATGTCGGCAGCCCGTGCATTTGCCCGGAAAAAGCCCATTATCGTTTATAAATCGGGTCGTTTTCCTGAATCAGCAAAAGCTGCTGCATCGCATACAGGAGCAATGGCTTCGGAAGATGCAATTTATGATGCTGTATTTAAAAGAGCAGGATTAACCCGGGTTTATAATATTGGAAATATTTTTGATTTTACTGACCTTATTGGAAGAAGAAGGGCTCCCAAAGGATCAGGGTTGGCTATTGTTACAAATGCAGGTGGACCAGGTGTAATGGCCACTGACAGATTAATTTCCCAGGGAGGAAAACTGGTTGAATTAACTGATGAAACCTTGAATAAACTAAATGAATATTTGCCACCATTCTGGTCACACGGGAATCCGGTTGATGTATTAGGAGATGCTACTCCGGAAAGATTTTCAGGCGCTACCGAAATTGTATTAAAGGATGAGAATGTAAATGCAGTTTTGGCTATCCTGACACCTCAGGCAATGACAAAACCAACTGAAACCGCAGAGGCAATTACAAAATTGTCGGAAACAACCTCAAAGCCTATCATGGCCGCCTGGCTGGGTGGAGCAAGTATGAACCAGGGTATTTTGGCATTTAATAAAGCAGGGATAGCTGTTTTTGAAACACCTGAACAGGCAATAGGTGCTTTTACAACCTTATCAGATTACTCCAAAAACCTGAATATGTTGTATGAAACTCCCCGTGAAATACCGGTTTCATTTACTTATGACAGAAGTGAGTTGAGAAATAAATACCTGAATGAAGTTTTTCCAAAAAATAAAATCCTTACCGAGGATGACTCAAAAATGCTTATCAATGATTACGGTATTCAAACAACACATCCGAAAGTTGCCAGGAATGCAGATGAAGCAGTGGAAATTGCAAAGGAAAAGGGTTATCCTGTTGTGGTAAAGATCCATTCACCTGAAATTACACATAAATCTGAAGTAGGAGGTGTTGTATTAAGTCTGGAAAATGAAGATATGGTTCGTGCTACATTTAATGGAATGATGGAACATGTGAGAAAGTTGATGCCTGATATTGAAATAGAAGGGGTAACGGTTCAAAAAATGATAGATACCAAAGATGCAGTTGAATTGATACTAGGGATTAAAAAGGATCCGGTATTTGGAACTGTTATGCTGGTTGGTATGGGTGGTATTACAGCCGAATTATTTGAAGATAAAAGATTGGAGTTTCCTCCTTTGAATGAACAATTGGCTCATCAAATGTTAAAATCCCTCAAAATATATCCTCTTCTAACGGGATACAGGGGTAGCAAACCAAAAAATATTGATAAACTCATTGAAGTCCTCATTAGGATTTCATACCTCGCTGCCGATTATCCCGAAATTGAAGAACTGGATATCAATCCGATCATTGTTGGCCCTGAAGATGTGATGGCTCTGGATGCAAGAATTGTTGTGGATGAAGAAATGCTAGGTAAAGAAACAAAAGATTACGCTCACCTGATCCTTCGGCCATATCCTGAAAGGTACATTAAATCAGGAAAACTCAGTGATGGAACCAATGTGATATTAAGACCAATAAAACCTGAAGATGAACCCTTGTGGCTCGAATTGTTAGGTAGCTGCTCCAAAGAATCTATTTATTCCAGATTCAGGTATGACTTTTACTTTGATTCACATGAAGTTGCCACCCAGTTCTGCTTTATTGACTATGACCGTGAAATGGCCATTGTAGCTGAATTGGAGTTGGAAGGAAAGAAAAAACTTATTGGAGTTGGACGGCTAATTAGTGATCCTGATGTGGAAGTTGCAGAGTATGCCGTATTAATTACTGATGCGTGGCAGCATAAAGATTTGGGACAGATTCTTACCAATTATTGTTTGGAGATTGCACAGCATACCGGTATCAAACGTGTAGCTGCCGAAACGACCAAAGACAACAAAGCTATGATTGCCGTATTTAAAAAGCTTGGCTTTAAAGTAAATTATAATGATGATACAACCGTTTCAGTAGTAAAAGATATGATTACCAGTTAATTTGTAATGCCTGAAATAAAAAAAGCGTGAATAATTCACGCTCCTTGTTATTTCTTAGGCTCTTTACCGGAATCCCGTGCATTCAGTAAGTGAATAGCAGAGGACATTTCAAAATCAATAAATTTCAGTTATTAATGTTCATTAACAAGTAAAACCCCATATGGTTCACATATTCCTTGATTATTTATGTTGATCTATTATTACACAAATACTTTTAAATATGTCATCGATACCTCCTATGCCTTCAACGGATTTGAATTTACCCCTTTCAGTATAAAAATCAATCAGTGGTTGCGTTTGATCATTATAAATATTTATCCGATTTTCAATGACCTCTTTGGTGTCATCTTTTCTGCCTTCTAATTCAGCTCTTTTTAATAAGCGGGTTAAGATTTCATCGTTATTCACTTCCAAAGCTAGAACCAGAGATACCGACTCATCTCTTTTGTTTAACATCATATCAAGGTCGTGCGCCTGTTGTGTAGTTCTAGGGAAGCCATCAAATACAAAACCTGATACATTTGGATACTGATCCATTGCATCTTCCAGAATTTTTATCAACAATTCATCCGGTACAAGCTCACCTTTCTCAATAATGCCTTGGACTTTTAATCCAAGTTCAGTTTTTTCCCGAATATTTTTCCTGAAAATATCACCGGTTGAGATATGTGCGAACCCATGTTTTTCAGCAATTTTAATTGATTGGGTTCCTTTTCCCGAACCCGGGGGGCCAAATAAAATAAAATTGAACATGTTATAAATTTTAATAATGGTTTGTTATTTTGCTATCGATGCAAAAATAAATTAAAACCACAATAATTATAATTAAATTTGTTTCTAAATTTTTTGGGAGTTTAATTTGAGAATATTTCAACAACAGGATACAGTTATCGATAAAATTCAGTTTGCTGGATCACCCATATTTATTGATTCTTTAAATGGGATTAATAGCAGCGCAGTATCAACAATTGATTCTGTTTCATCCGATTCTTCTGCGGTAATTCAGGATACAATATTAGATTCACACATTGCCCAACAGTCAATGTTTACTACCCATCAACTTCAGGTTAATGATTTTCAACCATCCTTTAAGAACTATATAAGCAATGATTGGATTACAATTCATCTGATAGTTTGCCTTTTGCTATTGGGATGGACACGAGTGTATTTTGGAAAACGTTTAAAACAAATTTTAAAGGCATTTTTTTCTGTTAGGCAAACGAATACACTTATTAGAGAAGGAAATATTTTCAGGGAGCGCATTTCCATACCATTGCTTATTATTTATCTTGTTTCTTTCTCCTTATTGATTTATCTCGCTTTTGTAGAATTACTACAGGGTTCTTTTTTTGATTTCACGGGTGTTCAATTATTTTCCGTAATAATGCTATTTGTGCTAATTTCATGGTTTATTAAAAATGTTGTTTTGAATTTTGTCGGCTTTGTTTTCAGAAATAATTTGATATTATCTGACTATATCTATACCAATTTTATTTTTAATATTCTCATAGGGATAATTTTAATGCCCGTGATCATTATTTCTATTTATATATCAGCTAAGGAAATAATTTATTTTGGCATCTTATTATGGCTGCTAACTCACCTTTACAGACTTGTAAGGGAGTTATTTACAGGATTATCTTATGTAGAATTTTCTTTGTTTTATAGAATTTTATATCTTTGCACCCTCGAAATCATACCATTGTTAGTGCTTACAAAACTGGCAATGAGTTACTTGGCTTAAATGTATAACGATTTTAAAGGCTATATCAGGCCTTTATGTTAAAATGGGGGAAACAGAAGGTGAAAGTAAAAAAGATTCTTGTATCACAACCACAGCCGTTCGATGTTGAAAGATCACCTTACGGTGAGCTTACTCAAAAGCACAAAGTTAATATCGATTTTCGAAAATTTATTAAAATTGAAGGTGTTACAGCCAGTGATTTCAGAAGAGACAAAGTCTACATTCAAAACCATACGGCTATAATTTTTACAAGTAGGAATGCGGTTGATCATTTCTTTAGAATTGCAAAGGACATGAGGGTCGAAATTCCTGATTCGATGAAATATTTCTGCATTTCTGAAGCTACTGCTTTTTATCTTCAAAAATATGTTCAATACAGGAAAAGGAAAATATTCAACGGAAGGCAAAATTTTAATGACTTAATTGAGATTATCAAAAAACACAAGGATGAAAAATTCCTGCTCCCATGCTCTGATATCCATAAATTAAGCCTTATTAAAGTTCTTGATACAAACAAAATCAATTATACCAAGGCTGTTATTTATAAAACCCTTGCAAGCGATCTTTCGGATGTCGACATTGAAGGCTATGATTTGTTGGTCTTCTTCAGTCCTGCCGGTGTAAGATCCTTGTATAAAAATTTTCCCGAGTTCAAACAGAATCATACTTTGATTGGCGCTTTTGGACCAACAACCATAAAAGCAGTAAAAGAAACAGGATTAAAGGTAGATGTTGTTGCTCCTACAAAAACAGCATTATCAATGACTGTAGCAATTGACCAGTTTCTGCAGAAATTAAATAAAAAGTAATTACATCAATTCAAAATGATACCATAATCCCTTGATCGGGTATTTGATGCAAACCTTCAAAAAAGAAGAACGTTTATCCAGAAAAAAAATAGTTGATCAATTATTTTCAGAAGGGAAAAGTTTTGTTATTTTTCCATACCGTATAGTTTGGATGAGTTACGATCTGGAAACTGATTATCCCGCACAGGTATTAATTAATGTTTCAAAAAAAAAATTTAAAAGAGCTGTTGATCGAAATTTGATAAAACGACGCACTCGTGAAGCTTACCGAAGAAATAAGGAATCATGGTATAAATTTCTGGAAGGAAATAATTTTAAGTGTGCTTTTGCACTGTTATATATTTCAAACGAGATTACTTCATATAAAGCCATAGAGGAGAAAATAATATTAAGTTTACAGCGTTTACAATCTGAGTATGAAAAAGATATTAAGTAAAACGTTTATTGTGATCATCCGGTTTTACCAGGCTGCTGTTTCGCCCTATTTTTTACCGTCGTGTAGGTATACTCCAACCTGCTCATCCTATGGTATTGAAGCCATACAGAAACATGGCCCGTTTAAAGGCGGTTGGCTTACGTTAAAAAGATTTTTATCTTGCCATCCATGGGGAGGCGGCGGATATGACCCTGTACCTGAACCAAATAAAACAAAATAGTTTAAACCAGAAATTTACAGTTATGATTAACCTTTTGAAAACAAGTATTACGAGAATTGTTATTCTGCTTTTCTTGTTCAATTCAGTTTTAGTTCTAGGACAAAACAGTAATAATTTCGAAATATCGAAAAATCTTGATATTTACACCACGCTTTACAGAGAATTAAACACAAATTATGTAGATGATATTTCTCCCGGTGACTTGATGAAAATCGGCATTGATGCAATGCTCGAATCACTGGATCCTTATACCGTTTATATTCCCGAATCAGAAGTTGAGGATTATAAATTTATTACCACAGGTCAGTATGGCGGTGTTGGCGCTTTAATTCAAAAGCAAGGAGATTTTATTATTGTTGCGGAGCCCTATGAAGGTAAACCCGCCCACCTTGCAGGTATTAAAGCCGGTGATAAAATTTTAGAAGTTGATGGCAAGTCTGTGGAAGGTAAATCCACTAGTGATGTAAGTACAATTTTGAAAGGACAACCTGGTACCGATGTTAAAGTATTGATTGAACGTCCTGGAGTAGATTCACCCATTGAGATAGAACTTGAACGGGAAAATGTTAAGATTGAAAATATCCCCTATTATGGAATGCTTGAAGATGGAGTGGGATATATAAAATTGACTGGTTTTACACAACATGCAGGAAAAGAAGTGAAGGAAGCTTTTCTTGAAATTAAGGATAATAATGATCTGAATGGAATCATCCTTGATCTGAGAGGCAATGGTGGCGGGTTGTTGCAGGAAGCTGTAAATATTACTAATATATTCGTTGATAAAGGTCAGGTTGTTGTTAGCACAAAAGGAAAATTACCAAGTAAAAATCATACCTACAGAACAACAAATGTTGCTGTTGATAAAGAAATATCACTTGTGATCCTTGTTGATAATTTTAGCGCATCAGCCTCCGAGATTGTGGCAGGTGCAATTCAGGACCTTGACAGGGGGATTGTTTTGGGTCAACGTACATTTGGAAAAGGATTGGTTCAAAATATGATACCGCTATCATACAATTCACAGGCAAAAATTACTGTTGCTAAATATTATATACCCAGTGGCCGATGTATCCAGGCGATTGATTATTCTAAAAAGGATGAGAACGGGCATGGTGAAAAAATTCCGGATTCACTTATAACAGCTTATCAAACTAAAGGAGGAAGAACCGTATATGATGGTTTGGGAATAGAGCCCGATATTAAAACGGATATTGAAAAATTGAGTGCGTTGAGTTATACCCTGCTAACCAAATACCTGTTTTTTGATTTCGCCACAAAATTTGAAATGGATAATCCTGAAATTGATGCTGCAGATAAATTCAAAATAACGAATGAGATTTATAGTGATTTTGTGGAGTACCTTGACGGCAAGGATTATGATTATACAACTAAATGTGAGGAAACATTAGAAAAACTTAAAAAGTATGCCAACGAGGAAAAGTATTTTGAAGACATTAGTGTTGAGTTTGATGCTCTTGCAGTAAATTTGAAAGAACACAAGCAGGATGATTTGGCAAAACATAAAGATGAGATAAATAAAATTCTGAGGATTGAAATAATTTCCCGATATTATTATCAAAAAGGGAAAATAATATCCTCTTTGGAAGATGATATAGATATTGCTAAAGCCACCGACATAATAAATGAAAAAGATTCCTATCTTGCTATTTTAGATGGTTCAATCGAAGATGAAGTTGAAATAGAAGACTAAGTTTGTCCGAAATCGTTAACCATAAATTATTAAATGTTAAAATCGATAAAGGTTAATCATTCGGCATTGTATTTTGCCGGATTGTTTTTAATGATTATAAGTATACCTTTATCGAGGTTTACCTTAAGCGTTGCGCAATTTATCCTGCTTGGAAATTGGTTGTTGGAAGCAAATTTCAAAAATAAATTTAAAATTCTTATCAATAATAAACCTGCTTTAGTGCTGGTTTCATTGTATTTATTACATGTAATTGGCCTGATTTATACAACCGATTTTGATTATGCTTTTAAGGATCTTCGTGTCAAGCTTCCATTATTGGCTTTACCCATAATTTTTGTAACGACTAAACCGCTGGATAATAAAAAGTTTGATGCTCTTTTGCTTTTTTTTATTGCTGCAAGCCTTGTTGCTTCGTTTATTAGTTTTGGGATTCTGTTGTCGAAAGAAATAAGTGATATACGTGATATATCACCCTTTATTTCACATATTAGATTAAGTTTGAATATTTGCCTTGCAATTTTCTTTAGTGGTTACTTTGTTCTCACAAAATATAAAAACAATTTATTTATTAAGTTGACCCTTATTTTGATAATGATCTGGTTCACTGTTTTTTTATTTATCAGCGAGTCAGGTACGGGTATTTATACATTGTTATTTACTTCAGTTTTTTTAGTGTTTTATGGTGTGGTGAAAATCAAAAACCGTTATCATAAAATAGTTGTTCTGATACTTGCAATAACAGTCCCTGCGGCTATCTTTATATATCTCAAGCATACAATAGATTCATACCTGATACCAGATAAAAATGAGCTGAACAATCTGGAAAAATATACGGCCAGGGGTAATTATTATAAACATGATACTGTAAAATTATTTGTAGAGAACGGGCATTATACCGGATTATATATTTGTAATAAAGAATTAAGAGAGGAATGGAATGGCCGAAGTAATTTTAATTTTGATGGCGTTGATGAAAAAGGACAACAATTGAAATCAACTTTGTACAGGTACATGACCTCAAAGGGACTAAGAAAAGATGCTGAAGGTGTACAGCAGTTGAACGACAGGGATATAAGAAATGTTGAATTAGGAATAGCCAACTATCATTATAGTAAAAAAATAAGTTTAAACACCAGGATATATAAGATTTTGTGGGAATATCAGTCATTTAAATTCGATAAAAATCCTGGGGGTCACTCTTTATTACAGCGATTTGAATTTTGGAAAGCTTCAATAGGAATTATCAAAAATCATTTCTGGTTGGGTGTCGGAACCGGTGATATGGATGATGCGTTTCAAAATCAGTATAAAAAAATGAATACAAACCTTAACCCTGAGTTCTGGAATCGGGCACATAATCAGTTTTTTGCAATTTTTATTGCTTTTGGGATTTTTGGTTTTCTGTGGTTTGTTTTTACCCTGGTTTATCCTTCAATGAAAATGAAATTGTTTTTTGACTACAGGTATTTTGTGTTTTTTGTGGTAATAATTTTATCGATGCTGGTTGAAGATACACTGGAAACTCAGATGGGTGTTACCTTGTATGCTTTTTTTAATGCATTTCTTTTATTTGGGCGTAAAGTTGATTCATAAATGGTTCACTAATAAATTCGTATATTCGCCTTCCAGAATTTAACAATATGAAGAAAATCAATCTTACCATTTCTTTCCAGGAATATGATAGTATTGAAGAATTAAATGCTGAAGACCGTTCTTTGCTCGAATATGCCAGAAAGGCTATTAAATCGGCATATGCACCATATTCAACTTATCATGTGGGGGCTGCTGTATTATTGGATAATGGTAAAATAATTACAGGTAATAATCAGGAAAACGTTGCTTATCCGTCAGGGATTTGTGCCGAAAGAGTAGCATTATTTTATGCTTCCTCACAATATCCTGATGTGCCGGTAAAATCAATTGCAATTTCAGCTAAAGCCAGGGATTTTAATGTTAATACACCGGTAACCCCTTGCGGTTCGTGTCGGCAGGTTATGGCAGAAACCGAAAACAGGTTTCAAAATAATTTACGATTGATCATGCGTGGCGAAAATGGTAAAATCAATATTGTTGAAGGGGTAAGAAACGTTTTGCCATTAATGTTTAAGGCGGAGGAATTAAAGAAGTAATAAAAGTAAAACTGAACAAACTATCTAATATGGAACTCATTTCAACTAAAATATGCAAAACAAGCGATATAGGTGTAAATGATAATCTTTTTGGTGGAACGTTGTTATCCTGGATGGATGAGGCAGGTGGATCATATGCAGCTACCAAATGTTGTACACCAAACATGATTACCCTAAAAATAGATGAGGTGCTGTTTAAGAAACCTGTGAAAGTAAAAGAGCATATTAAAATATATGGGAAAGTTCTGGGAGTAGGTAAGAGTTCCATTAACATTCTTGTGGAAGCCAAGCGAGTGGCATTTAAAGATAAGGAAGAGATCCTGGTATGCTCCACGCAAATGCTGTTTGTTCACATTGATGATAATGGTAATGCCATCCCTATTAAGGAAAATATCAGAATTAACATTGTAAAATTTTTATAAAATGAAAAAAATTAAACTGATTAGTATTGTTTTGGTTGCCTTAATTCTAATGTCGATGAAGGGTGATAATCCGGCTTATATGCTGTTCGATGCCAATGGAAAAAAAACGAATTATAAAAACCTGGTAAAAGATGCTGCGGCTGCCGATATCATATTTTTTGGCGAACAACACAACAACCCCATAGCTCACTGGTTACAACTTGAACTTACAAAAGACTTGTTCGAACAAAAACAGGAAAACCTTATTTTAGGTGCAGAGATGTTTGAAACAGATAACCAACTCTTAATGGATGAATACCTTACCGGAAAGATAGCTGTTAAAAATTTTGAAGCTGAAGCAAAACTTTGGAAAAATTATAAAACGGATTATAAACCCCTGGTTGACTTTGCAAAAGATCATCAACTTGAATTTATTGCTACCAATATACCGAGAAGGTATGCATCGCTGGTTCATAAAAAAGGATTTGAAGCCCTGGATAGTTTGAGTGCTGATGCAAAAGACTTGATAGCTCCATTACCGGTAAAATATGATCCTGAGCTAAAAGGTTATAAATCAATGCTTGAAAAAATGAATGACGGGATGGGTGGAGGACATGTCACTCCAAACTTACCAAAAGCGCAAGCCATAAAAGATGCAACCATGGCTCATTTCATATTGAAAAACTGGGAGCAAGGTAAGATTTTTATACACTATAATGGGGCATATCATTCCAATGATTTTGAAGGGATAGTGTGGTACCTGAAACAAGAAAATCCTGATTTGAATATTCTAACCATTACGACTATAGATCAGGATACAATTAACAATTTGAACGATGAATTTAACAATTTGGCTGATTTCATTTTATGCATACCTGCTAACATGACTAAGACATATTAATGTAATACTGATTTATTACCTGCCTGCCACAGGCTGGTTTGAAATGCGCCTATAGTGCGCTACACTCCTAAAGCCACCTCAAAATAAAAAAGAGAGTAATTTTTTACTCTCTTTTTTATTTGTTATAAATCGAACATGAAAAATTCAAAAATTCATTTGTTACTCTTTAGGGGGTACAAGATGTGCAATTGTTTTCAATGCTTCTTCATAGTTGAAAGGTTTATAAGTAGGACTTTCTTCATTATGGCAACTTTCACACAGTTTTTGATCAGGAACGATCAAGCCTTTTGTTAAGGCTTTTGCCTGGTCTTTCATTACGGTATTTGTTTTATATGCACTACCCGGACCATGACATGTCTCACAAGAAACACCTTCGGTTATTTTAACGCCAATATTTAGACTTTCATCAATGCTGCCTACAGTTGAATGACACTTAATACAACCTGGGTCTGTTGTCGGGTCAGCAATCCCTTTTTCTTTTGCAATAGCTAAAGCTTCTTCGCTGCTTAAAGACTTCATGGCATTGGCATGTGGTCCTGCTAACCAAATCTTATACTGTTGCCCGGTAGCTGTTTTATTATGACACATTTTACATTTCGTAGCTCCAATGTATTCAAAATCCTGGGCTGTTAATGTACTTCCTGCAAAAAATACAAGGCAAAGGACTAAAATTAAATTTTTACTTAACATAATTGTTTCATTTTTAATTAATAATTATTTTTTACTCTAATAATAATTTTGTTGTAAGAAATTTATTTTACCAAAATTAAACTGTAAATATATATTAAACTACAATATTAGTAATTTTTACAAACAAAATGAAAAAATAATACATGATTGTGAAATTCCATTGTCGTTTTTAGAATTTATATAAATTAAAAGATAAGTATGTATATTATTTAGTATTTAATTAATTTAGACGTTTCAACGTAAGCAACTATAATCATGGACACAAAAAAAAGAGACTTCATAATCACTCGGTTGCTAATCTTCATCTTAGTTATTTTAATGACAGCAAACTTTGTTTCGGGTCAGTCGAACGAGGATTGTATGATGTGTCATGAAGATCCTGACCTAACAACAGAGAGACAGGGACGGACAATTTCTATGTTTGTAAACCTTAGAATTTTGGGAAATTCGGTACATAAAGATGTAGATTGTGTGATGTGCCATGAAGATGCTGATGTGGAAGAGTTTCCTCATAATGAAGTTTTAAACCCCGTAAATTGTGGAAATTGTCATGATATAGCTCAGGAGAGATTTGATAAAGGAATTCATGGACAGGCACTACATTTAAATGCATTATACGCACCTGATTGTAAGGAATGTCATGGCGATCATAATGTATTGTTTAATTCAAATCCCAGGTCCAGAACCTATAAAATGAATATTCCGGTTTTGTGCGGTAAATGTCATCGCGAAGGGGCTCCGGTTGCCAGAACTTATAATATTACCGAGCATAATATTCTGGAGAACTATAGTCAGAGTATACATGGTGAAGGTTTATTTAGAAAAGGATTAATTGTTACAGCTACATGTAACGACTGTCATGGAAACCACCTGGTTCTTTCTCATACCAGCCCAAACTCATCCATTTCCATTAGGAATATTGCCAATACTTGCATGAAGTGCCATGCTGAAATTGAGGAAGTGCATACAAAAATCATTAAAAAGGAATTATGGGAAAGGGAGCCTGGGGCAATTCCGGCCTGTACCGATTGTCACCCCCCTCATAAAGTTGATGTGCAGAATATTGTTAATACAATGTCTGATAATTCATGCTTAAAATGTCATGAGGAGGAAGATGTTCATAAAGTAGTAAATGATTCTATCATTTCTTTAATAGTTAACAAAGAAGATATTTCAAATTCTGTTCACAGAAATATAACATGTGTCAAATGTCATTCTGATGTATCAACGCAATTGAGACGACCCTGCGAAACAGCTCATAAGGTAGACTGCTCCAATTGCCATGCTGAAGTATCCAATGTTTATAATGCCAGTGGCCATGGCCAGGCATATTTTAAAAAGGAAGAAAATGCACCTTACTGTACCGATTGTCATGGCAAACATATTGTAAAATCACGGTATGATGATACTGCTCCTACTTATCGGGCTTTAATTCCAACGCTTTGTGGAGAGTGTCATCGCAAGGATGGTAAAGCAGTAGAAACAACAACTTTAAAGGAGGTGGATGCATATGCCGATTATTCTTCCAGTATGCACGGGAAAGGTTTAACAGAAAAGGGTTTGCTACCAACTGCTGTGTGTACCGACTGTCATTCGACTCATTATGTGCTGAAAGAATCGGATGAGCGATCGACTATCCACCCTAAAAATATACCAGCCACCTGTGCTACCTGTCATAAAGGTATTTATGATGATTATATAACCAGCGACCATGCAATTACCAGGGATGATCACGATATGAAATTTCCAACCTGTGCCGATTGCCACACGGCCCATGTGATTTCCGATATCACTCAGGATAAATTCATGAATGAAGTAACCCATCAGTGTGGTAATTGCCATGGAGACCTGTCGGAAACATACATGGAAACATATCATGGAAAAGCATACCGCTTAGGTTATTTAAAATCTGCTAAATGTTCTGATTGCCATGGATCCCATAGAATTTACAATGCAAACAATCCCATGTCATCTGTAGGAAGTGCGAATATTGTGGAAACCTGCCAAAAATGCCATCCGGATGCAAATGCACGATTTACAGGTTATCTGACACATGCAACCCATCATAACAAATCTAAATATCCTGCTCTTTATTACACATTTTGGGGCATGACCTCTTTGCTTATTGGGGTATTTGGGTTTTTTGGAATCCATCTTTTGTTGTGGTTACCCCGTTCCATACAGGGATTAAGGAAAAGAAAATTACATAAAGAGACATATGGAAGCAAGTATCATATTCTTCGATTCACCCGGGCTCAACGGATTACACACATCTTTGTTATTTTAAGTTTTATATTGCTGGCGCTTACAGGTATGATGTTAAAGTTTGCTGGGATGTCCTGGGCAAACTGGCTCGCTAAGATATTGGGGGGTGTTAGTGTCGCAGGTAATATTCATCGGTTTGCAGCAGTTATCACCTTCGGATATTTTACTTTCCATGTTGCCTCCATGATTCGCTTAAAAATAAAACGCCGGATTCCAATAGGAAGATTTATTTTCGGAAAAAATTCGTTGATGTTTAACATGCAGGATTTAAAAGATTTTTGGGCAACCTTAAAATGGTTTCTGGGAGCAGGACCACGTCCCAGCTATGGGCGCTGGACATACTGGGAGAAATTTGATTACATGGCGGTATTTTGGGGTGTTGCTGTTATCGGGTTTAGCGGATTGATCCTTTGGTTCCCTGAATATTTTACTAAAGTATTTCCAGGATGGCTTATTAATGTTGCGATGATCATACATAGCGATGAAGCATTGCTTGCTGTTGGATTTATATTCACCGTTCATTTTTTCAATACGCACCTCCGTCCGGATGCTTTTCCCATGGATACAGTTATCTTTACAGGTACCGTTCCTTATAATGAATTTAAACATGACAGGCCTCGTGAATTTGAAGAACTTAAAAAATCGGGCAGGTTGAAAAAGGTCGTATTAAAAAGAGAGCACAGACCGAAATACGAAAGATTTATTAAAATATTTGGGTTTGCATTCCTCTTGATTGGATTGTCATTAACTGTCCTCATTATTTATTCCATGTTGTTTGGATATAAATAATAGCAAATAATGTTTTTCATTACCTGATATTGATATGGAAAAAGAAAAAAAGAGAAAACGATACCTGCGGATTTATACTCAACTTTTAGAACTACTTGAACCTCATGATAACCCTGTTGCTGCCATGGCAACAATAGTATCTGTTTTACATTATAAATTCGATTATTATTTCTGGACCGGATTTTATCTTTTACAAGATGGAGAATTAATTGTGGGTCCTTATCAGGGTCCGGTTGCTTGTATTAAACTGAAATCAGATTCAGGGGTTTGTTGGGCGATAGTTAATCAAAAGGAAACCATAATTGTTCCCGATGTACACCAGTTTCCCGGTCACATTGCTTGTGACTCTCGTTCAAATTCCGAAATTGTTGTTCCTTTAAAAAGTAAGGAAGGAGACATTATTGGCGTTTTGGATGTAGACAGTAAAGATTTGGATTCTTTTGATGAGACAGACAATGATGGGCTGGAAAAGATTTTACAACTGATCTATAAATAATTGTAAATTATCATTATCTTCGTTATGGGTTATCAAAGAAATATAACCACAGTATATGTATCCATAATTTAAAATATTTATAACCAAAAAATCATGAAAAACCTCATTCGATTTTTAAGCATTTTAATTATCACAACATTTTCAATCCAGTTATCTTCCCAGGAGGTTTGTAAAGTTTTAAAACCAGGTATAGATAGCGTTTACCACGGTAAGTGTAAGAAATGCCTTGCCCACGGCAAGGGCAAAGCTGATGGTATTGACTCATACTTCGGAAGATTTGCCGAAGGATTACCAGATGGAAAAGGGACCTATACATGGGCCAATGGCGATATTTATACCGGTAATTGGAATAAAGGGAAACGAAATGGAGAAGGAACATATACCTTTAAGGTAAATGAGAAAGATACAACCTTATCCGGACTTTGGAAAAACGATGAGTATCTGGGTCCCAAGCCCGAAAAACCCCATGTGACCTCAAATGTTGGAGTCAATAGATACACTTTCAAAAAAATAAGTGATGCTAAAGATCGTGTATTGGTCAATATCTTGCAAAATGGTATGAAAAATACTGGCATTTCTAATTTTTTAATGTCTGGTACAGCAGGTATTGAAACAACACTCGGACAGGAGGTTGGATATGATTATATTGAGTTTCCTATTACTATCAAAGTTAGTTATATTACCTTCAATAAATTGCGTACGCAGCAATATCCTGTGACCTTTGAGTTTAAGATCAGCGAACCAGGAGATTGGAGAGTGGAGATTCACAATTAGAGCCAGGAAAATACAAAAGTTCTTGTTTCTTTTTCAAAATCAGGAAAACGTAATAAAATAGTTGGCCAAAAAATTCCATATGGTTACAACGCCTATTGCAAATAATTTTGATAGATAGAAGTGTTTTTTGTATTTACTCACCAGAATCCATAATATTAGTGTGTTTATCCCTAATCCGATCATTGAAATGGCAAAAAATTGCGTGTATTCCATCATTACTTCCGGGTCATGACTATGGAAAGTCCAGATACGGTTTAAAATGTAATTGGTGGATGCGGCAATGCTGAAACCAATGGCATTAGCTATATATTTTGGGATTTTAAGCCATTCCTTGCAGATGTAAGTAAAACCGAAGTCTACAAATACCCCGGAAAACCCTACAGCTCCAAATTTTACAAATTTCCAGAAAAATGCCCAGCTTAAATATTCGTTCATAAATTCCTTTTATAGCCGCAAAACTATATTATTCTTTTGAATTTAATGATTTTCAGCAATAATTGTTAAATTATTATGAGAAAGCTTTTTAATATTTTCATATCAAATTCTCATTGCAATTATAGAATTGATTAGCATGCGTGCGTAAAACTTATTTCACTACTTTAGCTTCACCAATGGATAACAATTTAATGAAATCTAAATGAAATTAAAAGTCTTAAAACCCAGGAAGGCTTTGAATAAAGCCTTTTTGAAACTAAAACCCAACAGGAACCAAATTGAACACTTCAAAACCAACCTGACCCAATTGCTCGACAGGACCAACAACACCGAATCAGAAGAATTCCATAAAAACCTGGTATCCGATTTCCTAAAAAAAACTTACTACGAACCGAACCATTTTATCAATACCAAAGGCCGTAACGATCTTGTAATCCATAATGGCGACAAAGCCAAAAGTACAGTTGGGGTAATTATTGAAGCTAAAAAACCAACCAATAAAAGTGAAATGCTCACAAAAGATAAAATCAATGTAAAAGCATTTCAGGAATTAGTACTTTATTACCTGCGTGAAAGGATCACCCTCAAAAATCTTGAGGTAAAACACATGATCGCCACCAACATCAATGAATGGTTTATTTTCGATGCCCATATTTTTGAAAAATATTTTGCCCACAACAAGGTATTTGTAAAACAGTTTAACGAATTTGAAAACGAGCGTTTGGCCGGGAAATCTACCGACTTTTTTTATAATGAAATTGCCGCTCCTTTCATCGATAATTTAAATCAGGAAATTGAATTTACTTATTTCGACATCCGCTGGTATGAAAAGCCCTTGCGCAACGAGAACCCAAAAGATGACACATTACTGATAGCCCTTTTTAAACTGCTTTCGCCTGAGCATTTGTTAAAACTTCCTTTTACCAACGACAGCAATAGCCTCGACAAAAGTTTTTATGGCGAATTGCTACACATCATTGGCCTTTCAGAAATTAAACAAGGCAGTAAAAAGCTCATCGAACGGAACAAAGAAGGCCAGCGCAATACCGGTTCTTTATTAGAAAATGCCATCATTCAGCTCGACAGCCTTGATAAGATCAGCCGTTTGGATAAACCTGCCCATTTTGGCGATACGCAACAGGAAAGACTTTTTAATATTAGTCTTGAATTGTGTATTATCTGGGTAAACCGTATCCTGTTTCTCAAATTGTTGGAGGCGCAACTTTTAACTTACCATAATGGGGATAAATCTTTTGAGTATTTAAGTCTGGATAAAATTCCAAACTACGACGATTTAAACAGCCTTTTCTTCCAGGTATTGGCGCGTAAGCTTAATGATAGAAATGATGATGTGAAAACCATTTTTGAAAAAGTACCTTATTTAAACAGTTCCCTTTTCGACCCGACAGACCTGGAACATAAAACCATTTTCATCAGCAACCTGCGCGACGATAAAACTATTCCTATCTATTCATCAACTGTGCTGAAAGACGATAAAGGCAAAAAACGTACAGGTAAGCTGTGCACACTTCAATACCTTTTTGAGTTTCTCAACGCTTACGATTTTAGCAGCGAGGGTTCCGAAGAAATACAGGAAGAAAACAAAACTTTGATCAACGCTTCTGTCCTTGGATTGATATTTGAAAAGATCAATGGTTATAAAGATGGTTCATTCTTTACCCCGGGTTTTATCACCATGTACATGTGTCGCGAAACCATCCGCAAGGCAGTAGTTCAAAAATTCAACGAAACTAAAAACTGGGATTGCAATGATATTGAATCACTTTACGACAAGATTGAGAACCGGCAGGAAGCCAATGAGATTGTCAACAGCCTTAAAATTTGTGACCCTGCTGTGGGTTCAGGCCACTTTTTGGTTTCGGCTCTCAACGAGATCATTGCCATTAAAAACGACCTGAAAATACTCCAGGACAGGGCTGGCAGGCGGTTGAAAGAATACCAGGTAGAAGTGGTGAACGACGAATTGATTGTCACCGACGAAGACGGTGAATTATTCGAATACAAACCGGCATCACCTGAGAGCAGCCGCGTTCAACAAGCCCTTTTCCACGAAAAACAAACCCTCATCGAGAACTGCCTGTTTGGTGTTGACATCAATCCCAATTCCGTTAAAATATGCCGTTTACGTTTGTGGATCGAGTTGCTTAAAAGCGCTTACTATAAAAATGCAACCGAGCTGGAAACACTTCCCAATATCGATATCAACATCAAATGTGGCAACTCCCTTATCAGCCGTTTTGCTATTGATGCTGATTTAGGCAAGGCCCTTAATAAAAGCAAATGGACTATCGAAAGCTACCGCCTTGCCGTTGACACCTACCGCAATGCCCAAAACAAAGAGCAAAAACGGGAGATGGAAAAACTCATCAGCGACATTAAAAGTGATTTCAGGAGCGAAATATCGTTCAACGACTCCAGGGTAAAACGTTTAAAAAAGATCAGCGGCGAAATTTTTACCATGGCCAACCAAACCCAGATGTTTGAGATGACCAAAAAAGAAAAAGCCGAATGGAACACAAAACTCAAAAAACTAAGCCTTGAAGAAAAAAAGCTGGAAACCCAGATCGCAGAGATCAAAAACAATGTAATATATGAAGATGCCTTTGAGTGGCGTTTTGAATTCCCTGAAGTATTAAACGATAAGGGTGATTTTGTGGGTTTTGATGTGGTGATGGGGAATCCGCCGTATGTACCTTTACAACATATCCCAAAAGAATCTGAAGAGATTTCTAAGCTTGGCTTTCAAACATTTCACAGGACAGCTGATCTATATGTTTTATTTTGTGAAAGAGGGAATCAGATTTTAAGACAGGCAGGCATTTTTTCAATGATTATTCCAAATAAATGGATTTCTGCAAGATATGGAATAAATCTTAGAACCTATTTAATACAAAACACCAATCCTGTTAAAATTATTGATTTTGAAAAAGTTTTCATTTTTGATGAAGCAGTAGTTTTTGTATGCATTTTTGAGTTTCAAAAGATTAAATATTTAAATCAACTTAAAGGGATCAAAATTTTGAATAACGAAGAACTCGCCACCTTTGATGATATGTTTAAGAATCATAAAATTCAAATAAATAATATTTCTAAAAATCCATGGGAAATTGTCAATTCTTCAATATTAAAAATAAATAGCAAAATTGAAGATATTGGTACACCATTATCGCAATGGAAAGGTATTGAGTTTTACAGAGGCATAACAACAGGATATAATATGGCCTTCCATATTGATCAAGAAAGAAAAGATAAGATTATTTCAGAAGGAAAGAATAGCAGTCAATTAATAAAACCACTTCTACGTGGTAAGGATATAAAAAGATATAACTACCAATATCAGAATCTCTTTATTATTTTTACTAAAAGAGGTTTAGAAATTGACAATTATCCTGAAATTAAAAAACACTTGGCTGAATATTACGAAGATTTATTGCCTAAAAATAAAAGATCAGAAAAGAAAGGACGCAAGCCAGGAAATTATAAATGGTATGAAATACAAGATAATACAGCATATTATAGAGAGTTTGAAAAAGAAAAAATTGTTTGGATAGAAATTTCTGATAAAGCTAATTATACTTTTGATTCAAGAGGTATGTACTTAACAAATTCAGCTTATTTTATTTCAGGTAGAAGTTTAGAATATCTTCTAGCAGTTTTAAATTCAAAACTTTGCGATTTTTATTTTTTTCAGAAGACTGCCACCATCGCTGGTGGTCGTAAACGATATACAAAGCAATATGTTGAGCAAAATTGTATACCTGATATTGAAGAAGAATCACAAAAACCATTTATTGATTTGGTAAATCAAATTCTTATTTTAAGGAACGTAGATTTTAAATCCGATACCAAAGAATTAGAATCCCAAATCGACCAACTCGTATACCAGCTATATGGTTTAACGGAGGAGGAGATCACCATTGTTGAAAATTCGGTGAAAAAGTGAATAGTGATATTTAAAATGGAATCAAGGAAAAACATATTGTACTTAACCCTTAAGAAAGAATTTTTCGATCAGATAAAAAAGGGAGAAAAATCATCTGAATATAGAGAGTTTAAGACCTATTGGATTAAACGGTTGATGAATGATGATGGAAGCTTTAAGCAGTTTGATTTTGTTGATTTTCGAAATGGGTATCATAAAAATGCTCCTGAATTTAGGATTGAGTTTTTGGAAATAGAAATTATAAAAAAGAAAACTGGGTACTTTAGAACAGAAAAGTTTTTTGAAATAAAACTGGGAAAAATAATTAAGTAAAATCATGAAGAAAGAAATAATAAAAAGCTTTACCCACAATTTCGATGATCATTCGCACACTACGGAGAATGGCATTGAATTTTGGTTTGCACGGGACTTGCAAATCCTATTGGGTTACACCGAATGGAGAAATTTTAACCTTGTAATTACAAAGGCGAAAACAGCATGTGAAGCAACAGATAATTTAATATCAGACCATTTTGTTGACGTCAACAAAATGGTTCAAATTGGATCAGGTAGTGAACGTGAGATTCATGATATCATGCTTACAAGATATGCTTGTTACCTGATTGCCCAAAATGGCGATCCCCGCAAAGATACAATAGCTTTTGCACAAAATTACTTTGCCATACAAACAAGAAAGTTTGAACTTGTAGAAAAAAGGATTCAGGTTTGGGAACGTTTACAGGCAAGGCAAAAACTTACACTCTCTGAAAAAGAACTATCGGGACTCATTTATGAACAAACAGGTAGCGACCGGAATTTTGGTATAATTCGTAGTAAGGGCGACAGGGCATTATTTGGTAAAACTACGCAACAAATGAAAGAGAAATTGGGTATTCCAAAGGGCAGGGCGCTGGCAGATTTTTTACCTACAATTACCATTAAAGCTAAAGATTTTGCAACTGAGATAACGGTTTTCAATACGAAGGAAAAAGGCCTGTACAGTGAACGTCAAATTTCAGCGGAACACATTACCAATAACCGCGGAGTAAGGGAAATACTACTAAAACGAGGTATTAAACCCGAAGAGCTACCTCCTGAAGAAGATATTAAGAAACTTGAGCGTAAGGTTAAATCAGATGAAAAGAAAATAACTAAAAATCCCGATAAATTGGATAAATAGAAAATGAACTTTCTACACCGCAAGTATAAATCAACCAACTTGTTTACCGGCTATATGGTTTAACGGAGGAGGAGATCAGGATAGTGGAGGAAGTGGTGAAGTAGTGAATGGTGAATAGTGAAATAGTGAATAGTGAATAACTCGAATCAAGGGTTGAAAGTTTAATTGCCACAAAGGCTCTAAGACTCTAAGATCCACAAAGTTAAAAATGTAAAAGATTATGATCTTCGTGATGTTTTTGTGCCTTCGTGTCTTAGTGGCTAATTTTCAGCATGTTATTTTTTCAACTCTTGATTCTCATGAATAGTTAATTGTTACCTGCAAGCTGACAAGATAGAACAACAACTAAGTAATTTGAATGGATAAAAGAATTTATATAAAAGACTGGTTAGAATTAAAACCATACGAAAAACAAACAATAACCGACAGCTATTACCTTAAAATATGTAATGATGTTAAAAATGCCATTATAACTAATAAACAATCGTTTGTTTTACAAATGTATCTGGACAAAAAGGATATTGACAATTTAGCGTGCTTTTTGACCTCATATCTTGAAGATATTATATCTGAAACCAATATTTGGAACTCTTTTGTTAGAACGCACCAACGATTGTATAAAAAACAACTTCCGTTTTACATTTTAGATAAGTATAACGAAGAAGAAATAAACCCTCAGGACATAAGCCTTTTAATATGGTATTTTCTTAATTCGGTGCAAGAAGAAAAATTCATTGCACCTTTTAACGATTTTATTCTTGAAACTGCAGAAAAAGTAATAAGCGTGTTTGATAAAGCCTGGGAAT
>JAUVJI010000210.1 GCA_030596605.1 Bacteroidales bacterium
CACTCAGTAAAGGGGCAACCCATTATACCCATTGGTTCCATCCATTAACAGGTGCTACAGCAGAAAAGCATGATGCGTTTATTATTCCGGTTGAAGGTGGTACCGCCATCGAAAATTTTCAGGGGAATGAATTAATTCAACAAGAACCGGATGCATCCAGTTTCCCAAGCGGCGGGATAAGGAATACCTTTGAAGCCAGAGGTTATACAGCCTGGGATCCAACTTCCTATGCATTTATCATGGATCGGACTTTATGTATTCCTACCATATTTGTTTCATACACGGGTGAAGCCCTGGATTATAAGACGCCTTTATTGAAATCATTATCTGCACTGGATAAACAGGCAACAGAAGTAGCGAGGTATTTTGATAAAAATGTAAACAAAGTTTATGCTACCCTGGGATGGGAACAGGAATATTTTCTTGTGGATGCTGCATTATTTAAAGCCCGTCCTGATCTGGCTTTAACCGGAAGAACTGTTTTCGGCCATGCTTCTGCAAAGGATCAGCAATTGTCCGATCATTATTTTGGAACCATACATGAACATGTTATTGATTTCATGTCGGACCTTGAATATGAAGCGCATCGTTTAGGAATTCCTATTAAAACCAGGCATAATGAAGTAGCTCCTAACCAGTTTGAATGTGCACCGGTTTTTGAAGAAACAAATATTTCTGTCGACCATAACCAGTTGCTGATGCACCTGATGGAAAAAATTGCACGGAAACATGATTTCCAGGTTTTATTGCACGAAAAACCTTATAAAGGTGTAAATGGATCGGGTAAACATAACAACTGGTCGATTGCAACGGATACAGGAGATAACTTGTTATCACCAGGTAAAACAGCGGCTTCAAATTTCCGGTTTTTGACGTTTATGGTCAATGTGTTAAAAGCTGTAGATCGATACTCAAATGTGTTGCGAGCGCATATAGCATCCTCTGGAAATGAACACCGTTTAGGTGCACATGAAGCACCACCAGCCATCATCTCAGTATTTATCGGGTCACAGTTATCAGCTACACTTGATGATATAGAGAAGCAAACGAAAAAAGGGAAAATGGATGCAAACGGATTTAACCTGAATATCAATATCCCAAAAATCCCGGAAATACTACTCGACAATACCGACCGTAACCGGACCTCACCTTTTGCTTTTACTGGAAATAAGTTTGAATTCAGGGCAGTTGGATCGTCGGCAAACTGCGCAAGTCCCATGACCGCGCTAAATGCTATTGTTGCTGATCAGTTAAAGGTGTTCAAGCAAGACGTTGATAAACTGATTGCTAAAAACATTAAAAAAGATGAAGCTATTTTCCAGGTGCTAAAAAAATACATCAAGGAATCGAAAAAGATACGGTTTGAGGGAAATAATTACGGTGAAGAATGGACTGCAGAAGCTAAAAAAAGAGGGTTATCCAATATAAAGTCCACACCACAGGCTTTAAAATATTTGTTATCGGAAGAAACAATAAAACTCTTTGAGCAATTGGATATCATTTCAGAAAGAGAGCTGACTGCACGTTTTGAAATCCAACTTGAAAATTATACTAAAAAGATACAAATTGAATCACGCGTGATAGGTGATCTGGCCAAAAATCATATTATACCAATTGCTATCAGGTATCAGAATACATTGATTGAAAATGTAAAAGGGCTGAAAGATGTACTTGATTCGAAGACCTTTGTAAAACTTTCGCGCAACCAGATGCTGACCATTAAAGAAATTTCGGAACACGTGGAAGAAATTAAAGACAAAGTAGCCGAAATGCTTGAGGAAAGAAAAAAAGCAAACCGGCTTGAGAACATGGAAAAACAAGCACTGGCTTATAACCAAAAGGTCATGCCTTACCTTGAAGTGATCCGGAGCCACGTCGATAAACTGGAATTAATGGTAGATGATGAACTCTGGCCATTACCAAAATACCGGGAATTACTATTCAACAAATAGATAATAATAACTTGATTTTTAAAAGTATATGTCGTTTCTTTCTTATGTGTTCCTTATGTGCCTTATGTGGTTCAAATTTTAAAACCATATAAGGCATATAAGCTTTATTCAGGCAGGCTTCGATATAATTCATTCACATAAGTTTTTTGACCTTCCCGAAAAATATTTACTGTATTGAAGTTTATCATCAGTCCTTTTGGAACATTCAATAACTTCATATAAGTTAGAATCTGGGCCTCATGAATGGGTAAAATGCTTTCTATTGCTTTTAATTCAACTACTAAGATATTCTCAACAAATAAGTCACACCGTAACTCCGTGTTAATCTCCAAACCTTTATAACTTACGGGTACTAAAAGTTCCGATTGAAAACTTATTCCTCTTATGGTCAGTTCTTTTTTCAGACATTTGTGATAAACGCTTTCAAGCAATCCAGGACCAAGGGCCTTATGTACTTCAATAGCAGCCCCGTTTACTCTATAGACTAAATCTGTAAGGTATGTTTTTGAAATCTCCATATATTCTACTTTATCCCAAATATAAGTATAAAATACTTGAGAAGTTTTCAGCTTATATGTTCCTTATATGTCTTATGTAGTTCTAATAAACCATAAAGGGGCATATGAGATTTCTTCTTATATGTTCCTTATGTGACTTATATGGTTCAAATTTTAATACTTCCTCATACTACCAGCACCAGAAACATCATGTTCCTTAATAACAGGATCACCTTTATACTTAAGACTTGCTGCCCCTGAAACTTCAGCAGATAATTCATTATTCACAAATATCTTAGCATGGGATGCCCCACTAACATCTACATTATTAATATCAGCTTCCAGGTCATATCCATCAAAACCTGAAGCTCCGGATAAATCAAGATCAACCGATTCAGCGCTTCCATATAATTCAATCTGACTGGCACCACTAAAATCAAGAGATAATTCCTGTGCGGCAAATTTCAGTTCCACATCAGAGGCTCCACTGCACTCCAGGTCAAGATCACCAAACTTCATCTTATTTTCACCAATGAGGCGGCATGCTCCGGAAATATCCATTTCATCCAGATTCTTAAATGTTAAATAAATATTTAAAGCTTCAGAATCCCTTATATCTTGTGTTGTTTTGATTACAAGGGTATTTCCCCTTACTTCTGTGGAGATAACATCCAACAGGTTTTCATCTGCTTCAACGATAACGAATTCTTTATCACCTTGTGTAAGAAACACTTTAAATGCACCACCAACATCCAGGCTACTAAATGAATCTAATTGCCGCTCTTGTTTGGTTACATTACCATTTCCCTTAATGCCCCCAAATCCATATGAGCAACCTGATTGTAATGTCAATAGGAAAGTTAGGGCTACGGCTAAAGTTAATACTTGTTTGATTTTCATTGTTTTCATGATTTAAATTGTTAATAGTTAATAAATAGAGCTTATCTTAAAATCTTTTCACGCAATCCCGAGAATTATCGGGAGGAAAGTTTAAATACAAAGAACGCAAAGAAAAAATTCTATACTTTATTCTTAGCGTGCTTTGTGATTCTTCTGCGAACCTTGCGTGAACCATTTTACTTGTTTAAATTAAAGTTTTTATTGGAAATAAGTTTGAATTATCGATAATATAAATGTACTCCTGAATTTTTTGCTTCAATCATAACTTTTGATCTGGTATCCTGGTTGTCTCCAATAACACCTTCGTATTTATTGGAAGTGTACGACAGGTCAACAACTGATAGTCGGGCTCTATCTCTTGGGTAAGAAAGATCTCCCATTTTAATGGTTGCGTTTAACCGGAAACTGGATTCTGCATTAAAACCTATGTTGGTATCAGAAAAACTGTTTGTAATTTCAATCAATTTAAAATCCCTGCCAATTTCTTTTACTTTTAGTTCACCATAATCCAGATCAGCAATCAATCTTTCATCAAGGCTACGTATTTCCACATCCGAAAAATCAGCTTCTACATCCAGGTCCCTGATTGAGCCAATATAATCATCATCATATCCCGATTCCAATGTAAGCACATCAATTTTACCAATATTTAGTTCTGAAAATTTCGACTCGGCTGACATATCCTGGGCTTCATCAATTTCCAGTTCTGAATATTTTAACTCCAGGTCAGCACTTTTTACATACCCTATAAATCCATCACTAAATTTGATTTCCAGTTAATTATCATTTCCAGACAATTTATTGACTTTTAATGATCCATAACCAAGTTCAATTATACTGGGACCTTGCACCTCTTCAAGAATGATATCACCAAATTTATGGTCTAGCTCAATCCCAATGGTTTTAGGCATTTTGACCATATAATCGATGCTGAACTCATTGTTGTTATTACCGAACAAATTATCATCAAAGCTTGTGGTAGCAGTTACACGGTCAGCATTTCCGGTAAATGAAATACTAATCTTGTCAAAGTACTTATTTGCCTTATCCTGGCTTGAAGCTTCAAGGGTTATTGTAACTTCAATGGATATGGCATTTTTATCCCAGTTCTGGCAATGAATTTTCCCAAATTTATTTTTAATAGCCAGTGTTGCATCTTTATTCACATCATAAGACTTACTGATCTTTTTAGTGAATTCCTATTTTGCAATTGCCTGAGAAACCATGAAGGCCCCCAGCAATAAAACCAACAACCTAATTTTTACTGTTTTCATGAATTATATCAATTTATCTGGTTCAAAGTACTTATTATCCGATCAAAAATTTCAGCTCGCTTTCGCTGATTCAATAAAAGCGCATTTATAATTCTCTCGCTATTCGGGTTTAGTGCATATTCAGTTTCCAGTTCACTTCTATCATCTTCCAGCATTTGTAATTCCGTAAGCGCCATCTGCTTAACCCGGGCAGCCTCATCTTCCGATACTGCCAGGTCATCAATCTGGTTGATTTTCTTATCAGAAATAACATTATAATACTGCATTACTTCCAAAATTTCATCAGGGAGTTCGGCAGATACTATTTCGTGAGTAAATGTATTTTTCAAGTAAGAAAATGTATCCGTATAGATTATGGTACTAATTGCAGCAAAGATCAAAATGGCTGCATCAATTTTTAACATGATATTGTAATGTTCAAACCAGCTTTCACCCCTTTCTACATGATCATTTTCCAGTTTTTTTTGAAACCTGGCGAAATGATCAACAGGTAGTTCATCGTTGTTGAACGCTTCCTTATTTTTTTTGATTATGTCTTCAATGCGTTGCATCTTAAACTTATTTAATTCGGATGAAACATTTTAATGGTCCTTTGTTCCGATAAGACCCTTAACAATTTCCCTTTTGCACGTGAAAAACGTGTGCGGGAAGCATTGTTTGAGATACCCAATATTTGAGCAATCTCATCGTGGTCATATCCTTCAAATAGAAAAAGTGAAATAACCACCCGGTGTTCTTCAGGTAATAATTTCATCCCCTTTTTAATTTCTTCCACCTGGTATTCCACATTTTCAATATATTCATCTTTTTCATCAACAAATTCAATCTTGTTTTCTTCAAACGAAAGGGTTTCTTTCCTTTTCTTTAAAGCATCCAGAGAGTTATTCACAACAATTCGCCTGAGCCAACCCCCAAAATTACCATCGCCTTTAAAAGCATCAAGTTTACGGAAAGCATCCAGAAAAGAATCTTGCATGATGTCTTCCGCTTCTGCTTTGTTGCTTAATATCCGTAAACTTGTATTGTACATTTGTTTATAATATAATTTATAAATTTCAAATTGTGCTCTTTTATCATTTAACCGGCATTTGTCAATTAAATCCTGATGTATATTTTTTTCGGAAGCTTCCAAAGATTAAATGATTTATTAATATGACCTTA
>JAUVJI010000195.1 GCA_030596605.1 Bacteroidales bacterium
AGAAGAGGCCAGTACTGAGGCAATTTCACATATTAAAGAGGTTGTTGATGAAGCCAAATTGACTGCCAACCTGGAAGCTAAGAAGATTGTAATTGAAACTATTCAACGGACTGCAGTTGAGCATGCCATTGACAATACTGTTTCTGTTTTTAATATTGAAAGCGATGAGGTTAAAGGACGTATTATTGGAAGAGAAGGCAGGAATATCAGAGCGATGGAATCATTAACAGGAATTGAGATTATTATAGATGACTCACCAGATGCTATTATTTTATCTGGGTTCGATCCGGTTAGACGGGAAATTGCACGACTGTCGTTGCATAAGCTTGTTACGGATGGACGCATTCACCCTGCCCGGATTGAAGAAGTGGTTGCTAAAACGAAAAAACAAATTGAACAGGAGATCATTGAAACAGGTAAGCGTACCTGTATTGACCTTGGGATACATGGCATGCACCATGAATTGACCCGAATGGTTGGACGTATGAAATATCGTTCTTCATACGGTCAAAATCTTCTTCAACACTCAAAAGAAGTAGCTAACCTCTGTGCAACCATGGCCTCAGAGTTAGGGCTAAACCCAAAGGCTGCAAAACGCGCCGGATTGTTGCATGATATCGGAAAAGTGCCGGATAATGAACCGGAACTCCCTCATGCATTGTTAGGCATGAAATTAGCCGAAAAATTTAAAGAAAAAGCAGATGTCTGTAATGCAGTCGGGGCTCACCACGATGAAGTTGAAATGACCTCTCTTATTGCACCTTTGGTTCAGGTTTGTGATGCTATTTCAGGGGCAAGACCGGGGGCGAGAAGAGAGGTTGTTGAGGCCTATATCCGACGACTTAACCATCTCGAAGATTTGGCATTATCCTATCCGGGAGTTATTAAAACGTATGCTATTCAAGCCGGACGCGAGCTAAGGGTTATTGTTGGTGCTGATAAAGTTTCCGATAATGAAGCGAATAAAATTTCCTTTGACCTGTCAAGAAAAATCCAGGATGAGATGACTTATCCCGGGCAAATTAAAATCACGGTAATTCGGGAAACAAGAGCTATTAATTACGCTAAATAATTGAGAATGAGGAGAAATGGTTAATTTGTCACAACCTATTCATCAGGCTGGAAATGAGCCTGCTAAGATCAACATCAGCTTTTGCAGCTGATGCAAAAATATCATTAAGATTAAGAGGGGCCAGATTATCAGGGTCGCATTCATCGGTAATAACAGATATTACAGCACATGGCAGACTCATGTGATTAGCTACGATTACCTCAGGCACAGTAGACATCCCTACCACATCAGCTCCAATTATCCGCAAATACCTGTATTCGGCCCTTGTTTCCAACACAGGGCCCGGGAGAGCCGCATAAACTCCCTTATGAAGTATAATGTCATATTCATTGGCAATTTTTTCAAGTTTGTCATTTAGCACTGAAGAATAAGGTTGGCTCATATCAGGAAACCGGGGGCCTAATTCATCATTATTAATGCCAATCAACGGATTTCCAGGCATGAGATTGATATGATCGTCAAGAAGCATCAGCGATCCTTTTTTTATGTCAGTATTCATAGCACCACTGGCATTGGAAATTAACAGATATTTAATTCCGAGTTTCTTCATCACTCTGACTGGTATTGTTATTTGTTGGTAGGTGTATCCTTCATAATAATGATACCTTCCATGCATAGCAACTATTTTTTTTCCGTTAAGCGTGCCGTAGATCAGGTTGCCGGAATGAAAATCAACTGTTGCAAGCGGAAAATGCGGTATATCTTTATATGGGATATCCACGTCGATTAGGATCTCACCAATTATTTTTCCAAGACCGGTTCCGAGGATAATCCCGACCTCAGGGGATTCAAATCCTTTTTCTTTCAAAAATACTGTGGCTTCATCTATATGTTGCAGGATATTCATATCTCAATTAAAAAAGTTAATCTAATGGGTTTCAAATGTATTAAAATAAGATAAAAAAAATCCCAATCGCAGCAATTTATTGCTTCATGTTGTATTTTTGTACAATCCTAGTTACAGAGGAAAATCTTTTTTTTCAATAAAACGAGGACCGCATCATG
This sequence comes from Bacteroidales bacterium, assembly GCA_030596605.1. Lineage (GTDB taxonomy): Bacteria > Bacteroidota > Bacteroidia > Bacteroidales > JAADJA01 > JAADJA01. Next base: position 2,078 of record JAUVJI010000195.1, read on the forward strand.
AAAATTAAATCACATCAATTACAATTCAGGCAATAGACCTGTTGTCACAGACTAATTACCTTGATATAATGAATTTCTGAGGTTTTGATTTATATTTATTACTAATAATGCTATAGAAGTATATTCCGGTTGGATATGGTGTAGTTCTCAAAAAAACATCATTGAAGTTATTATCAATTCTAAATTGTTCAATCATCTTACCTTCTGAATTATATATACTTAGTAATCCCTCTTTATATCCATTTGGTAACTCATATGGTAATCTAATAGTATTATTAGATGGATTTGGGTATGGAAGAAAATTAACTCCCTCATTTATCGTTGGTTCTCCATAATAAATCCCCTGAAGACTATAGACTTTCGCAATCTCATCAGCATGAATTTTCAATATCATCTTTGACCCTGAAGGAGTAGAATAGAGATAAACCTCATTTGTCCCATACTCTTCAAATAAGATATTACTTTCTTCATTGATAATCTTAATAGTATACCCACTACCTGGAGTACCATGTGTATAGATTACTTCATATTGATCATCTAAATCAAATAATTTTTTAGAGACAAAGTGAATCCACCAATTATCTCCTTCTGGCATTGCTAGATTAATAATTGTGATTAAAGAGTGATTTAAATCATAAATTCTCACTTGTTTATTTTCAAAATCTTTAATAACATAATTATATTCATTCTCATCAACCTGAAATAAATGAATATTATCTGCGTCATAAGCATGCTCTAATGTTATTTGAGAGAATGAAGATATACTTAATGATATGATAGCAATAAGAAATAATAGATTTTTCATAATTTAAATGGTTTAATATGTTTTGAGGTGTGTAAATATTTATATATTTGATTTCAAGTCAATTAAAACTGTTTTATAAATAATTAATTAACTAAGACTATACAAAGCTCAAAGTTAGTAAATTTTAGAATTCTAGACAATTGGCTAATAGATATTATTTGGAAATATAATTCTCCTCATTTATAACCTTATGACTTATGATTTTATGGTTTGATTCAGTTAATCCCCAAACGAAATTATTGATTAATCCTTATTACATTCCCAATCATTAAGGGTGCATTATGAGTCATTATATGTGTTATACTAAACGACTTTGAATTTTTTAGGGAATATTTGTCGCAAATGTGAGAAAAGCTGTTATATGCGATTAATTTTGTGAATTATGGAGGTGGAAATATTCAGAGAAATGGTGATGAAATCATACAATTCATATGAATCATATGAATTATTAATTGGATTTTTTTGATTGATTATTTTAAATAAAACATCAATCCGGAAGTAATATAAGAAATTAAACTAACTTTGAAACTGACCATATTATACATTAGCTTTTGGTGTAAAACAATCCCAATTTAATTAAACTGTAATAGTATGAAAAATGAACAACTTTTAGAAGATTTCAAAAAATCACATCCAGAACTTATGGAATTAAATCCACAAGTTTTTGTGAATGAAATAGTGGAAAAGTATGATTTTGAAAAGGATAAAGCCATTAAATTGGATCCACCGGAGATTAAAATCAGTGTAAAACATCCATTCATATTTGATAATAGATTAATATCGGAAAAATTTAATGGTATTTCAGTGGATAATACAACAGTGGGTAAATTTCCTGAAGAATTCCCCAGTGAAAATGCAGAACTTCCCATAGAAGAATGGTTTTCGCTTGAGCATTATTTGAAATTTGTTGAAAATAACCTATCTATAATAAGAAAGGAACTGAACAAACCAAGTTTAACGATTAAAGAAGCACTTGATGCGTTATCTGGTAGTATTGAAAAACATTTGAAATGGTGTATTGATTTACGACTGGATAGAATTGATCAAGAAAAGGACAATATTATATTCTTCCATAAACTTCTTTATAAAATCAGACAAGCATTTTTTCTTTCAGATGTTTATAAAAAATATGGTAAAAATAATTGGTGGTATTCAGTTACGTCAACACGATTTATTGATAATGTCCCATTAATAGTAGGATTCAATCCTGGGGTAGAAAAAAAATGGGTAGAAGCAGGTAATCATTATCATCCACAAACCGAATATCCTTTTTCAGGTTTTTTAGGATTATATGAAGAGCCTGGTTCAATGAAAGTTTTGGTTGATCGGTTTTTCGAATATTTTCCATCTGGGAATTTTGGCACACAAATAAACTTTTGTTTTTTTAGGACCGATGTGGAAAATAAAATTACACGACATGACTTACAATTGTGTTTTCCAATTTTTGAAGAATTATTAGATTATCTTGAACCATCAGTAATTATTAATTTTTCACGTAGGGCACATGGTTATTTTGTAGAAAATTATGATACAGATATAGAAACAAAAAAGATACCATCAGGAAGAAAAACCTGTTTTGCTTCTAGAGGAAAAATTATCTTGAACAATAAACCAATTGATTATTATAATTTACCTCATCCATCATATGAAAAGTATATTCCAAATGCAGTTAAACAGGCTTGGGAATATTGTTTCTAAGGAAATTCTGATTGATAAACTTTGAATATATTTTTAATCATTTTTTTTAATAATCAAAAACCATGGAAATTATAAAGAAAAGTCAGACTGTTATTAATAATTTTATTGAAAATGATTTTCGAAAATTCCCTTTTAGTTTTCTAAAAGAAAGTGATATCCAAGGTATACTTTTTGCAAATTTATTTAATGAGTTTGAAAATCTTCGGATTACAATTATAGCTGATAATGAAAAATATAAGGGAGATTTTCCGGACGGAGAGATTTGCTTAAATCTCGTGAAAACGGAATATGCTGATTTGTTTGATATAGTAATCATAGATGGAAATGAAGTAGAAAGTTTTTCGGAGGAAAGAAAGCGAACTGGTAAAAAATATAAAAGCGAAGTGTTTTGGAGAGAACCACTTGCTTTGATAATTGAAATAAAATATTGTGTGCATGGATATTCAATTGATAAATATATAAAAGGTATGGAATATGATTTTAATAAAATTTATGCTTATAAGAAAAAGGGAATAGTAAAAAACCAAAAAAATATTGCTGCTCTATGTTTATTATTCATCCAAATTGAAAATGAAGAAAAAAGGTTGAAAAATGAAAGTTATTCTGAGGCCTGTCAAGAGATTAAAATTGAAAAAAATAAAATCAAAAAATATATTATTGGTTTTTCATCAATATATGAAGTATAATACTTCCAAAAATTTAGGATCATTTATTAAAAATAATAAATGAGTTTTTAGCTCGGGTTTACTCCATTTTTTTTTAACCTACTTAATTATCAATCCCAAGTTTTAATCCATTATATTGGTTTATTATAGCACTTCTATTGCATTACCTTTTGGAATTCACATGAATGGTGATTTTAACATCAAATCGATTAAAAGCGACTGACTTATTGTCATAATTTATAAATATATGAGGTATAATTACTACGATCCCCAATCATAAAATCATAATATCCGTAGGATTCTTATGATTCATATGATCTATAGAATTTTGCATATTTTGGAGTAAATTAAATACTAATTCCGGTGAAACTGGACTCCCCAATCTTGGTAAATTAGACACTCCTGGACAGATATAAGTAGAAAATTAGGAATAACAATGAGAAAAAACCAATAACAAATAATAAATTACAAAGTATAGCAAACAACCTCACCCATTTCTTGGATCCTCTTTTAACGGCAACTTCGCCAACTTTTCGACAGTTACACTGAAAAAATCAAACTCTTCGTTTATCGTGCCCTGAATCAGATAAATTCCTTTTCCCCGAAAAGGGTAATCCTTTAAGGAATCAGGAAAATGGACCGTATCGAAAAACTCACCATGCATATCCAGGAAAGTTCCAAAATGCATCAATTCTTTCTTTACTGTTCTAACATACTTGACCGTTACCAGGCGGCCAACCATACGGACTTTCTTCCCAATATGCATTTTTAAATCTTTTCCTAAAACCTCTCCCCTGTAGGTTGTTTCCAGCATATCGAAATGAGAAACAGTAACCGGAAATCCCAGGAATTCAAATTCATCATAAGCATCTTCTAACTTCTCATGCTTAAGCTCCGGTAGCCTGTAATTCAAAATAGAAGCATTGAAAAGAAACCCTGTGTAGTTCACTGTTCTGGTTTTTCCAAAAAAGAGGTGGACTTCCCATAGCAACTGTGACTTGGTTCGACCGGTAAACCTAAACGCCCCAACCCTGATTAGAATAATCATCTGATCCAATGGTGCATGTATGCGTTCAACAAAATCTTCCAGGCTTTTATATATTCCGTTTTTATCTCTCTCAAAACTGATCGCCCGGGAAATCTTTGTTTGCAGGTTTGTAATATGAATAAATCCAATGAAAACATCCTTACCAATTATTGATGTTTTGTATTGACCATGATTGATACAAGGTAGGTTGATCCGGGCACCCTGTCGCTGAGCCTCGTTAAAATAGACCCATGTCTGGTAGAAACCACCAAAGTTATTTATAACGGCTACCATAAATTCAAGGGGAAAATAAGCTTTAAGGTAGATGCTCTGGTAACTTTCCACAGCATATGAGGCTGAGTGTGCTTTTGAGAAAGAATAGCCGGCAAAAGATTCTTTATGGTCTCTTTTAAAATCAGCAACACGGTGAACATCAACATTTATCCTGCGATTTTTAGCAACAACATCCACACATTCTTTGATGTGGCCTATTCCACGTTGGCTTAAAATGTCGAACTTTTCAAAACCAATCGCCTCAGCTACATACATATCCCATTGAGTAGTTGGAAAACCTTTGGGAGGAAGATCTAAAGCAGTATAACAGGTGATGGGTTCTTCCGATATCAGGATACCTCCTGCATGAACACTCCGTATGTTCGGAAAATCAACCATCAATTTTGCAATGGCATGAATTCGCCGGATGATATCATTATTATTGACCTCACCCATGGGATTTGTCAATAAACTGTCGATTTCCGCTTTTGGTAACCCATAAACTTTGCCGAGTTCCCTGTAAATTGAGTTTGCTTTAAAAGTAGAAGTAGCACCTAAAAGGGCAGTATGCTCACGACCGTATCTTTTAAAGATATAGTCCTGAACATCATCCCGTTCTTTCCATGAATAGTCAATATCAAAATCAGGCGGGCTGGTACGTTTGGGATTTAGGAATCGCTCAAAATAAAGGTCCAGGTCAATGGGGTCCACGTCAGTAATCTTCAGGCAATAAGCCACCACGCTATTGGCACCGCTGCCACGTCCGACATGGTAAAAACCTCTCGACATTGAATACCGGATAATATCCCAGGTAATCAAAAAGTAGGCTGAAAAACCCAATTTATCGATAATCGCCAGTTCTTTCCTGACTCTTTCAGCAGCCGGTTCATCATTCTTACCATAACGGTATTCCAACCCGTCATAAGCCAGTTTCTCGAGCAGTATTTTATCGTCATAACTATTTCCAGTGAAGCTCTTCCTGTTTTTCAGGTTGTGATAATCAAAATCAATGC
>JAUVJI010000182.1 GCA_030596605.1 Bacteroidales bacterium
ATTAGGGCTTAAGTTATATTTATTTACCTTTGCTGAAAAGTTTTAATAATTAAGAACCGGTTTATCAATATATTAAATGAACTGTGAAAAATTAATATTTCTATTTCTTTTTTTCCCTATAATGTTATCCAGCCAGGATTCAATCAAACAAAGTTCCAAAAATTTTATAATTAATAAAAAACAAAAGGCATTGGATATAGAGTTTATTGGAATAGATTATACTTATACTCGTACGTTCAATAAAAGATCGGGTATTGGAATTGGCCTTGGAGGAGGATTAAGGATAATATTAAATAATCCTGAATATCTGTATTGTGGCGGAGGTTGCGATGAAGGAGACTGCTGTTCAATTCAGAATCTGAAAGCAGCCTATTTTTCTAATTTCGAACTGGTTAAATTAAAAGTCTTCTGGAGGTATTATCTAACTAAAACAACCTATTTCAATACCGGCATTTTCGGTTCAATAGGTGAATTGATGGGGGGTGATATTTTCAATATGAATGCATTTACCGGGTTTCAGTTCGATTTTTATACAGGAGGGAAAAAACTAAAAGCAGGTTTAAAATTTCAAGCTGGTAAGTTATTTCTGTCATACGGTTCTACAAAGAAGTCTGAATTCTATATATTTACAATAATACCGGCTCTGCAATTTCATTATTAAAACGGGAAAAATAAATTTTATAATTCCCTGATCAAAGTTGAAAACAACCTGATCAGATCCACTTCAGCTTTGGCTGCTATTTTTAAAATATCACTAATATTAATTGATTTCAAATTATCCGGATCACATTCATCTGTTAAAACGGAAATGGCAGCACAGGGTAGTCCTGCATGATTTGCAACAATCACTTCAGGTACAGTTGACATTCCAACCACATCGGCGCCAATCCCTCTTAAGAATCGATATTCAGCCCGTGTTTCAAGGTTTGGCCCTGCCACAGCAACATATACACCTTTATGTAATGTAATTTTTAATTCTTCTGCAATTTTTTCAAACTTTTCATTTAAAAGTTTTGAATAGGGTTGACTCATATCAGGGAACCTTGGCCCCATATCATTATGGTTAGTACCAATCAAAGGACCATCACCAAGCAGGTTTATATGATCATCCAGCAGCATGAGAGAACCTTTCCTATAATCAAGGTTCATAGCGCCACCGGCATTTGAGATCAACAGGTATTTAACTCCCAACTCCTTCATAACCCTTACCGGAAAAGTAATTTCCTGCATACTGTAGCCTTCATAATAATGAAACCTGCCCTGCATAGCCAACACATATTTACCATTCATTTTACCGTAAATCAATTTTCCTTTGTGAAATTCAACTGTGGAAACAGGGAAATTCGGAATATCTTCGTATTCAAGCTCTTTTTCTATCTTGATTTCATTAATAAGTTTTCCAAGCCCTGTTCCTAAAATAATCCCTATCTCCGGATTGTTTATTCCATTTGAGATTAAGAAATCCTTTGTTTCATTAATTTTTTTAATCATTCGCTCCAACATTTTAGATTATAAAGTATATCAATGTATGATTAGATTGGTGTAAAAATAATTATATTTATCTTTGTTTAAAGAATAAGGCTTATAATCCTCATGAATATAATAGTTAAAAAAGGTTTACGGTATGTTAACAGTATCCGAAAAAAAGTCTTCGGCAACTACCTCATGCACAACAGGATTAAACTCCTTAAACATTTTGACATTCAGACTTTGCTTGATGTGGGTGCTAATACTGGTCAATTTGCCTATTATACAAGAAAGTTAGGATACGGAAATACCATTATCTCATTTGAACCATTGTCAAGTGCTTTTGGTGTTTTACAAAAATTTGCCAAAGGTGATCCAAAATGGCAAATTCAAAATTGTGCCATTGGAGATGCAGATGGAACTGTAGAAATAAATATTTCTGCAAATTCCCAGAGCAGTTCTATTTTAGACATGATGCCGGTCCATATTAAAAGTGCTCCTGATTCTGCTTATGAAGGAAAGGAAATGGTCGATATTCATAAAATTGATACCATTATAAATAATTACACGGATCAACTTAATAAAACCTTTCTTAAAATAGATACACAGGGATTTGAAAAAAATGTTATCGAAGGAGCCAAAAATTCCATCAAATTGATAAAAGGCCTGCAGATTGAATTATCAATGATTGAATTATACAAAAGTGAAACCCTTATTACCGAGATGTTCAATATTATCAACGACCTGGGATTTACAATTTTTTCATTGGAGCCTGGTTTCTATGATAAAAAAACAGGTCAATTGCTTCAGGTTGATGGTATTTTTTACAGAATCTGATTTTTACTGTATAGTTTCGATTTTATCTTAAGACTATTCCTAAAATAAAAGATTTTACTTGTTACCTGGATATTCTTTATTTTTATCCTAAATTTATCGGATAAAATTTAAGATTATGAACAGGATTATATCTTTATTATTCTTTGGCTTAATTTCATTTACAGGGTTTTGTTATACCGGTGAAGTAATCGAATCATTCGACACTCCCGGTTCATACCCAACAGGTTTAACTTTTGACGGTGAAAATCTTTGGCTTGCCGATTACAAAACTGACTTGCTCTATTGTATTGATCCAAACACTGGAAAATTAATCAGGAGTATTTCATCACCCGCATACTGGCCCGAAGGATTGGCCTGGGATGGAGAGGCTTTATGGAATGCAGATGTTAAAGGTGGTATTCCATTATCAGAAAATTATGCCGGAAAGATTTATCGGGTCAATCCTGAAGATGGTACTATTTTAAAAACAGTGCAGGCCCCTTCAAGTACCCCAAGAGGATTAACCTGGGATGGAAAATACCTATGGTGCGTGGACAGTGATGCCGACGAAGTTGTTCAGTTCAGTCCTGAAGATGGAACTACCATCAGGTCATTTCGTTCACCAGCTCGTGATCCGAGGGGGATAACATTCGATGGTAAATATTTATGGATTTCCGACCGTATCAAAGATGAAGTTTATATGGTAGATCCGGAAACCGGAAGTGTGATTTTGATTACAGATGCTCCGGGTGCTTTCACCAGGGATTTGTGTTTTGATGGAAAAAACCTTTGGGCAGTCGATTACCAGGAGGATAAAATTTACAAGCTGAAAGTTAATGATGGTGCAAAGTTCCGATCTTATAATTCACATAAAGCTAAAATTATTCATACACACGAAGTCACAAATTTTGGCCCGGGATTGATCAAGGATGTGGATATTCATATTGCTATCCCGACTGACAGGTCCAATCAAGGTATTTTAAAACCTCCAAAGTATAAGCCTGATCCTACGAATATTGTAACTGATAAATGGGACCAGCAGACTGCTCATTTTCATTTTGAAAATGTAAAGCCCGGTGAAAAAGTTGCGGGAGAAATGACAACCGTTGCAAAAATTCATGAAGTCAGGTATTTTATCTATCCTGAGGAAGTTGGATCAATCTCAGATATTCCGCCAGAATTAATGGATAAATACCTTGAAAACAATGACAAGTATCAGTACGATAATCCTGTGATTCAAAACGCTGTTAAAAAAGCGATAGGTGATGAAACCAATCCTTACTGGATATTCAGAAAAATATTCAACTACCTGATCTATAACATGTATTATGAAATGGTGGGAGGCTGGAATACAGCACCTACCGTACTGGCAAGAGGAAATGGTTCTTGTTCGGAATATTCATTTGTATATATTTCCATGTGCAGGGCAGCCGGTTTACCTGCACGTTATGTAGGCTCTGTTGTTGTTCGTGGTGACTATGCCAGCCATGATGATGTATTCCATCGTTGGGTAGAGGTCTATTTACCCAATTACGGATGGATACCTATTGATCCTTCAGGTGGTGATAGGGATTGGCCACGCGATCAGGCAAACTATATCGGTCATCTTGATCATCGTTTCCTGATCACTACAGAAAGTGGCGGAGGTTCCGAAACCATGGGCTGGACTTACAATTCCAATGAATTCTGGACAACAGAGTCCAAAACATATGTTGTTTCTGATCATTTTGCTGAATGGGAACCTGTGGATTAAATACGAATTCCTGATTAAAAAATCTCTGTTAACTTTGGCCACAAATAAATTGCGATGAATTTTATACTAGCCATACTTCTAATATTTTTTGTTTTCCTGTTCAGCATTATCCCTTTTTTTTTATTGTACATGTTTTCGGATTTGATGTATATTTTTCTTTACCGAATTTTCGGATATCGCAATAAAGTGATATATGATAATTTGGCCCTCTCTTTTTCTGAAATAAAAAAACAGGAATTAAAACGACTTATGGGACTGTCCTATAAAAATCTGACCGATATTATAGTAGAAGGAATAAAAGGTTTTACCATGACACGCAGTCAAATCAGGAGACGACACAAAGTCCTTAATCCTGAAATTATTGAACCATTTTACAAAGCTGGTAAAAGTGTTATTGCATTACCTACACATTATGGCAACTGGGAGTGGGGTGCACTTTCACCGGGATTATTTGTACAGGATTTAAATATTGTTGGATTTTATAAACCGTTGAGTAATCCTTTTGTGGATCGATTTATGAGAAAAAACCGATCGCGAACCGGAACTACACTGGCTTCTATTTATAAAACTTCCAGAACGTTTGAACAACTAAAAGACATACCTACTATATATATTATGGCGGCTGACCAAAGCCCATCGAATGCAAATAAAGCCTATTGGGTTGATTTTCTGGAACGCAAAACGGCTTTTCTTCAAGGCCCGGAAAATTACGCGCGCAAATATGATATTCCGCTGGTTTATACCGAAATTCAGCGCGTTAAACGAGGCTATTATGAATTAACGCTTTCGATCCTGGCAGATAATCCGAAGGAACTGGAAGAGGGTGAAATTACGAGAAGGTATGCTAAGATGCTTGAAGCCCAAATATTAAAAAAACCTGAAAACTGGCTATGGTCACACAAACGATGGAAATTAAATCATTAATACATTTTCTCGATCAGATCTTTATATTTTTCCATGATGACCTTTCTTCTGAATTTTAAAGTGCTTGTCATAGCGTTGTTTTCAATAGAAAAAGGCTCATGGAGTAAGGTGAATTTTACAACCCTTTCAAAGGAAGCTAATTCATCCTGAAGTTTATCAATCCGTTGTTGAATAAACTCCTGGATCTCTTTCAACGATAAGAGGTGGGTATCAGACGTATGTTTCAATCCTATCATTTTGGCATGGGACTTCAGGTTGTCAAGCACCGGAACAATAAGGGCCGTAACGTATTTACGGTTATCACCTATGGAAATAACCTGTTCAACAAATGGGTCCTTTCCGAGTAAAAGTTCGATTTTTTGTGGCGACACATATTTTCCAACTGAGGTTTTAAACAGGTCTTTGATCCTGTCAGTCATTATCAAATTTCCGGATTCTGCAATGTGACCTTCATCACCAGTATGATACCATCCATCAGTAAGAACATCACTGGTTTGGTCAGGCTTATTATAATATCCTTTAAAAACTGTATTCCCTTTTACGAGGATTTCACCTTCATTACTGATTTTTACTTTTATACCAGGCATAATACTTCCCACGGAACCGAATTCATAAACATCCGATTTAAAACAGGATACAGTGGCTGTGGTTTCGGTAGCTCCGTAACCATGATTGACAAATAAACCCGTGGCATGAAAAAATTTCAATAACTCAGGCCGGATGGCGGCACCGGAACAAGGGATCATTCGGATATTACCACCAAAAATAGAACGTAATTTTTTCAAGACCAGTTTATCAGCTACTGAGTTCTTTAACTTCAGAAAAGCCGGTAAATTTCTCTGCTCACTCTTCAAGATTGAACATTGATGTCCAACACCAATTGACCAGTTGAAAATTTTCTTTTTAAAAGACGACCATTTCTCATATTCGGCCATGATGCCTTCATGTGTTTTTTCAAAAAAACGCGGAACAGTGCACATCAACGTGGGTTTTGCCTTGGGAAGTTCATCAATCACTTCTCTCGGATTCTCTAGGAAAACATTAACAGCACCTCTGTAAAGCACATAAAAAGACCATGTTCGTTCAAACACATGACTCAATGGCAAGAAACTCATAGAAATATCTTTTTCCTTCACATCTATCCGTTCATCATGGATGGAAAATGCAAACATGAAATTATCATGATCCAGCATTACGCCCTTGGGATCGCCGGTTGTTCCGGATGTATACAAAATAGTAGCTAAGTCATCCGATTGTGCTTCATCATAAAATTCAGTCAAACGTTTTTCTAAATCTTTATTATTACCTGAATTAATAAAGGATTCCCAATTAATATAAGAATCATCTTCAGGATTGATATTCATATCAAATAACACTATTGTTTTCAGGCTGGCTGTATGATCAAGCACCCATTTGGCTTTTTTAAGCTGTTCATGGTCCCCAACAAACATTAATTCCATTTTTGTTTCATCCACAATGTATTTTACTTGTTCTTTGGTTGCTGTGCCAAAAAACGGTACTACCACACCTCGGATGGCGAGGATCCCGTAATCAGTAATAGACCATTCAATACAATTATTACTAAAGATGCCGACATTTGACTTATAGCCATATCCTAAGGCGATAAGGGCTTTGGAAACCTGATCGATGGATGATATCAGTTCATCCCAATTAAAAGATTTATATTGGTTATCCGATTTGTCCTTGAATCTATAAATTTCGCGCGTTCCGTATTTTTCAGCACGATCTTTTACCATGTGGGCAATGTGTTGTTTCATTGATGAATTTTTAGTAATTACTTTATGAGATTGAAATTAGTAATCTTTGCGTTTATCAGTCTATTGATTATACAATAAGGAAAGCCTGTATCTATAAAAATTAGGGATAGAAAAAACGTTCCTGCTTTGAAACAGCTAAAATACAGAAAATTATATATAAATCAGTAAATAAGCTTTTTGAAAACACTCATTCATATTTTTACATATTTCTGTTAACTTTGCAGCCGAACTTAGTTAAGAGTTAAGAGTTAAGAGTTAAGAGTTAAGAGTTCTGGGTTCTGAGTTCAGGGTTTCCGAGTTCAAAAGTCTAATATCTAATGTCTAATTACTAATTACTTATTTCCTATGGTTTTCGATCTTGAAATGATAAAGGGTGTTTATACCCGAATGGCTGAAAGAATAGAGGCAGCTAGAAAAGTTGTAAATCGGCCACTGACATTAACTGAAAAAATATTATATGCACATCTTGATGAGGGATTGGCCAGAAAAGCTTATGAAAAAGGTGTATCCTATGTTGACTTTAATCCTGATCGCGTTGCCATGCAGGATGCAACTGCCCAAATGGCATTATTGCAATTTATGCAGGCAGGAAAAGAAAAAGTGGCTGTACCTTCAACCGTACATTGTGATCACCTGATCCAGGCGAAGGTAGGCGCTAAAGAAGATTTGGAAACTGCTGTTATTTCAAACAGGGAAGTATATGATTTCCTGGCATCGGTTTCCAATAAATATGGAATTGGTTTTTGGAAACCAGGGGCAGGAATTATTCACCAGGTAGTTTTGGAGAATTATGCATTCCCCGGAGGAATGATGATCGGGACCGATTCGCATACTGTAAATGCCGGAGGACTAGTAATGATAGCTATTGGTGTAGGTGGTGCAGACGCCGTTGATGTAATGGCCGGTATGCCCTGGGAGTTAAAATTTCCAAAATTGATAGGAATTAAATTAACCGGAAAGTTGAGTGGATGGACTTCTGCAAAAGATGTTATTTTAAAAGTGGCCGGAATTCTTACTGTCAAAGGTGGAACCGGTGCTATTGTGGAGTATTTTGGAGAAGGTGCACAGAATATTAGTTGTACAGGCAAAGGAACAATCTGCAATATGGGTGCGGAAATCGGGGCGACAACTTCCATATTTGGTTATGGCGAAAAGATGGCTGAATATCTCAGGAGTACAGGTAGAGCTGAAGTTGCCAATGAAGCAGATAACATCAAAGATCATTTGAATGGTGATCCGGAGGTTTATGCAAATCCCGAAAAATATTTTGACCAGGTAATTGAGATCAATTTATCAGAATTGGAACCACATATCAATGGTCCGTTTTCTCCTGACCTTGCTACCCCTGTTTCAAAATTTGCTGAAGCAGTAAAGGATCCTGCAGCATAAACCTATGCCATTATTTTTACTAACAGCGCATCCTGTAATTATTGAGTTACTACATTTGATGCCACCATAATTGCGAGTGCGAGATG
>JAUVJI010000116.1 GCA_030596605.1 Bacteroidales bacterium
GGTGATAGTGAAAAGGCAAAGAATTATTTTCTTAAGGCCACTAAAATATCACCCCGGTTTGAGGAATCCCTTTTTAATCTTTGTGCAGTTTACTTTAACGAAAATAATATAGACGCTGCTTATCAAACACTTAGAATGATTGATGTTGACACTGCAAATTTAAAATATGAAAAATTTCTTAAGGCTGTTTTATGGCATAAAATTGATGCAATCAGCAAGAATATTAAAGAGCGTATCATTCGTAAATCGATTTTAAGAATTAGAAATAGTAATGATTGGATGCGAAAAATTCATGAGCAATCCATCAATAATGAGACAGAAATAGAGCAGCAATTATTGCATGAAGTTGTCTATTTGCTTGAGTCAGTTGATAGTACAATCACACCAAATGAGGCTGAAAAATTTAGAAAGAAATATAATTTGCAATAAACATAGATTTTAAGTACATTTGTTGGGATTAATAAAATCAAACCCATGAAACGATACATTTTATTTTGGGTCTGCAGTGTGTCAATCATTATATTGAATGCACAAAGTCTTTCTCTTTCTAATGAATCCGGTTCAATTTCTAATAACTCATACGTCTATATTTTAGGTGCTCCATTTTACACCGAATTGATATCTGAATTTACTTTTACTAATAATGGAACGGAAACCTTAGAGGTTTGTGTTAAAAAAGTAGAATTAGAATTGATACCAGGCACCGAAAATACATTTGCTTTCGGAGGAATTTTATTTCCTCCTTTTGTATATCAATCACCTATACAGGTATCACTAAATCCGGGTGAATCCAGTTCAGAGTTTACAGGTTACTATCTTCCCAACAATTATGCTGGAGAAAGTGTAATAAGGTATACTTTTTTCGATTATAATAATCCTGTTGATTCGGTTTGTGTCAATGTTCAATATGTAACTCAAGAAGATGATCCGCAGCTGACAGGTGTTGATCCTGATTTTGCTACAATACCTGAAGTTTTAACAATTGAAATATCAGGTTCAAATACCAATTTTGCAATGGGAACAGGTACTGTAGTATGGTTTAACCAGGGATCCAGTACCATCTTTCCCATGTCAGTTTATGAAATTAGCAATTACTTGCTACAGGCAGAGTTTCTATTCACAAACATGAATATTCCAATAGTTTATGATGTTCACACCCATAATAATTATGATGGGCATCTGGTATTGCCTGATGCCTTTACTTTAAATCCTAATCCCAATCCTCCATATCTGGTTTCCATTACGCCTTCTTCTGCCTATGCCGGAGAGATGGTAACCGTTACTATAACTGCTGAAAACACAAATTTTACACAGGGTGTAATTTATGCTTATTTATATAAAAATTACACCTATTTAATGGATCATTCCATAAACATTATTTCAGATGAAATCATTGTTGTTGAGTTTCCAATTACCTCCGGTAGCCCGACAGGATTATATAATTTAAAAGTAAAAAGTGCATGGGATGGCTCCATATTCTTATATGATGTTTTCATGGTTTTTCCTGATCCTGATCCACCCTATTTAACTGAAATTGTTCCTGATAATGCAACTATCCCGGAAACATTGACGGTTACAATCAGTGGCAATGGAACTCATTTTACCCAGGCTACCGGAACAACCGTAAAATTTAAACAAGGTTCTTCAACAATTTATCCAAATACTGTTGTTGAGGTGAATGACACAGAAGTATTAGCCCAGTTTACGTTTGATGATTTTGACAATCCTGGATATTATGATGTAAATACATACAATGCGCTTGATGGCGACCTGTATTTATATGATGCTTTTTATTTGTATCCCAACCCTAACCCACCTCAGCTCATTTCAATCGAACCGGATAGTGCACAACCCGGTGATAACCTGGAAGTTTCAATCAGTGGACAGAATACCAGTTTTACACAAGGAACCGGGACTACTGTTTGGCTTAACATGGGTTATAATTACATTTATCCATATTCTACAACAGTAATTAATGATGAGCTCGTCAATGCCAGTTTTTTAATTAATAACAATGCAACACTCGGAAGTTATGATGTGAACACGCATAACTGGGCAAACGGAAATTTAGTATTGGTTGATGGATTCACGATTTATTACGAAATTCCATATATTTCCTATATAGACCCTGTTTCAGGTTATCTCGGTGAATCGATTACTTTGTCCATTTATGGGGAAAACACCCACTTTTTTGATGCGATAAGTTATGATGCATGGCTCTTAAAAGAGAATCTTGTTATTTATCCGGTTGCCATTAATGCGTTGAGCAATAATGAAATTGTTGCAGATATAATCATTCCTGATGATGCAGACCCGGGATATTGGACTGTATATGCCACCAGTTCGATAGATGGTGATATGTATCTGGAAGATGCATTCGAAATTATTGATACAACAACCTCAATTCAGTACCATGAATTATTTAAAACCTTGGAAATATATCCAAACCCTACAAATGAAAAAATAATTATTTCATTTGAATTAAATGGTTCAGATTATGTAACACTTCAGTTGTGTGATTTTTATGGAAATACACTTTATGAAGAGAGTTTTGATAAAAATAAAATAATGCATGAAGAATTAGTGATACCCTCACTCGCTTCAGGTGTTTACTATTTAAAATTTTCGTCAAATTCCAGTGTTGTTACAAAAAAAGTCATCGTTAAATAATTGGTCGGTTTAAGATCCCCTTTCTCATATTTTTTATTCAGATGGAAATCACAACTGAACTTTCAGCATGTTAATTTTATATATTTTTGAAAAATCATTAGTAGTATTTATGTGATTTTACGATTTAACGATGTTCAGAAAAATACCCCATACCTACGTAATCATCTTTTATGTTATTATAATCGCTGCTGTTCTTACCTGGATTATTCCCGGAGGTGAGTATGAACGTGAAATCAAAATAGTGAATGGTGTAGAAAGGACTGTTATTGAAAAGGATTCTTTTCACTACATTGAAAGAAATATACAAACCTGGCAAGTGTTTTCAGCGCTTTTCAAAGGATTTGAAAAACAGGCTGGAATCATTGTTTTAATCTTGATGATCGGTGGAGGATTCTGGATCATGAATGCCAGCAAATCCATTGATGTAGGGATTTTTTCATTTCTGAAATTTACCAAGCGACTTGAAAATAAAAAATTCTTTAAAGCTTTAGGGATAAATAATATTATTATCACCCTGGTAATGATAATGTTCAGCATTTTCGGAGCCGTGTTTGGAATGAGCGAGGAAACTATTGCTTTCGTAATAATAGTTGTTCCGCTGGCCATTTCAATGGGCTACGACTCAATTGTTGGTGTTTGTATGGTTTATGTTGCTGCTCATATGGGTTTTGCCGCTGCAGTATTAAATCCTTTCACTATTGGTATTGCCCAGGGAATTGCTGACCTGCCGTTATTTTCCGGTCTCGAGTACAGAATATTTTGCTGGTTTGTTATAAATTCTATTGGCATTGCCTGGGTGCTATGGTATGCTAAAAAAATTAAAAAAAATCCAAAGCGGTCATTGATGTATGAATTGGATTCATATTGGAGAAAGCGTGGCACCTCTGAAATTGAGTCCATCGAATATCAAACATCAAAAGCTGCCTGGGTTGTTTATGGATTCATTTTGGTTAGTTTGGTTACCTTTTCATTTATTTATCCGCAATCAGAAATAAAAATAGGAAATGCTTCAAGACTTATCCCGGCAATCCCGATAGCTACAGCTTTATTTGCTATTTCAAGTATTCCGGCACTTTTGAAATCAGGACATTATTTTGTGTTGAACTTACTTGTGTTTACAATTGTATTTCTAGTTATTGGTGTATTGGGATATGGATGGTATTTAACTGAAATTGCCACATTGTTTTTCGCGATGGGAATATTTTCAGGCATAGCAATGAGTTATAATGCTAACAAGATCACAAAATTGTTTATTGAGGGATCAAAGGATATTTTATCAGCAGCCCTGGTGGTTGGGCTTGCCGGAGGTATCCTGGTAATACTTGAGGATGGTAAAATTATAGATACCATCCTTCATAGTGTTTCACAGTCAATGTCGGGACTTGGAAAAGTTGGATCGGTAAGTGTAATGTATGTTATTCAAACATTCATAAATGTCATTATCCCTTCCGGTTCAGCAAAGGCTGCATTAACCATGCCTGTTATGGCGCCATTTTCCGACCTGGTGAACGTATCAAGACAGGCAACAGTAATGGCCTTTCAATTTGGTGATGGATTTACGAACATGATCACCCCAACTTCAGGTGTTTTGATCGGAGCGCTTGGAATAGCGAAAATCCCTTATGAAAAATGGGTGAAGTGGATAATACCTTTTATGGCCATTTTAATTATATTAGGCTGGCTTCTTTTGCTTCCTACGGTTTTAATGGAATTGAATGGTTTTTAAATGAAAAAAAACAATTTCTGGAGCGATCATAAAAAGCCTGTTTTTACTTTGGCGCCAATGGAAGATGTTACCGACACCGTTTTCCGTGAAATAGTTATGAGTGTTTCAGAACCTGACTTTCTTCATGTGCTCTACAGTGAATTTACTTCCACAGATGGTTTATGCCATGAAATTGGTGGCCCAAAGGTAAAGCATCGTTTACAGATCAATGATTCTGAAAGAAAGCTGCTAAAAGAAAAAAATATTAAGATCATTGCTCAGATATGGGGAACAAAACCCGAAAAGTTTTTTGAAGCCACAAAAATAATCTGTGAAGATGGTCAATTTGATGGCATTGATATTAACATGGGATGCCCTGTTAAAAAGATTGTTAAACAAGGTGGCTGCTCTGCATTGATTGGAAAGCCGGATTTAGCCAAAGAAATTGTACTTGCTACAAAAGAAGCGTCAAATATTCCGGTAAGTGTGAAAACCAGGATAGGGCTGAATAAAGCTATTACCGAAGAATGGATATGTACCCTATTGGAAACAAAGCCGACCATGATCACTGTTCATGGAAGAACTCAAAAACAGCAATCAGAAGGACTTTCGGACTGGAACGAAGTAAAGAAGGCTGTTAAGTTACGTGATCAGATGAAATCAGAAACCCTAATTCACGGAAACGGGGATGTGTTTACAATGGAGGATGGATTCGTCAAGGCAGAAGAATTTGGAGTAGATGGGATCATGATTGGAAGAGGTATTTTTCAGGATCCATGGTTTTTTAGCAAAGAAAAAGAAATAAGATCACCGGAAGAAAGATTAAGTTTATTATGGAAACACGCCTCTCTTTTTACAAAAACCTGGAAGAACACAAAAAACTTCGCTATCCTGAAACGATTTTTTAAAATCTATACTTCCGACTTTTATGGTGCGGCAAATATCAGGGCAAAACTGATGGAGACAAATGAATTAGCAGAGGTGAAAGAAATTCTTGAAAAGTGTGAGTACCGGATAGAATTTTAGTTTGTTATTTTTTTCCGTTATAAGCCCATTTTAAATAAATCGCACCCCAGGTAAATCCGCCACCAAAAGCGGCAAGGATTATATTATCTCCGGCTTTTAACTTGTCTTCCCATTCATACAGGCACATCGGTATGGTTCCGTTTGTGGTATTTCCGTAGCGTTGAATGTTGATCATTACCTTTTCCCTTTCAAGTCCCATTCTGCGCGCTGTGGCATCAATAATTCTCATGTTAGCCTGGTGTGGAACCAGGTAAGCAATGTCTTCTGACTTAAGGCCATTCTTTTCCATGATCTCAACTGATACATCCGCCATGTGCGTCACTGCAAATTTAAAAACAGCCTGCCCTTCCTGGAAAACGAAATGTTCTTTATTGTCTACTGTCTCATGACTGGATGGTTTAACTGATCCTCCTGCCTTTTGATGCAAATGAACCTTGCCAAAACCGTCTGATCTTAATATAGAATCAATTATTCCATAACCATTTGAGGAAGGCTCCAAGAGAACAGCTCCAGCCGCATCACCAAAAATAATACATGTTTGTCTGTCGGTATAATCAACGATGGATGACATTTTATCTGCCCCAACGACAATAATTTTTTTATATGTACCCGATTCAATGAATTTGGAGGCAGTGATCAATGCATATGTAAAACCGGAACATGCTGCATTCAGGTCATAACTAAAAGCATTTTTAATATTCGCTTTATCACAAATGATATTTGCGGTCGCCGGAAATAACATATCAGGAGTTACGGTGGCACAAATTAAAAGATCTACTTCATCAGGAGATGTGTTGGTTTTCTTTAAAAGGCCTTCAACCGCTTTTACCGCCATATCAGATGTTCCCAATCCTTTGCCTTTCAGAATGTGTCTTTCTTTGATTCCGGTACGGGTAGTAATCCACTCATCGGTTGTATCCACCATGGTTTCCAGCTCCTGATTGGTAAGAATGTATTCAGGCGCATAGGCTTCAATACCTGTAATTGCAGCTTTCAATTTTGTTATTTTAAAGGTAAAACTTATTTACAAAGCGACCAAAAGTAATATTTATTTGCTTTGAATATAATTATTCATTGCCCTTTTAATCTTATTGATCAGTTTGGCTTCATAAACTTCTTTTGAAAGAAGGATCATGTTCATGATGGCTTTTCCATTAGAAATGCCGTGACCAATAACTACAGGAGCGTTTACACCAAGTATAGGACTGCCACCATAATTTTCGTAATTGAATTTATCAAAAAAATCATCCCTAAGATTTCGTTTAACCATTAAACGATAAATAGCTTCAGATTGCTTTAAGACAATATTACCGGTGAATCCATCGCAAACGATTACATCCACTTTATCATTGAACAGTTCCCCGCTTTCGACGTTGCCGTAAAAATTAAAATCTTTGGAATCTTTCATTAAACGAAATGCTGACTGACAAAGCAAATTTCCTTTTTCTTCTTCTTCACCAATATTAAGCAAGCCAACTTTAGGGTTTTTAATATTCAGCACATGTTTCGAATAAATAGAACCAAGAATAGCAAATTGATATAGAATATCGGGCTTAATATCAGGATTGGTTCCAACATCCAGCAAAACATTCATCCCTCCCGACTCTTTTGGAATAACGGTAAGTGTACTTGGCCTGATAACACCATGTATATTGCTAACCGTGTACATGGCGCCTACAAGGGAAGCTCCGGAATTCCCGGCACTGGCAAAAGAATCTATATCTTTCTGCTTGAGATATTTAAATCCTTTGGAAATACTGGAATCAGGTTTAAGGGTAAACGCTTTGATAGGCCTTTCGCCCATTCCGATTATTTCAGGGGCATGTATGATTTCAAAACTATCAGGATTTCCACCCTTTTTTTCTAAGGTTTGCCTTATAACTTCTTCGGGGCCAAATAAAAAAATCCTGTCGGTAGAGGAAAGTTTTTCCTGGGCCAATATTGCACCCTCAATTGTAGTATCAGGTGCAAAGTCACCTCCCATAACATCAAGTCCGATCTTCATTAACAGAATTTATATTTAACAAAATGAGGCAAAATCCTATTACTATTGAGCTTCTGATTTTGAATAAACCAACTTGCCTTTGTAGTAAAGATCTCCGTCAACGTAATATCCCCTGTGATATTGATGTACTTCTCCGGTTGTCGGACAAGTTGCCAATGTCGGGGCTTCCGCTTTGTAATGGGTTCTCCTCTTGTCTCTTCTTTGTTTCGATATTTTTCTTTTTGGATGAGCCATTTCTTATTAATTTTAATAATTTATTCGATTTTATAATTCTTTAATTTTTCCCATCGGGGGTCAATCGTTTTTTTCCTTGAAAACTCTTGTAATTTTCTTATAGTCTCCTCATTGCAGCCGATCTTTCCTGTTTGATCTTCCGAATGAACTTTTTTCATTGGAAGGGCCAGCGTTACATATTCATTTATAAGCATGCTGATATCTATCTGGTATTCCGAATCAGGAATAATTAACACATCTTCCGATTCCTCTTTTCTTTCGCTACCAAATTTAATGAACAATGTCTCATTTAATTTAACAGGCAATGTAAGCGCTTCGAGACATCTGTCGCACACCGTTATTACTATTCCTTCAATATTGAACCTGAGTACCATCATACTGTCTTGTTTCTCAAGTTCCAGATCTATATTCAGTTTACAATTTTCAATTTCAGGATTTTCAATTGCGTCAAAGAACGTTTTATCTATCTCCCAATTGTACCTATGATCCCCTATATTTAGACCCCTGAAAGGGATAACAAAGTTTTTCAAATAGTTCAATCGTCTATGCTTTGAAAATTGGGGTGCAAAGATAGAAAAAAATTAATCTTTAGCAATCATTCTATTAAAATTCTTTATTTGTGGACATTAGCGGTGCAAGAATACTTATTTTTGGAAAAGTAAAACTGTATCATTATGCAGAAATTAAATCTTCCGGAATATGAATTTAAGCTTAGGGAACAGAACGGCCAAAACCAGATTTTTGATGTTTTTAGAAAAAAATATGTGGCCTTGACACCGGAAGAGTGGGTCCGGCAAAACTTTTTGATATATTTGGTTAAAGAAAAAAACTATCCTCAGTCTCTCATTTCTGTTGAAGCCGGATTGAAGCTTTATAAGCGCAGCAAAAGGACTGACATTGTTGTTTACGATAAGAAGGGAAGCCCTGTTCTTATTGTGGAATGTAAAGCCCCGGAAATAAAAATAAACCAGAATGCTTTTGATCAAATCGTCAGGTATAATATCGCAATAAAAGTTAAATATCTGATTGTTACCAACGGTTTGGAGCATTTTTGTTGCACACTTGATTATGAAAACAATTCCTATCTTTTCCTTCAAGAAATCCCCGAGTATAAAAATATATTGATTTAATGTAAATATTTTCGTACCTTTATAGGCATGTTAAAATATTTTTATGTGAAAATGCCATGGAAGATAAAATTATTACAATAGCATCCTATCCTTATTCCCGGGCACAGCTGTTGAAAGGCAGGTTGGAAGCGGAAGGAATTGAATGTTTTCTGTCCAATATTAACCTTGTTCAGCCGGGTGTTGCAACCGGTGTAAAGATCAGGATCAATGAAAAAGATACCGAAAGGGTTTATAAGATTATTGAAGAGATAAAGAACGAGTATGGAAAAGACAAGCAAGAAACAGTTGATCGTTTAAAAAGTGTAAGGAGAATACTCGTTCCCATTGATTTTTCAGACCATTCGCTCGTTGCATGTAATTTTGCCCTTGGGCTTGCACATAAACTTAAAGCTGAAATAATGCTTTTCTATTCATACTTCAATCCTATCGTAAGCACCGAACCTTATCTTGAAGCCCACTCTTATCAGTTAAATCTGGATATAATCATTGGTAATTTGGAAAATGAGGCCTTCAGCCAAATGGAAGAATTAAAAACAAAACTGGAGGATTTTGTAAAAAAGGAAAAGTTCACAGGTGTTAAAATATCATACCATTTGGACCAGGGAGTTCCCGAAGAACTCATCCTTCAGTACAGTAAGGAATACGATCCTGGAGTTATAGTAATGGGTACCAGGGGAAAAACAAAAAGTACAGTCGATTTTATTGGCAGTGTAACTAAAAAAATCATTGAGAAGTCGAAAGTTCCTGTTTTCGCAATACCACAAAAATCGGTTTACCTGGGGATCAACTATATGAACAGCATCCTTTATGCGACTGATTTTGATGATTCCGATTTTAAGGCGTTGCGAAAGCTGATGACCCTCATCAGGCCTTTTAATATGAAAATCTATTGCATTCATATTGCCTCTGACGCCTCCAATACATTTGATAAGGTTAAAATGGATTCCTTAAAAGAGCACTTTATTAAGGAGTATGGAGAGTACAATTTGTTTTGTGATTTAATTGAACACGATGATATAGTTCAGGGGCTTGAAGATTACATTGATGAGAAAGACATTGATATGATTGCGCTAACAACACACAAGCGGGGAGTGTTTGAAAGACTTTTTAATCCGAGTCTGGCAAAAAAAATGCTATTCCATACCAATATTCCATTGCTGGTTTTTCATTCTTAAAGCGTTGGGTAGAATGCATCCTCAATATGCCGGATGGTTTGTTTGTTTGATTCAATTATAATTGAAACAATATCAAACCTTACTTCCTTGTCAATTTTTTTTTGAATTACATATTCATCGGCAGCACGGATAATAAACTGCTGCTTTTTATCAGTCACCGATTCTTCCGGTTCCCCAAAGTAGTTGGTACTGCGTGTTTTTACTTCAACGAAAACGATGAACATTTTTGTTTCTGCAATGATATCAATTTCATCTTTGCCATAACGCCAGTTGCGTTCAATAATTTTGTAGCCTTTTCCCTTTAGGTATCCGGCTGCAATATTTTCTCCTTTTTTACCGAGTTCAAAATGTTTGGCCATATTTCGGTTTAAAGTTCTGTGTTTTCTGTGTGGTATGAGCACGGGGAACCGATTCTGTGTTTCAAAATTGTTTTTTCACCAACTGATAAATCAGCCTGCCTGCCCAAAATCAAAGCACTGTTATCAGTTTGATGGCCGGCCGGGAATCCGAAACAAACAGGATAATTGTATTCTTCGACTGCTTCGGCAATAATTTCATAAGCTGCTTTTCCAAAAGGATCATCATTATCTTTTATGTCTGTCATTCCGCCGACTATCAGCCCGGCAAGGTTTTCAATCTTTCCTGCTCGTTTCAGTTGCCACATCATTCGGTCGAGCCTGAATAAATATTCTCCAATGTCTTCAATGAAAAGGATTTTACCGGATGTATCAATATCTGATCCAGAACCGATGAGGCTACATAGAATTGCCAGATTGCCCCCAACCAAAACTCCTTCAGCATTACCCGTTCTTGACAATGGATGTGTATCGATGTTGTAAGAAAGACTTTCTCCAAACAGAGTTTTTCTCAATGATTCGGAAGAATGACTATCCATAAGTCCGGCGATCATGGTAGCATGGATAGTTTCAATACCAAAGTTCGTATGAATGTGTGAGTGCAAAACAGTAACATCGCTGAACCCGATGATCCATTTGGGATTTTTTTGAAAGTTGGTGAAATCCAATTTGTCAATAATCCTGATTAAGCCATACCCCCCCCTCGCACAAAGAATAGCCCTAATTTCCAAATCATCCAACGCTTTCTGAAAATCCTGTAAGCGTTCTTCATCGGTGGCTGCATATTGAAAATGGTCATTGAACAGGTTTTCTCCTAATTCAATTTGCAATCCCCAGCCTTCAAGCACTTTCACAGCTGAGTTTACGACCTCCCTTTTAATTTTCCCGGCAGGAGCAATGATGGCTATTTTATCTCCTTTTTCTAAATATCTTGGTGTTATCATGTTTTTTATTATTTCTCGCAGAAAGGCTATGCATATTTAAGCGAGAGCTATTTAAAGATTATTTACAACCCGCCTAATTGATTTCTTTAGGTTTGAAGAATTAAAGTTTATTAAAATTCCCAGTTTTTTGTCCGTTAATTTTAAATACGTTAAAAGTTGTTTATAATGAACATCTGCAATTGTTTCAACAGATTTAATCTCGATAATCACCAGATCATTTACTAATATATCCAACCTGAAACCAATATCAAATTTAATATCATTATAGAACATTGGAACACCAACCTGGGTTTTCACATCATAGCCCATTTCGCTGAGTTCATAAGACAAGGCCGCTTCATAAACCGATTCCAGTAATCCCGGCCCCAACGCCTTATGGATTTTAAAGGCAGCACCGCGGATGTCGTATGAAATATCGTTTTCTTTCATAATTATTTATTTTTCTCGCAGATGTCGCAGATTCTCGCAGAAAGGCTCTGCGTGGTTCAGCGTAATCAGCGAGAGATTTTAAATTGGCTTCGTTCCATTAATCAGGGACCAACCGTTTTGTGCAATACAAATTCTTATCTTTGCCGAAATTACGAGTTTTTAGTTTAATAAAAGAGTCCATGGTGTCAAAAAATAAAAAATTCAAAAGAACAACAGTAACATCTGCTTTGCCTTATGCAAACGGTCCTATCCATATTGGTCATTTGGCCGGCGTATATGTCCCTGCTGATATTTATGTCCGTTATTTAAGGTCAAAAGGAGAGGATGTTTTATTTATTGGCGGATCGGATGAGCATGGCGTTCCCATTACCATTAAAGCCAGGCAGCAAGAAGTCTCCCCGCAGGAAATCGTAGATCGCTATCATTCAATGATCAAGGATTCTTTTGGAAAATTTGGGATTTCATTTGATATATATTCCCGTACTTCAAATAAAACCCACCACGAAACAGCAGCTGAATTTTTTACCACCCTTTATGAAAAAGGGGAGTTCATAGAAAAAACATCTCTCCAGTATTTTGATGAAGAGACTCAGCATTTCCTCGCTGATCGCTACATCACCGGAACATGTCCTCATTGTAATTATGACAAGGCATACGGCGATCAATGTGAAAATTGTGGAACATCCCTGGGTGCCAATGATCTTATCAATCCGACCTCTGTTTTAAGTGGAAATAAACCAGTAAAAAAAGAAACCAAACACTGGTTTTTGCCTTTAGATAAATATGAATCCTGGTTAAAAGAATGGATTATCGAGGGGCACAAGGATGATTGGAAAACCAATGTTTACGGCCAGTGCAAATCATGGATTGATCAGGGATTGCAACCGAGAGCAGTCACACGTGACCTTGACTGGGGTGTTAAAGTACCACTGGAAGAAGCCAAAGATAAGGTGCTTTATGTATGGTTCGATGCGCCAATAGGATATATTTCTGCCACCAAGGAATGGGGAGAACAAAATGGCAAAGACTGGGAACCATATTGGAAAGATGAGGAAACACGGCTGCTTCACTTTATCGGAAAAGACAATATTGTTTTCCATTGTATCATGTTTCCGTCTATGCTAAAGCAGGAAGGGTCATTCATTGTTCCTGATAATGTTCCGGCTTTTGAATTTATGAATTTGGAAAACGACAAAATTTCCACATCCAGGAACTGGGCTGTTTGGCTGCATGAATATTTGGAAGAGTTCCCTGACAAGCAGGATGTGCTTCGTTATGTTTTGACTGCTAATGCCCCTGAAACCAAGGATAACGATTTTACATGGAAAGATTTTCAGGCAAGGAATAATAACGAGTTATTAGCTATTTTCGGAAATTTTGTAAACAGGACCCTGGTTTTAGTACATAAATATTTCGATGGTAAAGTTCCTCCAATTGAAGAGTTGAATGATTATGATAAATCTGTTTTGTCAGAGATCAAAGATTACCCGATGAAGGTCGGATCAAGCCTTGAGAATTTCAGGTTCAGGGAAGCCTTGAATGAAATGATGAACCTTGCAAGGCTGGGCAATAAATATTTGACTGATTCCGAACCATGGAAAGTGATCAAAACAGACGAAGCAAGAGTAAGGACAGTGTTGAATATCTCGCTTCAGATCAGCGCCAACCTTTCCATTCTGTCAAAACCATTCCTTCCTTTTTCTGCTGACAGGCTTGCCGATATGTTAAATATTGAAGGATATAAATGGAAGGATGCAGGAAGTTCCGATCTGTTAAAAGACGGGCAGCAATTAAATAAACCGGACTATCTTTTCGAAAGGATTGATGATAAAACAATCGAGGCACAGGTTCAAAAGTTATTGGATACCAAAAAGTCAAATGAGGAGAAAGAATCGGAAATCAATCCTGCGAAAGAAAATGTGATCTATGAAGATTTTGCCAAATTAGACATCCGTGTGGCAACTGTGCTGGAGGCGGAGAAAGTTCCGAAAACCGATAAGTTACTGAAGCTTAAAATTGATACAGGCATTGACCGGCGGACAGTTATTTCAGGTATTGCAGGAGTCTATAAACCGGAGGATTTGGTTGGAAAGAAAATATGTATGATCGTCAATTTGGCACCACGAAAGATCCGGGGGGTGGAATCCATGGGCATGATCTTATCTGCTGAAAATTCAGATGGAGAATTATGCCTGATTGCCCCAACCGATGATTTTCAAAATGGAAGTGAAATAAAATAAGTGAATAGTTAATTGTTAATGGTTATTTGTGAAATAGCCAAAAATCAAGCATGCCATACACCTATAAATATCCTCGCCCCATGCTAACCGTAGATGCGGTTGTTTTTAGGAAAAACAAAGAGAATCTTGAAGTATTATTGATACAGCGCAAACATGACCCTTATGAAGGTATGTGGGCGTTACCGGGTGGATATGTCGACATGGA
This sequence comes from Bacteroidales bacterium, assembly GCA_030596605.1. Taxonomy (GTDB): domain Bacteria; phylum Bacteroidota; class Bacteroidia; order Bacteroidales; family JAADJA01; genus JAADJA01. The sequence goes on from JAUVJI010000116.1 coordinate 14,120, forward strand.
TGAGACTGTTGAGGAGGCCGTTGTAAGGGAATTACAGGAAGAGACAGGATTGCAGTTTTCAAGATTAAAACAACTTCACACATTCAGTACTATTGATCGTGACCCACGAGGCAGGACTGTATCGGTTATCTTTTATGGTACAACCGAAATGAAAAATTCTGATGTAAAAGGCGGTGATGATGCCAATGATGCCCGCTGGTTTCCGGTGGACAAATTGCCCGAATTGGCCTTTGACCATATTGAAGCTGTTGAAATGGCTTTTTCCAAAATGGAAACAATTAAGTAATACAAATCTTATAAAACAGGGCTGTTCAATTCTAAAAAATGATATTTAGATTTTTCTCTGTGTAACTCTGTGCTTCTTAGTGTAGCTCTGTGGTATAGCTATTTCACAAAGTGCCACAAAGTTTCCACAAAGTTTCTCAAA
>JAUVJI010000106.1 GCA_030596605.1 Bacteroidales bacterium
GCTGCTGAATTTTCATGGAAATATGGAATCAATAAATACAATACTGATGGACAAATTCTAAATATTGATTCATGTTTTGAATTTCCAGAAACTGATTGTATAATGTGGGAATTATTCCGAATGTCCGCCAATCAATACTATGCTTCCGGAAGCCACACAGATTATTCCGGTAAATCTGGTTTAATATCAAAAATCAATGCAAATGGACAAATCGAATATTGTGCTATTGACACAGTATTAAACTATTTTCTGGGTATTGTCCAAACAGATGATGGTCATATTGTGTATTACGGCATGAAAGGTAATGATAAAATGATTATTGGAGAAATGACCTCCTCAGAAATGTTTATTCCCAAGATAGAAATAATTGATTACTTTGGTATATACGTAACTACTACAGATGTTTTAATTTCAGACAATTACATCTATATTTTTGCTGAAATATATAGTGGGTCTTCAAGATCGGGAATAATAAAAATTCCGGTTGATTCTATTGTTTCATCAATTGAGAAAATAAACTATAGCTCACTTTTAATATATCCTAATCCTGCAAATAATTATGTGATTTTTGAGGTTCAAGATTATAAAATCAAACGACAAGATATAATTATTAAAAATCTAATCGGCCAGCAAATTGCTGTACTTCCAATAAATAGCAATAAAACAGTTTGGGATACTCGCAGCATTAAGTCAGGAGTCTATTTTTATACCTTCTTTTCTGATGAAAAATATTTTAACGGGAAAATAATAATAAACAGATGATCTAATCACTCATTCTAATTCCAGTTTTTATTAGGAATCTCAAACAACAAAACCAAAAATCTGCACCATATTGGAATAAATGAATCTGAATATACTTTTGGTATTTTTGCGTGTTTCGTTCTTAGAAATATCAGATTCTGTATTTTCTTCCAAATTCTCTTCATCGCTTTCCTCAATTTCAACCGGTTCAAAATCCGCCTCAATCAATCCGGTATTGGTCATTTGCCAGGTCTCACCTGAAAGCTTGTAAGGTGAATGGCGGTAGTCATTCAGGATTTTATACATATCATCGCTGAATTTTATATAATATCCTTCAGGCACTTTCAATACGAGATCAACCTGTTGCTTGCGCCACACCTCATGATCGTCCAGTTTAAAAAACGGATCGAAAATGATCATGTTATCATCCACATCATATTGATAAACAATCCTCTCCGCCCTTTCCGACGCATGTCTTTCCGATTTACCCCTGGCCCTGTAATAAATTTCAAGTTCAATATAATCGTTGTTGCTATTTTCAATCTCTAATTGAGGAATACCATAAAATAAGTCATCTTCAACAGTGGTTAGTATCATATTCGCTTCATCAATTTCAACATAGTCCTCGTACCGGTAAATCCTGTCATAGAGCTTATCATTTCCTACATCCAGGATCAACGGAGAATTTTCAGGAATATCCACTGAAACTGTTTCCTGATGCACACCATGCTGACTAAAACTTTTGGTGATCTTAAAACCGTAAAATACACAAAGGATCAAACCAATGATCCAAAGGTTAAATGCAGAAATACCCACATACCTGGTTCTTTCAATCCCAAATATAAGTTTTACACCGCCGTATAATAACATGAACAATGGGACTCCAAGGAAAAGAACAAGTCCTACAGTAAAAAACATATTGCTCCCGACATTGCCTAAAATCAGATCGACCATGGCAGGAAAAGAGATGAAAATCAGTTCAGAATCTACGATGAAAATTTGGTTTCCAAAGCCAAACAAGGCTGCCAGGAAAGCAAGGATCAATGATATACCAATAATTAGTAGAATTATTCCCACAAAAACGAGAATGATCTTTACAAATACTTCCACCACCCTTCCCACTGCAATCCCTACATTCTGAAAATCGGAGCTATGTTCTCCTCTTTTTTTTTTGTATGATCTTTTGGCTTGCCGGGTAAAGTCGCTGAATTTATTTTTAAGGTTGTCAATTTCCTCGCGAATCGATTTCTCAATATTTGAAATATTAACCTTCTCTCCCTTCATTTCAAGCTTTTCAGTTACTGTATTTGCCTCAGGAATAATAGCCCACAGAATAATGTAGACTAAAAACGGTGTTCCTAAACCTGGAATACAGGCCGCAACAAATGCAATTCTGAACCAAACCGGATCGGTATGGAAGTAAGCTCCCAGTCCGCCACATACGCCTCCAAGTATGGTATTATCAGGATCACGATATAGTCGTTTCGTTTTTTTACCATTGCCGTCTGTTTTATGCGAAGTTGGTTCTTCACCAATCTCTTCACCAAATTCAGATGGCTGTCCAATTACTTTAATCACTTCTTCTATGTCGTCAATGGTGATAACTTGTTTTTCATCACCTATCCGCTCTTTTAACATCTCTGCAATGCGGGCTTCAATATCGGAAATGATCTCATCCCCGCCTTCGGTTCTGGAGAAATGTTGCCTGATACTTTGCAAATAGTCGTTTAATACATTATAGGCGTCTTCATCTATATGAAATACAATTCCGCTAATGTTTACTGTTAGTGTCTTTTTCATTTTTGTTTATATTGATTTTACTATTTTATTCATTACTTTTTTCCTGAAAGTTTTTTTACTGCTTCTATCAAATCATTCCAACCTTTATCAAGCTCGGTAAGAAAACTTTTACCATTATCAGTAATTTCATAATATTTTCTTGGAGGGCCTGATTTGGATTCTTCCCAGCGATAACTCAATAAACCATCATTTTTTAATCGGGTTAAAAGTGGGTATAATGTTCCCTCAACCACAATCAATTTTGAATCTTTCAACTGCTGAATAATATCAGACGCATAAACTTCTTTCTGTTTAATGATAGAAAGGATGCAGTACTCCAGCACCCCTTTCCGCATTTGCGCTTTTGTTTTTTCAATATTCATGCGGCAAATATATAATAAAAAATAGTACTATGCAATACATAGTAGTAATTATTTTTCAGTAGTATATGACACAGTATACTTAGTATGCTATAAACCTGAGTTTTAACTAATTGAATTTTTATTAATTCTAAATAAGTTTCTATTTAAGGAAGTAAGAAAAGGATGATTAGCAGAAATTTTTAAAGTAATAACAGGAAAAGGTTGAAATAAAAAAAGGGTAAGCTACTTATATCGCACCGCTACAACCGCCTACCCTTGCTACCTTCCGGTCCTGGGGGATTTCAGCAGGAGCTGGTCGTATAAGACTTACCCGTTGCAAAATTACAACATTTCATTTAGTTAATGCAAATTAAATTTTTGGGAGAGAAAATGAATCACCTATATAGAAAAAGGTGTAAGCCTTCCTGTACAATGATGTTGAACTGGGTACCAAAATAATAACAATGTATAAATAATAACGAGGATTCATTCCCCTTCTCCTTAAGGAGAAGGGGTTAGGGGTTGAGGTGCATAAACTTAAAATACAATCAAAACATAAATACAATTTTTTTAACTTTGCCCTTGTCTATAAAAAAACTACTTACTATGGAAAATCAAAATTATCCCGCATGGAAACATGCCTTAACCTATGGAATATATTTGGGTGTAGCACTAATTATTTTATCCCTGCTGTTATATGTACTTGATATGTACACTAACAAATGGACAGGATACGTTGGGTATGCTTTTGTACTTGGATTTGTAATTATTGCCTCTATTAGTTACAGAGATAAACATTTAAACGGATATATTACTTACGGGCAAAGTTTTTCAGTTGGATTCTTAACCGGATTATTTGCAGCCATTATTGCAGGTATTTTCACTTACGTTTTTATGTTGTTTATTGGTGACGATTACAAAGCTCTGATTATGGAACAAGCTGAAGAACGAATTATCAATTCAATGCCTGATATTTCCGATGATGATCTGGGCGCGGCACTCAAATTCACGGAAAGGTTAACGAGACCAGGGTGGTTGGGCGCTATTACCTTTTTATGGAACATGTTTTTTTCACTTATTTTTGCATTGATCATTTCAATTTTTGTTAAAAAGGAAGGCGATTCTTTAGAAGCAAACACTTAATAAGTAATTTATGGATATATCATTAATAATCCCCCTGTATAACGAAGAAGAATCACTGCCAGAGCTGTCGGATTGGATAGACCGGATTTGTACAGATTCAAACCTGATTTATGAAATAATTTTTGTGGATGATGGTAGTTCAGATAATTCATGGGAAGTGATCAAAAATCTGTCTGAATCAAACAAAAACGTAAAAGGAATTAAATTCAGGCGTAACTATGGCAAGTCAGCTGCATTGAACAAGGGTTTTGAAGCTGCACTTGGTGACGTGGTAGTTACTATGGATGCTGACTTACAGGATAGTCCTGACGAAATTCCTGAACTATTTAAACTGATTAAGGAAGATGGCTATGATCTTATTTCAGGATGGAAAAAAAAGCGCCATGATCCATTTGGAAAAACATTTCCTTCAAAATTTTTTAACTGGACAACCCGTAAAATTTCCAAAATAAAATTACATGATTTCAATTGTGGTTTAAAAGCATATAAAAATGATGTGATCAAAAATATTGAAGTTTACGGGGAAATGCACAGGTACATTCCTGTTATTGCCAAATGGTCAGGATATCACAAAATCGGCGAAAAAGTTGTTCAGCATTTTCCACGTAAATATGGTAAAACCAAGTTTGGAATGGAACGCATGATCAAAGGCTACCTCGATCTGCTATCAATAACTTTTATCTCCAAGTTTGGAAAAAGGCCTATGCACCTTTTCGGTACCATGGGTACATTCCTGTTTTTTATCGGACTTGCAATTGGCACTTACCTGGCTGTAGCAAAGTTTTTCTTCGAGGAATACAAAATGACCGAACGGCCGCTATTCTATTTTGGGCTTCTGGCTATGATCATAGGTTCGCAATTATTTGTTACAGGGTTCCTCGCTGAAATGATCTCCCGTAGTTCTTCCGACAGAAATGTCTATCAGGTAGAAAAAGAAATTGGGCTAAATGATGTTTCTAAGTCCAAATGACAGCGAAAAGAAAAATAGTAATTGTTGGTTCCGCCTATCCTTTACGCGGAGGACTAAGCGCTTACAATGAAAGGCTTGCAAAAGCTTATTTACAACATGGGGACAGTGTAAATATTTATACCTTTAGTTTGCAGTATCCGAATTTTCTATTTCCTGGTAAAACACAATATTCAAGCGAACCTCCACCGAAAAACCTTGATATTAAAATAAAAATTAATTCTATAAATCCTTTCAATTGGTTCAAAGTTGGCAAGGAAATAAAAAAGTTAAAGGCAGATATTGTTATCATCAAATTTTGGATACCTTTCATGGCTCCCTGCCTTGGAAAGATTGCCAGAATCATTAGAAAAAATAAATATTCGAAAGTAATCTCCATCATCGACAATATTATTCCTCATGAAAAGAGGCCCGGAGATTTTTTACTTGCTAAATATTGGGTGAAAAGTGTGGATGGATTTGTTGTTATGTCACGGGCTGTTTTGGATGATCTGAATATTTTTGACAAACAGAAACCCAAACTCTATTGTCCGCATCCTTTATATGACAATTTCGGCAAAGTGATTAAAAAGGAAGAAGCCCGTAAAATGCTTGGTCTGAGTGAAACAGGAAAATACATTTTGTCATTCGGATTTATAAGGGACTATAAAGGTCTGGATTTACTTTTGGAAGCCATGGCTCATGATGAGATCAAAAAAGCAAATATCAAACTAATCGTTGCCGGGGAATTTTATACTGATTCCATACCCTATTTTGAAATAATTGAAAAATACAAACTGCAGGATACAGTGATCATGTCGAATGATTTTATTCCGGATGGTGATGTTGCCAAATATTTCTGTGCTTCTGACATAGTTGTTCAACCATATAAGAATGCAACCCAAAGTGGTGTTACGCAGATTGCATATCACTTTGAGAAACCAATGATCACAACCAATGTTGGCGGTTTAGCAGAGATTGTTCCAAATGGTAAAGTGGGTTATGTAATTGAACCGGATATTAATCAATTGGCAGATGCAATTTTAAAATTTTACGATCAGGAGAAAGAATCTGAATTCATCAAAAATGTGGTTATTGAGAAACAAAAATATTCATGGGATAAAATGATAAAAACCATTGATGAAGTAATTGAAAAATCAAATATTGAAAAATGATAATTCGAAGTAAAGCACCCTTAAGATTGGGTTTAGCCGGAGGGGGAACAGATGTAGCTCCTTTTTCTGACATTTATGGTGGCGCCATATTAAATGCCACTATCAGTATGTATGCCTACGCTACCATACAGCCCCGAAAGGACAAAAAGATCGTTTTAAATTCACTTGATAAAAAACAACGGTTTAAATTCGATAGCACTAAGCATCTTGAGATTGACGACAAATTTGACCTTGCCAAAGGAATTTATAACAGGGTTGTGAAAGATTTTACCAAGAAGCCTTTATCATTTGAGCTGACAACCTTTGTTGACGCACCTCCGGGATCAGGATTGGGAACTTCCTCTACACTGGTTGTAGCAATACTAGGCGCTTTTGCTGAGTGGTTAAGGTTGCCTTTGGGGGAATATGATTTAGCTCACCTGGCTTATGAAATTGAAAGGATCGACCTCAACATGGCAGGCGGGAAACAAGATCAATATGCAGCTACTTTCGGAGGAGTTAATTTTATGGAATTCTCAAAAGATGATAAGGTTATTGTGAACCCATTGCGTATCCGATCTAAATATTTAAATGAACTGGCTTATAACCTGGTTTTATACAATACGAAAACCAGTCGCTTGTCATCAAAGATCATTGAAAATCAAGCGAAAAATGTAATCCAAAAGAATGAAGTTTCCATTGAAGCCACTAATAAACTGAAACAACAAGCCATCATGATGAAGGAAGCCATCCTGAAAGGAGAATTGGATAAAATTGGCGAGATACTGGATTTTGGCTGGCAAAATAAAAAACTGATGGCCAAACAGATTACCAATAAGCTGATTGATGATATCTACAACTCAGCTATCAAAAATGGTGCATCCGGAGGGAAAATATCAGGCGCCGGTGGTGGTGGATTTATAATTTTTTATTGCCCGAATAATACACGCATTAAAGTGATTGAGGGATTGAAAAAGTTTGGCGGAGACCCACAACGGTATGAATTTACAAGCACGGGATTAACAACCTGGACAATATAAAAAGAATAAGGGAAGGTGGCAGTGGGCAGTAGGCAGTTTACAATGTACGCCATCAGATTATATTAACTTTTGATCCATGAACTTGAAACTCAAAACATTTATCCACCGACTTGTCTGCCGTAGCTAGCGAAGGCAGAAGCATAGCGAAGGTGGGCAGAACGCTAAACACTGAACTATAATAGCCAATAGCAAACAGCTAATAAATGGACAACAAAACACTGATTGGAAGGTTTCTGATCTGGCGGGCAAAACATATTAACGACCGCTATTTTGTTATTATCATTAGCACTTTGATTGGCTTTCTGGCCGGCATTGCCGCTTATCTTCTGAAGTCTTCTGTATTTTACATTGAAAAACTACTTACTTCCAGCTTTGAATTTGATGAACAGAACTACTGGTTTGTAATTTATCCGGCCATTGGAATAGTCCTTACCGTATTATTTATCAGGTATGTAGTCAAAGATGAAACCAGGCATGGTATTCCAAGGATATTATATGTGATCTCAAAACTGGGAGGAAAGATGAAACAGCATAAGATTTTCTCATCCCTCTTAGGAGGTTCATTAACAGCAGGATTTGGAGGATCTATCGGACTTGAGGCCCCGATTATTTCAGCCGGTTCGTCACTGGGCTCGGCACTTGGACAGTTATTAAAATTAGATTATAAAACTACCATTTTGTTAATTGGTTGTGGCGCTGCAGGAGCCATGGCATCCATTTTTACAACACCCATTGCTGCAGTTATTTTTAGCCTAGAAGTACTCATGCTTGATCTGACCATATCTTCTATTATTCCGCTATTGATGGCTTCAGCAACCGGCGCAATAACTACAAAGCTCCTGTTGGCAGAAAAAATTCTTATCCATTTTGAAATATCCGAACCGTTTGTTGTTTCAGATGTACCTTTTTATTTGTTATTGGGGATTTTAACAGGGGTAGTCTCTCTTTATTTCAACAGGGCAACTCACTTTGTAAGCGATAAAATGAGGCTCATTAATAATATATATATCCGTGGATTGATAGGTGTTTCGATTCTTGGAATTTTGATTTTTCTTTTTCCACCACTCTATGGTGAGGGATATGATGCCATTCGCATGATCATATCCGGGGACTCGATAAACTTACTTGATAGCAGCTTTTTTTACATGTTCCGGGATAATATCTGGTTCTTTGCCGGTTTTCTCTTCTTCCTGATCCTTTTTAAAGTGATTGCTACTACCCTTACGATCGAAAGCGGGGGGATCGGTGGAATTTTTGCACCAAGCGCCGTAACAGGAGGATTTGCAGGTTTTATGTTTGCACGGATTTTAAACGATTTAGGATTTACCAAGACTTTGTCAGAGAGTAATTTCACCCTCGTTGGTATGGCAGGAGTATTGGGCGCTGTGCTACATGCTCCTTTAACGGCAATATTCCTGATCGCTGAGATGACGAACGGTTATGAACTCATAGTACCACTGATGCTAACCTCGACAATTTCTTTCATTACTATAAAAACCTTTGATCCACACTCCATATTCACAAAAAAACTTGCTGAACGGGGTGAATTATTAACCCACCATAAAGATCAGGCTGTACTAACCCTCCTGAATGTTAAGGATGTTATAGATACCGATATACTAACCATTCGCCCGGATGCAACACTCGGTGAACTCACGAAAGTTATAGCAAAATCCAAAAGAAACCTTTTTCCGGTGGTTGATAAAGGCAACATATTCATGGGGCTGGTTTTGCTGGATGATGTGAGAGATGACATGTTTAATAGAGACAAATACGGAATTCCTATTAAACGTTACCTTCATCCTATGGTAGAAAACGAGAAGGTTTCTGTGAATGATACAATGGAATCGGTGATGGAAAAATTTAAGCGAACCGGAAATTATAACCTTGTAGTTCTGAACAAAGGCAAATATGCGGGTTTTGTTTCAAGAGCCAATGTTTTTAATGCCTATCGGCAAACTTTGATTGATGTATCGCATGAATGATTTATAGATACAAGATACAAGAACCAAGATATAAGATACAAGAGCTTAGAGCTAAGAGCTAAGAAGAACTTGTAAATCGGTTGAATAATTTATGGTTTATTCGTAATTTTACAGAAATTTACAATTTATGAAAATAACAGGTATTCATATAAATGACTTTCGTCAATTCAAAGATTTTCATTTGGATTTGACTTATCCAAAGGGTCATAAAAAAGAAGGGAAACCATTGGATAAGGTTTGTTTTATTGGGCAGAGTGGGACTGGGAAAACGACTTTATTGAATATGATAAAGGAATTAATTAGTCACAAAGATTATCAATTTGCTGCGAATTTTAAAAATCTTAAATATAGTATTGGAATTAAATTTGGTGCACATAATATTCATATCTATGAACAAAATAAAATTCTTGCTCTAGAAGATAATAATAATGTTCGTTATTCCTTTGAGAAATATTTGAATAGTTTAAGCACTCAAGTAATTAATATCACATCTGATATTATTGAAAGATTTAGTTTAATTGAAAGACATGGGATAGAAGATCCATTACAATACATTAAGACTGACGCTGAAATAAAAAAAATAATAAACGAAGAGAGGACAAGATTAAAAAGTAAAAGATTTTTTGATTTCGGCAAGGATGATCCATTGGAAATTTGGAAAACTATATTGATGGATGCCAGTGATTATATGGTAAAAGAACTAAAATATAGTCAACAAATTACTAAAGCACTTATAAAAGATCCAACTAAAGCAGATGAACTTGTTAGTGAATTTAAAAGTTGGCAACAAAAAGGACCCAATCCTTTTACAAATTTAGCAAAAGTTCTAAATCCAATTATAAACCGGTTTTGTATCCGGATAAAAACTGATTTTGACTTTGAAAAGGCTGAGGATCTGAAATTTATTAAAGTCGAAACACTCAAAAAAGTTGGAATACCTTTCGATATATGGAGTACAGGTACCAAACAAGTAATCCTCACTGCAACTCCAATCTTTAAACTTGACACAACCAACACAATAATATTATTCGATGAGCCCGAACGTTCACTATATCCTGACATTCAAAAAGAAATTATTGACTATTATACAAACCTGGCGCCCAAAGCACAGTTTTTCTATGCTACTCATTCACCTATTATTTCCTCATCATTTGAACCATGGGAGATCGTTGAATTGAAATTTGATTATAATAAAGGTGTTGTATATCGGGAAGAATATTATGATACGAGTAAAGAACGGCATGTGGACAACTATTTTATTAATCCTCAATATCTGAGATGGGATTCAATCCTTACGAAAGTTTTCGACATGAAAGAACGTGGAAATGAAAAAAGAGTTGAAAAATTAATGGAACTTGCAGCGATAGGTAAAAAAATAGAAAAGGAAACAGATAAATCAAAAAAAGCTGAAATTTATCAGGAATACAAAAAACTTTCAGAATTGTTGGATTGGGAAACCAAATAACGTTTATGAGAAAAATAGATAAAACCAATATCCTATCTACAGAATATAAAAACTGGGAAGAAGAATTTGAAACTAAGGAACAAAATCATCCAAAATATAATTCATCTAACAATAAACAACATTATACTGATGTTGTTATGAACCTCTTACACAATCAGAATGGACTGTGTGCATACACTGAAATGCGCCTTTGTTCTAATGATCTAATTTCTGAGGACAATTGGAAAGAAGGTAAATACATTAATAGAAAACCAGAGATTCTAGGACAACTTGATCATTTTGACCCTGAATTAAAAGATACAAAAGGTTGGCTTTGGGATAATTTCTTTTTTATTGATACTGATATAAATACCAAAGTAAAAGGTAAAAAGGAAGTAGATGATATACTTAAACCTGACAAGTCAGATTATAATGAAAATGATCTCCTTGAATACGATTCAAAAAATCATATTTTCATTGCAAATACTGATTTAGAAGAGGATATCCAGGTAAGAATAAATGCAATGATATTGAAACTTGGAATCAACTTTGATCCTATTATTGATAAAAGAAAAGAGTATTTAAATGATAAACTTGAGATGAGGAAATTTGGCCTTGACTATGAAATAAATCAATTTCCAACTGCATTTAAATTGTGTACACAATAAACTCACAAATAACTTTTAACCATTAACTAATGAATTTTCTCGATCTAGCAAAAAACAGATTCTCAGTAAGAAGATATAAATCGGATCCAGTTCCTGAAGAAGACTTAAATTATGTCCTCGAAGCAGGGCGTATTGCTCCTTCAGCTGTCAATTATCAACCCTGGCAATTCCTGGTGGTAAAGGATAAAAAAACTCGGGAGTTAGTAAATACCCTTTACCACCGTGAATGGTTCCGGGAAGCGCCTGTTGTAATAATTGTTTTAGCTGATCATAATCAATCATGGAAACGGGCGGATGAAAAAGACCATGCTGATATTGACGCTGCCATTGCCGCTGATCACATGACCCTGGCGGCTACAGACAGAGGACTGGGGACTTGTTGGGTGTGCAACTTTGATAAACAAAAAACCATTGATCATTTTAATTTACCGGAATATTTGGAACCGGTGGTATTTCTGCCACTTGGATATCCTGATCAGGAAACGGACATAAACCGTCATAAAACTAAAAGAAAGCCATTAAAAGAAATCGTGAGTTGGGAAGTTATGTAATTCACAATTCCTCAAGGCAATCGGGTCTAATATTATTGATAAACAAAATCAAAAAAATAAATAATATTATTTTTGGTTAAACATTCGGATAATTATTGTAGACCCAATTACCCTGCACAATACTTGCCCTTTTAAACTGATACCTAAAAAATTTAGTAATAAAATGCTTAAATTTTTGCATTTTTGCATTGAATACTAATAAACTATACAGGATGAGGATCAAAGAAGCTATTCAACAATCAATTGATGTTAAACAAAAGATTTTATCAGACAATCAACTCATTGAATTGATTGAAAAAGTGACTGATATATGTGTAACATCCCTTCAAAATGGTGGTAAGATTTTGTTTTGTGGAAATGGCGGCAGCGCTGCTGATGCACAACACCTTGCAGCCGAATTATCAGGACGGTTTTATTTCGACCGTGAACCCTTAAATGCTGAAGCGCTTCATGTAAATACTTCTTTCCTGACAGCTGTAGCCAATGATTATTCCTTTGATGAGGTATTTTCCAGAAGTGTAAAAGCGCAAGGAAAAAAAGGAGATATTTTGATTGGATTGTCCACTTCGGGAAATTCTAAAAATGTAATTAAAGCTTTTAATGAAGCAAAAAAACTGGATATGACCACCGTTGGATTAACAGGTGAATCAGGCGGCAAATTGAAAGGACTTGCTGATTATCTTTTCAATGTTCCGTCATCTGATACTCCAAGGATCCAGGAAAGTCATATTATGATCGGACATATTATTTGTGAATTAATTGAGAGCAAAATTTTTAGCTAACAACTCGTCAGACCACTCCAAGTGGTCAGACGAGTAAAAAATTTGAATTTTATTTAATAATGATAGTTCAGGAAGCACTAATATTAGCCGGTGGCTTTGGAACCCGACTAAAGGGTGTCATTAAAGATATCCCTAAAGTTATGGCTCCTGTTAATGGCCGTCCTTTCCTTGAGTATATTCTAGATGATCTGGAGCATAATGTCATTGATCATGTTGTATTATCAGTTGGTTATAAGCATGAAATAATTCAGGATCATTTTAATGATCGGTACAAATCCATTAAAATTGACTATGCCATTGAAGAAGAACCATTAGGAACAGGTGGCGGAATAAAAAAATCATTTGAATTTATAAATGGTTACCGGGCACTGGTTTTTAATGGAGATACAATGTTCCGGATAAATTTATCAAGGATTTTCGAATTCCATTTTTCAAAGAGTTCAAGATTTTCGATCATTTTAAGGCAGGTTGAAGATGTTTCTCGATATGGTTCAGTGGAAATTGATGACAATCACAGGATAATCAAGTTCAATGAAAAAGGATTGCAAACTGGAGAAGGCAGAATTAATGGCGGTGTTTACCTGATCAATAAGAGTTTTTTTAAAGAAAACAAATTTCCTGAAAAATTTTCCCTTGAAAAGGATTGTTTCGAGAAAATGTATGAGCAGTATCCTTTTTATGGGATAGTTTGTAAACAATATTTTATAGATATCGGAATTCCTGAAGATTATCAAAAAGCACAAAATGACTTTAAAGAATTTGAATATTGATAAAACGTGGTCTCTATTTCTCGACAGAGATGGAGTAATCAATGAAAGAATTGTTGGTGACTACATTAAAAAATGGGAAGAATTTGAATTTTTACCAGGAGTGCTGGAAGCCCTTCAAACATTCTCCTCCATTTTTGGTAAAATTTTTATTGTCACCAATCAGCAAGGAATTGGTAAAGGATTGATGCTGGAATCTGATCTTGAAAACATTCATGATAATATGACCAAGGAGATCAATTATCATGGAGGGAGAATAAATAAAATATATTATTCACCATATCGGCAAGAAGAAAACAGCGTCTTCAGAAAACCAAATATCGGACTGGCAAGAAAAGCAAAGATTGATTTTCCTGATATTGAACTTGCAAAGTCAATGATGGCCGGTGATTCAATTTCTGATATACAATTTGGTAAAAATGCAGGAATGCTTACAGTTTTTATAAATCAGGATAAACCACTCGCGGAAGAAAATAAAGAGCTGATTGATTATACTTTTCCTGATTTAATTTCATTCGCTAACTCCCTAAATCTAAAATCGTAAATTACACCGGTGTCTCCAAATCTAATATTCATAAGCTTTATTTCTTATACCTTTCTTTTATTTTTGGTTTCGTGGATCACTTCCAAAAGGGCAAATAACAAAACATTTTTTATTGGCAATAAGCAATCTCCATGGTTTGTGGTTGCTTACGGAATGGTTGGCGCTTCGCTGTCAGGGGTTACATTTATATCAGTCCCGGGCTGGGTTGGCGATACTCAATTTTCATATATGACGCTGGTATTGGGCTATTTGGTTGGATATTTTGTAATTGCACAGGTATTACTACCACTATATTATAAGCTAAACCTTACTTCAATCTATTCATACCTTGAATCGCGATTTGGATTCTGGTCGTATAAAACAGGGGCTTTTTATTTTTTACTTTCCCGAGTAATAGGAGCCTCTTTCCGAATGTTCCTGGTGGTAAATGTTTTACAGCTTTTTGTTTTTGATGCATGGGGCATTCCATTCGGGATTACCATTGCTCTGTTTATATTACTGATCTGGTTGTACACATTTAAAGGCGGTATCAGAACCATCGTTTGGACCGACACCCTGCAAACTACCTTTATGCTGCTCGCTGTTGGTATTTCAATTTATTTGATTTCCAAAGGTTTGAATTTTAGTTTATCTTCCCTTATTTCCACAGTTGCAGACAGTGATTACTCAAAAATGGTTTTTACCGAATGGCAGGATAAACGGTTTGTTGTTAAGCAATTTTTGAGCGGGGCATTTATTGCTATAGTGATGACCGGGCTTGACCAGGATATGATGCAAAAGAACCTGAGCTGCCGCAATTTAAAAGATGCCAAAAAGAACATCCTTACCCTAAGCTGGATACTGGTACCGGTAAATCTATTGTTCCTGTTCCTGGGGGCATCCTTGTATTTATATGCAAATCAAAAAGGGATTCAAATACCCGAACTGACTGATGATCTTTTTCCAACCATCGCCATAAAGCACCTTGGCGTATTTGCCGGGCTGGTATTTATTATTGGACTTATCGCTGCAGCATACTCTAGTGCCGATAGTGCGCTCACCGCGTTGACAACCTCTTTCAGTGTTGACTTTTTGGGAATAGAGAAGAAAAGTAATTTAAATGAGAAACAACGAATCCGGATCAGGACAATCGTTCATATTGGAATTTCATTACTGGTACTTGTCGTGATCATTGTTTTCAGGGCCATCAATGACCAGGCAGTCATCGCTAAATTATTTACAATTGCAGGGTACACATACGGACCATTGCTTGGTTTGTATGCATTTGGGTTATTAACAAAACATTCTGTTAAGGATAAATGGGTTCCGGTGATTGCTATTATTTCGCCCGTTGTCTGTTATATTTTAAGCATTTTCTCCGAATCCCTTTTTAATGGCTACAAATTTGGATTTGAACTGCTGA
>JAUVJI010000029.1 GCA_030596605.1 Bacteroidales bacterium
AAATATATATATGACAGATACTTAGGTATATACGGATTGTTGAAGGGCTATTAAACTTAGTTCGATTTACTTAAAAAATCGGATACACAAATTCACGTTTTAAAAATTGATTTTTAGAGGTTACCATTAAAGATATACCCGCCTATAATAGAAAATATAGATGCAAACGGCCCGATTAATCCTCCGGCTATCAGCCTTTCTATTGGCATTGCACTCATTACGGCAACACTGTTATATTCAGCTCCGCTTACAGGCTCATAATAGAGTATCATATCTCCTGAAAACATCAAAAGCGAACCAAGTACGCCTGATAATGAAAATAGCTGTAATTTATTTAACTTCATTTTTCAACCAATTTTTTCATTCCATCCAGTACCATCTTCAATCCTTATCTTAACATTGACAAGGTATTATTATTGAAAAGAGCGAAAGTATTTAGGAGTTCGAGAACCGCCGTATAAATAACCAGTATTTACAGTAGTGTGTGAAGTGAATAAACTGGGCATTGGCTCACTGGCGATCAACTCGATTGCACCCCGTTAATTGTATGATCTCAACATTTCTAACTTGATTAATCTCATAGTTAATACTCTCATCATCATTAATTAGTATAGTATATCCTGAATCACTTATTCTTTTTATAGTTTCAATGTCGGGAATGTTGGAATATGCAATACAATTAACATAAAACATTGTCTCTATTGGCCGTCCTACATTGAAAATTACAATTTGCTTATTTATGTCTAAGTTTTCGTTTAGTTTTCTCAATTCTTTAACCCATTGTGGGTTTCTATCTCTATTAATAAAAGGCTTAATACGTTCAATTGAATATCTTACCGGAAGTGCTAATAAGAGAAAAAGTATGATAAAAATCATCCATTTAAAACGAAATCTATTTCTATATTGATAAAGATAATGCCAAAAAAGTCCTGTTATTATAAATATTGCCGGGGCAGTAAAAAGTGTATATCCTTGCATTTTTGTTTTTACAAAAGAGAAGAATATAAAAGGAATAATAAACCAAAATGATATAATTAACCTCCTGTAATTTTTCCAGTTCTTACTAGTTTTCCAAATAAACCATATCAATGGAATATAAATAAGTTCTCCAAAAAGTAATCTTACTTTATCAAAATGATAATAAAAAGGGCCTCCTTGCTCATCCAATATTTCAGTTATATGTTTTAAATTAAAGCTGCTTTCCCATTGTGCCTCAACTGGAAAAGCACTGAATATATATATTTGCCATGGTAAGGAAACAATAAATATTACAAAACATAAAAAAAATAAATTAATAGATATTTCTTTAAATGTGAATTTCTTGGAATCAAGAACCAACAATAACCAAATAGGAATTACAATTAGCGCTGGTAACCATTTTGAAAGGATTGCCAATCCTATACTGATTCCGCACAAAACATTAAAAATCATTTTCTTTCTTCGAACGAAATTAATAGCAAATAAAACAGATAATTGAATAAAAAACAGAAAGAAAACATCAATATGGTCAGTTGCAACTCTACCAGCTGTAATTTCGATTATTAATCCATGTATAGAATATAGAAAAGCAGCAATAATTCCAACTCTGCTATTGAATAGATATTTAGCTATGTAGAATGTTATCCAAATACCTAAAATTGTCAATATAATTGATGGTAACCGTAAAGCAATTTCGTTAATTCCAAGAAGCGACATACTAATTGCCATTGTCCAAAGTGGAATCGGTTGTTTGTGTATCCAGATATGATTACCAGTCCAGCTTTTATAATCATATGGTAAAATTGGATTATCGTAAAGGGTAGGTTGTAATGGATGTTCAATTAAGTTTTTTGCTACCAATGCATGATACCTTTCATCCCAAGTGTGAAGATAAAGATCTGCAGCAGTGAATAATCGAAGCAATAATCCACAAGTCATTATCAGTAGTAAAGAAATTACTATTTTGCGCTTTCCAAATTGTCTGTATGCAATAAAATATCCGAATACACATACAGAAATCGTTATTATTCCGAATATTATGTTCTCCATGCAGTTCTATTTAATTAAGCACTAACTCATTTTATCATATAAAAATATTAGTTAACCCATGATGAAAATCAGGATAACAGTAGCTTTTTATTGGTTTTAATTTTTTTCAATCATTTTTTTCATTCCATCCAATACCATCTGCCATCCGCCATCTGCATGCTCTTTGGCTTGTTCACTGGCAAATCCTTCCTGAGTTAAGATCAGGATTGTATTGTTTCCACTTTGTTTAAGCTTGTAGGTGACAATAGAATAATTTTCTTCTTTATCCTCAAGACCGGAAAATCCACTCCAGTAATTGTATTGTAATAATTCATCCTGTTTAATAGTCATAATATTTCCTTTATCTATTATCATTTTTTATCTACTTAGTTATATTTAGTTATTCCTCAATGTTTATTTACTAAATACAAAACTAAGTATATCCCGGCAATATTCCTTTTTCATATTGCTTAAATGTGGTTTCTTTAACTAATTAAATATCTTAGTTAAATTCTTATTGAAACTTTCCTAATTTTGCATGAATCAAATATTCCGATAAATTATGTTAGTATTCAGGTATCTATATTTAATATTTGTAATAACAATTTTTACAAGTATTTGTCACGGGCAAGAGAAATCCGAAACAGATGAAATTTTTAACGACAAATCTGAGATTTATTTCAGGTTTGAAAACAAAGATATTTCATTTGATCGATTAACCCGGATAATCTCCATCGATAGTAAAACCAATAAGGAATGGGTTTATGCCTATGCCAATAAAAATGGATTTACAGAATTCCTTAATCAGAAAATCAATTATGAAATATTGCAACATCCCGGCACACTGATTATCCCCAAAATGCGAAGCCATGTCAATATTAAAAATACAGATGAATGGGATTTTTATCCAACCTATGAGGCATATATTGACTTAATGTATCAGTTTGAACAGAATTACCCGGATCTGTGTGATGTCTTTAGCATCGGAAACTCTGAAGAGGGGAGGAGCCTCTTGTTTGCAAAGATTTCAAAAAATGATAACGAACAGGAAAACGAACCACGGTTTCTTTATACATCTACCATGCATGGAGATGAAACAGCCGGTTATGTCCTGATGCTTCATTTGATTGATTATCTACTTTCTAATTATGGAACTGATATAAAAATTACACATCTGCTCGACAATATGGAAATCTGGATCAATCCTCTGGCCAATCCTGACGGAGCCTATGCCGGAGGAAACAATTCCATTTACGGTGCAACCCGGTTTAATGCCAATGGAGTAGACTTAAACAGGAATTACCCTGATCCTGAAGATGGGCAACATCCTGATGGGAATCCCTGGCAACCGGAAACCATTGAATTTATGGAGTTGGCTGATAGCATTGTTTTTGTAATGGGAGCTAATTTTCATAGCGGCGCTGAAGTATTTAACTATCCCTGGGACACATGGGCACAACTTCATGCTGATGATGATTGGTGGCAGTATGTAGGCAGGGAATGGGCCGATACGGTGCATAAGTATGGACCTCCAGGTTATTTTACCGGATTTGATAATGGTATTACCAATGGCTACGAATGGTATTCAATCTCAGGCGGGAGGCAGGATTATATGAATTATTTTTATCATTGCCGTGAAGTAACACTTGAGATATCCAATACTAAAATATTGCCTGAAAGTCTTTTATCTGATTATTGGGAGTACAATTATCACTCTTTTCTGAATTATATTGAGCAGGCTTTATACGGAATAACAGGTACGGTAACTGATTCGATTACCGGAGATCCATTAGCTGCATCAATATTTATTGAAGGACATGATGTGGATGGAAGCTGGGTAAAAACAGATCAGTTGTATGGCCATTATTTCAGGCCATTATTTGAAGGGATGTATCAAAACATCACCTTTTCTGCATCAGGTTATGAATCTAAAACCATTAACCAGGTTCAGGTTTTTAATTATCAGTTGACTCAACAGGATGTACAGCTTGTATATACCGGATCAGGGATAAATAATTTAAGTGCCGGCAATATTTTTTCTATAAGCCCGAATCCTAACGGCGGAACATTTAGAATTGAATACATGGGAAGTTCAGAAGCAAACAGTAAAATAGATATTTATAGTTTGAATGGAGAAATTGTATTTTCTCAAAATTATAAATTCACGAAGGGGTCGAATTATTTGCCTGTTGATCTGGATATGGCGACTCAAGGAGTATATATGCTGAAGATACAAACTGATATCCAAAGTTTTTCTGAAAAAATAATGGTAAGGTAAAGTTTTAAAACCTGATGAAAAAGTATTTTGTTGAAATTATAATTTTCCTTGCCGGTGCCTTAACCATGATATTTGAAATTGTTGGGTCAAGGGTTTTGGGCCCTTTTTTCGGAACATCCGTATTTGTTTGGACTAGTCTGATAGGTATCATTATGGGAAGCCTGAGTGTGGGCTATTGGGCCGGAGGCAAATTGTCGGAAAAAAGATCGGATTTTATAATTCTTTCGTGGATATTAATATTAGCAGCAATATTTATCCTGATCACTGCCATAGGCAATAATTACATTTTAAACAGAATAGTCAAATACGTTCCGGATTTTAGGTTCAGAACAATATTATCAGTATTGGTTTTGTTTGGGCCGGCAAGTGTTTTTTTTGGGGCAGTATTACCTTTTGGTGTAAAGTTGAAAATAACTAACATTAAAACATCAGGGGCGCTTGTTGGTAACCTTTATGCACTCTCAACCATTGGAAGTATCCTCGGAACATTTCTCGCCGGTTTTGTCCTGATTCCGGTTTTTGGATTTAAGAATATACTCTATGCTATTTCATTTATCATACTCATTCTATCATTACTCATTTGTTTGAATGAGCGAAAATTGATTCCGGGTTTTATCACAGTTTTGGTTTGTAGCGCTTTGGTTATATTCTGGATAAAAGTTTATAATACAAATCTAACCTACATTGATGTTGATACACAATATAATCGGGTATTGATTTATACTACCACAGATGAATCAACAGGAAGACCTGTAAAAATGCTGAATGTAAACAATGAAAAAAGTTCGGCTATGTTTACCGATAAAGATGATGGACTTGTGTTTGAAGTATTGAAATATTACAGGCTGGTGCAACATTTTAATCCCGCATTTAAATCCTCTCTTATGATTGGTGGTTCGGGTTATGCATTTCCAAAGGATTACCTGAATAAATTCCCGGATGCTAACATTGATGTTGTTGAGATTGATCCCGGTCTGACAAAACTTGCGAAGAAACATTTTGGCTTGGTTGATAATCCAAGGTTGAGGATTTTTCATGAAGATGGCCGGACATATTTGAATGGATGTAAAACGAAATATGATGCTGTTTTTGTCGACGCCTACAAATCAATGATAACAATACCTTACCAACTGACTACCGTAGAAGCGGTGCAAAAGATTTATGATGTCCTGAATAAAAATGGTGCTGTGTATGCCAATGTAATATCTTCATTGGATGAGAATACAAATTATTTTCTAAGGTCTGAATTGGCCACCTATAAAAGCATCTTTCCCCAGGTTTATATTTTTGCGGTTCAGTATCCAAATCCAACAAACGTTGAAAAATCATATTTCCAGAATTTTATAATCATAGGATTAAAATCGAATAATAAACCGCAGTTCCAAAGTGAGGATGAAGAATTAAATAAATACCTGGGCAATCTTTACAAGGGAGACCTGGATTATGAAAATCAGATATTAACAGATGAATATGCGCCGGTTGAGTTTTTCGCTTCAAAGGCGCTGAGGTAATTTATTCCCCGAAGGGAATGCCACTCCCGAAAATAAACCGAAATGCTGTAAAAATAATTACCGTTATTAAAAGGTATTTCCATTTAAGACTGATCTTTCGGGGCTCCTCATCAAAATAGATTTCGTTTATGGTATTAATGGAAATAACAAGCGGTATGATCAGCAATATGATGGTGCTCAATTTCATGATTTCATAAAAAAGCTCATCCATGGTGATGTTATAAAAGTCATTTGGAATTTTGAATAGTGCTAGCAAAATAATTCCTAAAATGGCGGGTACCAATACCTGGCTGTACATAATGAATTTTCTGTTTCCTTTATCAACATAATTAAGATATGTATTGCCGGATATAATAAAAGATTTGGCTATAAAACCTCCAATTGAAATCAGTGCAAAAATTGAGATTATTGAAAATATCATTTTGCCGGTATCACGGTAATACAAGTAGGCAATAACCCATCCAAAATCTTTGTTGAGCAGGGTTCCCATCAAAAGTGATCCGAAAAACATCACCATACCATGAACAAAACCCCACAGGAAAAATAATTTAAAACTTCCTGCTTCATTTTTAAACGTGCTGTAAATAATAATAAATATAGTTCCTAATATCAAACCGGTTATTGGCATAATACTGAACAATATCTTAACGGAATCAGCTGACCATTGAGAACTTTCAATATTATAGTAAATTTTGTAATAATAAAATATGGTTTTATAATCGAAACTCAGGGATATCCAAACGGTAATAAACTGGCTGATAATGTAAATGGTTGCATACGACAATAAAAACAATGTGAGTGAATTTATGGATATGACCATAAAATTATTTCGTTCGTTTTTATTTTCAGCCAAATAAACTATCCAACTGAACCACCTTTTTAATGTGTTCCTGTCGAAAGTTTTGATATCATGTTTAAAAGCATTAAATCGTTCTTTTCTTTTTTCCTTGCGCAATTGTTTTCTTTCAAGCTTTGTCTCTATTTTTTCATGCTTCTCATCTTTTAGTCTTTCCTTGTCAAGTATTTGATCCTGGGCGCTTTTTTCTTTTAATCTTATTTTGATCTCCAGTTTTTCCTGCTTTTTTTCCTCCTGCTTTGCTTTAATTCTTTCCCTTTGTTGTTTCCTGACAACTTTCCTTCTTTTAGAAAGATATTTTAAAATTCTGTAAGCACGATAAATTCTGT
Organism: Bacteroidales bacterium; assembly: GCA_030596605.1. Taxonomy (GTDB): domain Bacteria; phylum Bacteroidota; class Bacteroidia; order Bacteroidales; family JAADJA01; genus JAADJA01. The sequence continues at coordinate 6,982 of JAUVJI010000029.1, forward strand.
AACCGAAGGATCTTTTCTGTTTTTTCCTTTCAAGTGATTCTGCTTGTTTGGTTTTTTTTTCGGAGGATATGCTAAGTTTTTTGGCTTTGGCCAGTTGTTTTCGTTTGTATGAAAGAAATCGCATCCTGCGGTAGATGGGATATAGCGTTTTGCCCAGTAATTTTCTTTTCATACTATCTTTCATACAAAATAATTTGTTGAGCAAATGTAATTATTTTAAATAAAAGCACAGAAGCTATTACCAGCTATTAAAGAAATGTTTGAATATGTAAATGGGAATATTGTTTCTTTAGTTCCGAATAATTAAAAAATTATTCTACATACATTTCAGCAATCTCATCCGAATATAACCCTTCATCCATTTTTTTCTTTACATCTGAAAATGCTTTGATGGTATATTCAACATCTTCCAGCGTATGAACTGCTGTAGGGATCAGCCTTAACATGATCACTCCTTTTGGCACAACAGGGTACGCCACGATGGAACAGAAAATATTATAGTTTTCCCTTAGATCCATTGTTGCCTGTGTACCCTCAGTAGCTCCACCTTTGAAATAAACAGGCGTTACCGGTGATTTAGTATCTCCCAAATCAAATCCTTTTTGCTTTAGGCCTGATTGGAGTGCATTTACTATTTCCCATAGCTTATCCTTGTGCTCAGGTTCGTTTTGTAACATTTCAAGTCGTTTAAGTGCACCTATGACCATAGGCATTGGCAACGACTTGGCGTATACCTGTGACCGCATGTTGTACATCAGAAAATCAACCACCGTTTTACTACCGGCTACAAAACCACCAATACCGGCCATTGATTTAGCAAAAGTGGCAAAGTAAACATCAATTTGATCCTGCACGCCAAAATGCTCGCCGGTTCCTATCCCTTTTTTACCCATTGTTCCAAATCCGTGAGCGTCATCAACGAGTAAGCGAAATTTATATTTTTTCTTAAGGTCAACGATTTCGTCCAGTTTAGCCAAATCGCCAACCATACCGTATACTCCTTCTGTTATAACCAGGATACCACCTCCTGTTTTTTCAACTAATTTGGTAGCTCTTTCAAGTTCTTTATCCAGGTTTTCCATGTTGTTGTGCGGATACACAAACCTTTTTCCAAAATGCAAACGCATCCCATCAATAATACAGGCATGGGCTTCTGAATCATAAACAATCACATCCCTTCTGTCGACAAGCGCGTTAATAATGGAAATCATTCCCTGATAACCGAAATTAAGCAAATAGGCCGCTTCCTTTTGCACAAATGCAGCCAGTTTTCCTTCAAGCTCTTCATGATATTTAGTCTGCCCTGACATCATTCTTGCGCCCATCGGATTGGCCAAACCATAATCTGCAGTTGCTTGAGCATCAACTTTTCTGATGTCAGGGTGATTAGCTAATCCCAGATAATTGTTTAAACTCCAAACGAGCATATCCTTTCCCATAAACTTCATGCGATTTGATAATTCGCCTTCCAGTTTGGGAAACATATAATAACCATGTCCTTGTTTCATGTATTGTCCTAAGGGGCCGAAGAATTTGTCAATTTTGCTAAATATATCCATTTTATTATAAATTATTTAAAATACTGTTATCCAAATAAAAAGACAAAACTATAATTTATTGAAATGATTTTCACAAATAATTTTGAATTAATTTTAACAATAATATTTACAGTCAAAATACGTTTTTAATTTCCAATAAATTACAGTAATTTTGCGCCCATGTTTCAAAAAGCCCTTTTTAACATATTAATTATTGCATTATCAGTGGTTTATGTGTCTTGCAGCAAGTATAATAAGATTCAAAAAAGCCAGGATTTTGAATACAAATATCAAAAGGCGCTTGAATATTACGAAAAGGAAGACTATTTCAGGGCTATGACACTATTTGATCAGGTCATGCCTTTTTATAGGGGAAAAGAACAGGCTGAAAATATTTCTATCAAATATTCATATGCCTATTATTATCAAAATGAGTATATTATGGCAAGCTATTATTTTAACAGGTTTGCTAAAACATTTCCCCGCAGCGAATATGCTGAGGAAGCTTCATTTATGTCGGCATATTGTAAATACAAGGAATCCCCAATATATAAATTAGATCAAACCAATACATTTGAAGCAATTAATGAATTACAATTGTTCATTAACTCATACCCAACAAGTGAAAGGGTAAAGCAATGTAATGAGTTAATAGACGAGTTAAGAGCAAAATTGCAAAAAAAGGAGTTTGAAATTGCCAAGCTTTACCTTAAGATGGATAAATATAAAGCTGCTGTAACTTCTTTCGAAAATTTATTAAATAACTATCCCGATACTAAATTCAAGGAAGATGCTATGTTTTATAGCATAAAGGCTTATTATTACTATGCAGTAAAAAGTGTAAAGTCTAAAAGGAAAGAAAGGTATGAGGAAGCATCTGATATTTACAATTCATTCATTACTTTATACCCGGATAGTAAATATAACAGGGACATTGAATATATGATCAACAGGGTAACCAGAGATTTAAAAAAACTTTAATAATTATATACACATGGATTACAAGAAAGTAAAGACCGACACAGTAGCCGTTACAAGGAAAATACGTGATTTTGATGAGCGAACAAGTAATATTTATGAATCAGTAGCCATATTATCAAAAAGGGCAAATCAGATCTCACTTGAGATGAAGGAAGAATTAAACCAGAAAATTCAGGAATTTGCCACAACACAAGATAATCTTGAAGAAATATTTGAAAACAGGGAGCAGATCGAGATCGCCAGGTATTATGAGAGACTTCCAAAACCTACTTTAATCGCTGTTCATGAGTTTATGAATGAAAAGATATATTATCGTAATCCCCAGAAGAAATCTGAAAATGAATTTTAACTTATAATGCTTAAGGGGAAAAAGATATTAATTGGTGTTACAGGAAGCATTGCAGCCTACAAAATTCCGATTTTAATTCGATTACTAATCAAAGAGGGTGCTGAAGTAAAAGTGATCCTGACTGATGCTGCAAAAGATTTCGTAACACCTTTAACCCTTTCAACACTATCAGGTAATCCGGTACAAAGTGAATTTTTTGAAAAAACTGATGGCACCTGGAATAGTCATGTTGACCTGGGACATTGGGCTGACCTTTATCTGCTTGCCCCGGTTTCGGCCAACACAATGGGAAAAATAGCCAATGGAATGGCTGATAATCTATTATCTGCAACATATCTTGCTGCCAAGTGCCCTGTATTCTTTGCTCCGGCAATGGATGTTGATATGTACAATCACCCATCAACATCTAAAAATATTAATCAACTAAAAACATTTGGTAATATTTTAATTGAACCTGAAGAAGGCGAGTTAGCCAGTGGACTTTATGGGGCAGGACGAATGCAAGAACCTGAAAAAATAATTAGAATCCTCGATTCCTTTTTTCAAAAAAAAAAAGACTTTGATAAGGTAAAGGTTTTGATTTCTGCAGGACCAACTTATGAAGCTATTGATCCGGTAAGATTTATTGGAAACTTTTCGACCGGACAAATGGGTTATGCATTGGCAAATGAATTCTCAAAAAGGGGAGCAATTGTCGAACTGGTTTCTGGCCCTGTCAGTCTTAAGATTGATTCTGAAAACGTCAATATCACCAATGTTACCTCTGCTGCGGAAATGTATAATGCTTGTTTATCTGCTTTTTCTCAAGTTAATATTGCCATCATGTCGGCAGCTGTTGCGGATTATACACCGGAAAGGCAGCAAAAACAAAAAATAAAAAAACAAGCAGGGAGCCTGACTATCAAGCTACAAAAGACAAAGGATATCCTTAAAGAGCTTGGAAATGACAAAAGAAAGGATCAATATCTGGTTGGTTTTGCATTAGAGACGGAAAATGAATTGGAGAATGCTAAAGCAAAACTTAAAAATAAAAAGATTGATCTGATCGTTTTAAATTCTTTACAAGACAAAGGTGCCGGATTTGGCCTAACAACTAATAAAATTTCTTTGTTAGATAATAAAGGTGGTATTGATCAATTTGAACTTAAATCAAAATCAGAGGTGGCCAAAGATATTGCTGACAAGATCAGTTCAACTTATAAAATGAAGAATTAAAAATATATCATGAAGTTATTATATAAATTTCTGTTTATTGTCATTTTTCTTATTCCTTCTTTTAACTCAATTTCGCAGGAGATTATTTGCAATATTTCGATAAACTCGCAACAAGTACAGGGAACGGATAAGCGTGTTTTTGAAACAATGCAAACTGCACTTCTTGAATTTGTGAATAGTAGAAGATGGACAAATGTTGACTTTAAAACTGAAGAACGGATTGAATGCAATATGGCTATAACAGTGCGGGAAAGGCCCTCGACTGACAGATTTAAAGCAAGATTGAATATAGTTGCCAGCCGGCCAATTTATGGAACATCATATAACTCGACACTTTTTAATTATCTGGATGAGGATTTTGAATTTGAATATGTAGAATTCCAGGCATTGGATTTCCAGGAAAATCAGTATATTTCTAATTTATCTTCGATGATAGCTTATTATATTTATTTCATATTAGGGCTTGATTTTGACACCTTCTCGCTTTATGGAGGATCTCAATTTTTTGAGAAAGCTGAAATGGTAGTTAATGCAGCTCAGGATGCACCATTTCCGGGATGGAATTCGTTTGAGGATCAGCGAAATCGCTATTGGCTGATTGAGAATTATATGAATAAGTCCTATTCCGATTTAAGGGTATTTTTATATGAGTATCATTTAAATGGATTGGATGTAATGTCGGATGATATTGAAGGTGGAAGATCCAAAATTGTTCAAAGCCTTAACCTGCTAACAAATGTTTACGACGAACAACCCAACCTGTTTGCACTACAATTGACTATAGATGCAAAAAGGGATGAAATAGTAAATATTTTTCAACAAGGTAATCCAAAAGAAAAAACTGATGTTATTAATATAATGAAGGATATTGATCCTGCTAACTCTTCAACATATTCAAAAATCAACGACAGGAACTAAGCAGTTAAAATCTGAATTATTTTCTATGTAATTTTGTAACCGGTTTTGGTTAAGCCAAGTTAATATGCTTTCACATCTTTTTATACAAAATTATGCACTGATCAGCCACCTTGAAGTAGATTTTGATAGTGGCTTTACTGTTATTACGGGTGAAACAGGAGCCGGAAAATCAATATTACTTGGCGCATTAAACCTGATACTTGGAAAACGTGCAGATACATCGGTATTGCTTGACAAATCAAAAAAATGTATTGTTGAGGGAACTTTTAATATAAGCCAATACAACCTACAGGAGTTTTTTACCGATAATGACCTGGATTATGATGATAATTCCATTTTTAGGCGTGAAGTTAACAATAACGGAAAATCAAGGGCATTTATAAATGATACTCCTGTTAAGTTAACATTATTGAAAGAACTGGGTGACAAATTGGTTGACATTCATTCTCAAACTCAAACATTGTCATTCAACAATGTTGCTTTTCAGCTTGCTGTTATTGACAACTATGCGGGTCTTGGAGAAGAAGTAAATAAGTACAGGCAAAAATTTAATAAATACATTACGAACAAAAAAGACCTTGAGAATTTAATTGAGAAAGAAAAAAGATTGATAAGCGATCAGGATTACTTCCGCTTTTTACACAATGAAATAAATGAAGCACAATTAAGGGTAGGGGAGCAGGAAGAACTGGAAAAGGAACTGGAGTTATCAGATAATGCAGAAGAAATAAAAACAAAACTATTTGCTACATCACAACTTCTGGGGAATGACGAGTCGAATATACTCAACCAATTGTCGGAAATTCGTGGCAAACTAAACCAGATTTCAAAATTCAGTGATAGCATCAATGATGTATCCAAAAGAATTGAAAGCAGTTTTATTGAATTGTCGGATATCTTAGCAGAAATAGAACAATTATCGGAAAGTATCTCACATAACCCGGAAAGAACTCAAGAAATCAGGGAAAGATTAGATTTGATTTATAATCTTCAAAATAAGCACAGGGTAAATACAGTTGAGGAATTGTTGAGCATTGTGGATAAGCTGGTTTCCAGGTTAAATAATATTGATTCCCTTCAGGATGAAATTAAGAGCCTGGAAACAGAGGTTCTAAAATCAGAAAAAGCAATATCAAAATTATCTTTGGATATTTCAAAGAAACGAAGAGAGGTTTTTGCAGAAATAGTAAATCAAATAATTGAGAACCTTGTACATCTTGGTATGCCATATTCACGGTTTCAAATAAAACATACATTTATAAAACAGCCAGGCAGGGATGGAATAGATTCAGTGAAATTTTTATTTAATGCAAACAGGGGAGGAGAGTTGCTGGAATTATCCAAAGTTGCTTCGGGCGGGGAGACATCGAGACTTTTGTTGGCGATAAAATCAATAATTTCGCAGAAAAATTTATTACCTACAGTTATTTTTGATGAAATTGACAAAGGTGTCTCCGGTGAAATTGCTGATAAAGTGGGGAATATTTTAGTTAAACTTGGAAGTAAAATGCAGGTTGTTGCAATAACGCATTTACCTCAGATAGCAGGAAAAGGAGATGCTCATTATTTTGTTTATAAAAAGACTGAAAAAGAAACAACAAAAACCATCATAAAAATCCTAAATCATAGAGACAGGGTTAATGAAATAGCTAAAATGTTGAGCGGGCAAATTGTGACATCAGCTTCGGTGGAAACAGCTCGTCATTTATTAAAGAGTTAATATGGTATAATTTTTTTTATACTTTATCTTAAGTTTTAAACCAACTAAACTAACAAATATGGCTTATAATTTATTGAATGGCAAAAAAGGGATCATTTTTGGAGCGTTGGATAAAAGATCAATAGCATGGAATGTTGCTGAAAAAGCGCATGAAGAAGGAGCCAGGTTTGTTTTAACAAATACGCCTGTAGCACTGCGTTTTGGTCAATTGAATGAGTTAGCTGAAAAGTGTAAAGCAGAAATTATTCCGGCAGATGCAACTGATATAAGCGATCTGGAAATGCTCATCCAAAAATCAATGGAAATTTTAGGTGGACAGGTTGATTTTATTCTTCACTCCATAGGGATGTCAATGAACGTAAGAAAAAAAAGGGTATATAATGACTTAAGCTATGACTATTTTCAAAAAACACTGGATATATCGGCTGTATCCTTTCATAAGTTATTACAGACATGTTATAAATTTGATGCAATCACAGAGTGGGGGAGTGTGGTAGCGCTTTCTTATATTGCTGCTCAACGGACGCTTTATGGATACAACGATATGGGAGATGCAAAAGCATTGTTAGAATCCATCGCCAGAAGTTTTGGTTATATTTATGGCAGGGAGAAAAAAATAAGGGTTAATACCATTTCGCAATCACCTACCCGGACTACTGCCGGTAGTGGTGTTAAAGGGATTGATGGATTGATGGATTTTACAGAAAGAATGTCGCCGCTGGGAAATGCTACAGCAGAGGAATGTGCCAATTTTACAATCGTTATGTTCTCTGATCTTTCGAAAAAAGTTACTATGCAAAATATTTTTCATGATGGGGGATTCTCAAGTATAGGTATGAGTTTGAAAGCGATGCAAATGTATAACAGAAGTCTGGATTGTGATGATTGCCCCGAAATTGAATAAAATTTTTTAATACATGTTGATTTTGTTATTTTTGCCCGTCAATAATTAGCAAGATCATTAACAAAAACTAAAAAGTAAAAATGCTAAATTTTAAATTATCAAAAGAACAAGAGGAAATCGTTGTCAAATACAGGGATTTTGCAAACAAATGGATTATTCCTAATAGATTAAAATATGACGATCTGGCTGAATTCCCATGGCCGGTTGTTAAAGCAGGTTACGAAGAAGGCATTATGAATGGGCAGATGCCCGAGAAATTCGGTGGCCACAATTACAGCCTATTGGACACTTCTCTGGCCTCTGAAGAGCTTGGAGCAGGTTGCGTCGGCATTGGCATTTGCATTGATGCAAATACTCTGGCTTTAACACCACTTTATCTCGCTGCCAGTGAAGCTCAGCAAAAAAAGTATTTCGGACTGATAAATGAAATAAAGGGTGTAGCAGCGTACTGTTTAACAGAGCCTAATGCCGGTTCGGATGTTCAGGGAATCAGCTCAACAGCGATCAAAAAAGGTGATAAATACATTTTGAACGGACACAAAAGATTTATAACCAATGCTGAAGTTTCTACATTTTTAACAGTTTTTGCACTGACTGATCCCGAAAAAGGATCCCGTAGTTTAACTGCTTTTCTTGTTCCTTCAGACTCGCCGGGAGTTGAATTTAAACCCCGGTTACAAAAAATGGGACAAAGAGCCTCAGTCCAAAATGAAATTATTTTTACTGATGTTGAAATACCTGTAGAAAACAGGATTGGCGATGAAGGTTATGGATTTGTCATTGCAATGAGAACATTTGACAGAACACGTACCGGCGTGGCGGCATTAAGTATTGGAAATGCTCGTGCAGCTTATGAAATAGCAAAAGAGTGGACAAAAAACAGGAAACAATTCGGGAAACCCATTGCTGCCAATCAGGCCATTGGTTTTATGCTGGCCGATATGGCAACTAAAATTGAAAGTGCAAGAATGCTTAACTGGTATGCCTCCTGGGCATATGAGCATGATAAGAAAAAGATCAATAAACTTTCGGCCATGGCAAAATTATATGGTTCGGATATTGGCATGGAAGTTACTACAGATGCTGTTCAGGCCATGGGTGGCGATGGTTACTCAAGGGACTTTGCAGTAGAGAAGATGATGCGTGATGCTAAACTTTGCCAGATATATGAAGGCACTAACCAGGTTCAGCGTCTTGTTATTTCAAAAAGTATATTAAAAGAATAGAACAATAATATAAATAAAGAAGCCCGCAACCATATGATTGCGGGCTTCTTTGTTTTATACCGGTATCTTTTAAAAGTTATATTTATTATCTTCGATCAATTTATCAGCAATCCTGCGACGCGCTTCCTTTATATTTACAGGAGCTACTTTGGTAAATAAATCAATCCTGTCTAACATAATTTTTTGATCTTCTCCGGTCACAAATGAATTGATGGCATCTTTTGCATTTTTATTTATGCTATCTGCAGCATCATAAATATAAACATCCAAAATGTCCTTGTATAGTTTAACTGCATCTTCTCCTTTCATACCTTCCAGCTTTTCAATCCTTAGGAATGTAGATTCAGCACTATATATCAGCATGATGACATCGGAGATATTGAAGAGGATTTCCTGTTCTGTTAAAAAATCACGTTGAAATTTTTCTGATAGTGCACCCAGTAATAGCAGAGCTATCTTCTTATAATTTTTAACATAATGGCGTTTTTCAGAATAATAATTGTCGGTGGGAATTTTGGCTGCAGCTTCTTCATTAAGGTTCTTAATGATTGAATTTGCATATCGGGCAACGTCAAAACCTGTTTTTAATGCTTTTTTAATTGTTGTATCCGATACCAATAAACGATTGATTTCATTGGTTCCCTCAAAAATCCTGTTGATCCTTGAATCACGATATGCCCTGTCTACACCTGTTTCAGCCGAAAAACCCATTCCACCAAAAATCTGAACCGCTTCATCTACAACATAATTCAATACTTCTGATCCGGAAACTTTTAACAAAGCAGCTTCTATTGCATATACAGCAATTCCATCAATTGTAGCCTTTGATTTTTCCACTCCTTCAGCAATAAGGATATCAATCGTATCATCAATATTCTTACTAACCCGGTATACAGCTGACTCAGTAACCCATGTTCTGATAACCTGTTCGGCCAGTTTATATTTTATAGCAGCAAACCCAGAAATAAATTGTCCGAATTGTTTCCTTTCATTTGCATAATTAACTGATTGGTTTATCGCTCTTTTAGCAGCGCCTATTGCAGTACCACCCAATTTAATCCTGCCCATATGCAATATGTTCAATGCAATCCGAAATCCCTGTCCGCGCCGTCCTAATAAATTCTCAACCGGAACTTTAACATCATTGAAAAATATCTGAACAGTAGAAGAACCCTTGATCCCCATTTTGCGTTCTTCCTGATTAATGGAAACCCCATCACAATTACTATCTACAATAAAAGCACTAAGCACCCTATCATTATCAATTTTCGCAAAAACTATTAGTACATCAGCAAAACCACCGTTGGTGATCCACATTTTTTGACCATTTAAAATATAATGCTTCCCATCTTCAGTTAAAACCGCTTTTGATTTTCCTGCATTGGCATCAGAGCCGGCATTTGGCTCTGTAAGGCAATAAGCAGAAACCCACTCGCCAGTAGCTAATTTAGGAAGGTATTTCTTTTTCTGTTCTTTATTTCCATAGTATACAATTGGCAATGTACCAATACCTGTATGAGCTGCGTAAGCAACAGAAAATGAATATCCTGAACCTATAGCAGCGCTTGCTAACATTGAGGTAACAAAAGGTTGTTCAAAGCCATCATACTCTTCAGGAACTGAAATACCAAGCAATCCAAGTTCTCCTGATTTTTGGATCAAGCTACGCATCAATCCTTCTTCCTGCTCATCTATCCTTTCCACGTTGGGAAAAACTTCTGTTTCAAGAAAATCTTCACAGGACTGGGCAATCATCAGTTGTTCTTCGTCAAATTCTTCAGGAATGAATACATCTTCGGCTTCAGTTTCTTTTATCAGGAATTCGCCTCCTTTTAATATCTTTGATTTTTCCATTGTAGTTTGTTGATTTTTAATTGGGCGCAAAATTATAAAAATAATGATATATTTGAATTTTTGTTTAAATGATACATTATGATGACAATTTATTATATCATTCCAGTATTAATATTTATTCTCATATTTTGTGGTATCATCTTTCGGAAACAATTAAAACTTAAGATGATACAAATAAAGCATGGTAGATATAGTTATGAATATGTAAAACAATTTAAAAAGTATACTAACAAAAGCCCATTCCCATACTGTTTCAAAGATGATATTCTTCCTTATCTCAGGGTAGCAAACAAGAAGAGAGAAACAATCAAAAATTTCAAATCAGAGAAACCATGTATTTTTGAAAATATACCTTTTGAAAAACCTAAAAATGAAGTGCTGACCGGTAAAACCGATCCTGACTGTTTTAATGTATTTAAAATAAGAGATGCAGAATTAAGGTCATACGGATATTATAAAAATCAATTCGGATCAGAAGCAAAAGCAGTATTTTTCTTTTTCGATAATATTTTTTTTATGGGAGAATACATATTCGATAACTCGCGAAATATTGATAAAACTGTTTTTTTTAGCGATTTAATTTCACAAAACGATCTGGATCAAATACACACCTTAAACCAATTCTTTGTTTCATGCGGAAACAATACTTCACTATTTTATTATGACAATGGATTTACAATTACAATAAGGTACTCTGACTTATCAAATGTAAATTTCAGGGAGATTATGATATAAAAAAAACCTGCCTTAAACGACAGGTCTTAATCTATTTCGATTTGCTTACTTCTTTTTTCTGTTTTATGATATTTATCTTCAGATCATCAGCTCCTTCCTTGTAATCAACTTTGATCTTATCACCTTCAGCAAGTTTTGTTTTAATTATTTCTTCTGCCAAAGGATCTTCAATGTATTTTTGAATAGCTCGTTTCAAAGGCCGTGCCCCATATTGTTCGTCCCATCCTTTATCAACTATATAATCCTTGGCTTTAGGCGTTACCTCCATATGATATCCCAATCCTTTTATGCGATCGAACAAATAATTCAATTCAATATCGATAATCTTATGGATATCTTCTCTTTCAAGCGGATCAAATATTACAACATCATCTATCCTGTTTAAGAATTCCGGTGCAAAAGCTTTTTTCAATGCACTTTCAATCACACCCTTCGCATAATTAATTTTGGCTGATTTTTTTGCAGAAGTACTAAATCCAACACCCTGGCCAAAATCCTTCAATTGCCTTGATCCTATATTGGAAGTCATAATTATAATTGTATTTTTGAAATCCACTTTCCTTCCAAAACTGTCGGTTAATACCCCATCATCCAGCACCTGCAATAATAAATGAAATACATCAGGATGTGCTTTTTCGATCTCATCCAGCAAAACGATAGAGTAGGGCTTTCTGCGAACCTTTTCGGTTAACTGCCCGCCTTCTTCATAACCAACATATCCCGGTGGTGCTCCAACAAGTCTTGAAACTGCAAATTTCTCCATAAATTCACTCATGTCAACCCTTATGAGTGTATCTTCAGAGTCAAACAGGTATTTAGCCAGAATTTTTGCCAGGTGGGTTTTACCAACACCTGTAGGACCAAGGAAAATAAAAGTTCCGATAGGTTTGTTCGGATCCTTCAATCCGGCACGGTTTCTACGTATGGCCTTCGTTACCTTTTTTATCGCCTCATTCTGCCCGATTATAGACCCTGCCAAATCGTCCTCCATATTTATCAATCGGTCACTTTCATTTTGAGCGATTCGCTGTACCGGAACGCCTGTCATCATGGCAATCACCTCAGCAACATTTTCTTCTGATACCTCTTCCCGATTAATTTTTGACTCTTCTTCCCATTTTTTCTTTTCCCTGTCCAGATCATCCTGCAATTTTCTTTCAATATCCCGGAATTTAGCGGCTTCCTCAAATTTCTGATTATTGATCGCCTGGGTTTTATTTACTTTGGTATCTTCAATGCGGTTCTCAATATCTATGATCTCAACCGGCACATGAATATTTGTAATATGAACCCTTGATCCTGCTTCGTCAAGTGCATCAATGGCTTTATCCGGATGATAGCGGTCAGTAATATACCTTGTGGTTAAACTGACGCAGGCTTTAATGGCATCATCCGAATAAGTCACCAAATGATGGTCTTCATATTTTTCCTTGATATTATTAAGTATCTCTATGGTTTCATCAGGAGTTGTAGGGTCAATAAGTACTTTTTGAAATCGTCTTTCCAGCGCACCATCCTTTTCGATGTACTGTCTGTACTCATCCAATGTGGTAGCTCCGATACACTGTAATTCACCCCGTGACAAAGCCGGTTTGAACATATTTGATGCATCGAGAGAACCCGAGGCATTACCGGCTCCAACGATTGTGTGAATTTCATCAATGAACAGAATAATGTCAGGATTTTTTTCCAGTTCATTCAGAACGGCCTTCATTCTTTCTTCAAATTGCCCACGATATTTAGTTCCAGCTACCAGGGAAGCCAGATCGAGGGTGACAATTTTCTTATTAAAGAGCGCCCTGGAAACTTTCCTTTCAACAATCCTAAGTGCAAGGCCTTCAGCAATAGCAGATTTTCCTACACCGGGTTCCCCAATAAGGATAGGATTATTTTTCTTCCGGCGGCTTAGAATTTGAGCAATCCTCTCTAATTCCCGAGCCCTGCCTACAATGGGATCAAGTCTTCCTTCTTCAGCATATTTAGTTATATCTCTTCCAAAATTGTCAAGTACTGGAGTTTTAGACTTTGAATCCGACATTTTTTTAATATTTCCTCCAAAACTTTGTCCCCCTTCTTCCGGATCATCATCTGTAGTACCACCAGGTAATTCATCTTTCGGATCTATTTTAAATCCACCACTGTCAGAGTTCGAAATTATAGCTTTTAATTCATCTTTTACAGCGTCATAATCTACGCCATAATTTTGGAACGCTTTGGTTACAACATTATCATGATCCTTTAAAATAGCCAATAATAAATGTTCAGTCCCAATAAGGTCACTATTAAATAATTTGGCTTCAAGATATGTAATTTTTAATGCTCTTTCAGCTTGCTTTATCAATGGGATATTATCAGACGATTTTGCCTTCTTCTCAATCGAACTTGCTATGGCTATTTCAACTTCCTTTCGTATTTTTGAAAGGTCAACGCCAAAATATGTCAAAATTTGAATAGCCATTCCTTCTCCTTCACGAATGATCCCAAGTAATAGATGCTCAAGTCCAATATAATCGTTCCCAAGCCTTATGGCTTCTTCCCTGCTGAATGATAGTACATCTTTTACACGTTGTGAAAATTTAGCTTCCATTATAAATAATAAAATTTAATGTCTAAAAAAAACGTTAACTAAAATTAAATATTACAAATAATAAATTTATTTGTAAAACTCAATTCTTCATTTTGTCCTTTCAAAAATCCTTCCTAACTGGCTGAAATTTAATAATAAGTGACAATTTGTCGCTATTTTCAAATGTAGATACAAATATACTGAAAAAAGGGCATTCAGTTAATATTTATTAACATCAATATGTTAGTAATAATAATCATGGAAAAAGCCTTAAGATTCACTAAAAATTACTACATTCGTAACTTTTATTAGGATGTTGTAATTATCTGTAATTGAAGATTGTAGAAAATGGAAAACGGACAAATTGGAGAAAAGATTATAAAGGTTAATATCGAAACCCAAATGAAGACAGCCTACATTGATTATGCAATGTCGGTTATTGTATCCAGAGCACTTCCTGACGTGAGAGATGGATTGAAACCTGTTCACAGGCGAGTGCTTTATGGAATGCTCGATTTAGGAGTCTATTCCAACAAGCCATATAAAAAATCTGCCAGGATAGTAGGGGAGGTGTTAGGAAAATATCATCCCCATGGCGATACATCTGTTTATGATGCTATGGTGCGAATGGCTCAGGACTGGTCACTTCGGTATCCGCTAGTTGACGGTCAGGGAAACTTTGGTTCGATGGACGGTGACAGCCCGGCTGCCATGCGATATACTGAAGCAAGGCTAAGGAAAATTGCTGAAGAAATGCTGGCGGATATTAACAAGGATACAGTTGATTTTAAACTGAATTTTGATGATTCACTAACTGAACCAACTGTTTTACCGGCTAAAATTCCGAATCTGCTGGTTAATGGAGCTTCAGGAATAGCAGTAGGGATGGCCACCAACATGCCACCTCATAACCTAACTGAGGTAATTGACGGTACAATTGCATATATCAATAATGCTGAAATAACCATACCTGAGTTAATGAAACTCATAAAAGGCCCGGATTTTCCTACAGGTGGAGTGATCTATGGTTATGATGGGGTTAAAGATGCATATGAAACCGGCCGTGGAAGGATCATCATGAGGGGTGAAGCCAAAATAGAAGAAGATGATAATGGAAAAGCCACCATTATTGTTACTGCAATTCCTTACCAGGTAAATAAAGCCGATATGATCAAGAAAACGGCTGACTTGATTATTGATAAGCGGATTGAAGGTATTTCTGATATCAGGGATGAATCAGACAGGGAAGGTTTGCGTATCGTGTACGATTTGAAAAGGGATGCAATACCCAATGTCATTCTTAATAAACTTTATCAATATACCCAGTTACAAACATCTTTTAGCGTAAATAATATTGCATTGGTAAATGGAAGGCCCATGCTTCTTAACCTAAAAGATATGATCGTGCACTATGTCGCACACAGGCATGATGTTTTGATAAGAAAGACCAAATTTGAATTACAGGAGGCTGAAAAGAAAGCCCATATCCTCGAAGGATTGATAAAAGCCCTCGACCACCTTGATGAAGTTATAGCTTTGATCAGGTCTTCACGTACACCCGAAGATGCGAGAAATGGATTAATGAACGAATTTGAATTGTCTGAAATTCAGGCAAGGGCTATTCTGGATATGCGGTTGCAAAAGCTTACGGGCTTAGAACAGGAAAAATTAAAAGAGGAATACCAGGAGCTTTTAAAATTGATTGAACATCTTAAAGAGATTTTGGCAAATGAGGAGATGAGGAAGGAAATCATCAAAGCAGAACTCCAAGAAATCAAAGAAAAGTATGGTGACGATACAAGAACTGAAATAGAATATACAGCCAAGGACTTCAGCATAACAGATACCATACCAGATGAGGATGTTGTAATTACAATCTCACATTTAGGTTATATTAAGCGTACTCCTCTAACCGAATACCGCAGGCAGAACAGGGGAGGTGTCGGTGCACGGGGAAGTAATAAACGTGGTGAAGATTTCCTTGAATACCTTTTCGTTGCGACAAACCATAATTATATGCTTTTCTTTACTGAAAGGGGAAAATGCTATTGGTTACGTGTTTTTGAAATCCCGGAAGGAACTAAGACCTCCAAGGGCAGAGCGATGCAGAACCTTATCAGTTTAGAGCAGGGAGATAAAGTAAGGGCATTTATAAATGTAAAAGATCTTACTGACAAAGAATATGTAAAAAATAATTTCATTATTCTTTGCACTAAAAAGGGAACCATTAAAAAAACATCACTTGAAGCATATTCACGGCCAAGACAAAATGGAATAATTGCGGTGAATATCCGCGAAGGAGATAATTTGCTGGAGGCAAGACTTACAAATGGTGAAAATGAAATCATCATGGCATTGAAGTCGGGGAAGGCTATCCGCTTTAATGAAAGAAGAGTCAGGCCTATGGGTAGAAATGCTTCAGGAGTAAGGGGAATTAGATTATCGAGAGAAAAAGATGAAGTAATAGGTATGATTTGCCTGGAAAATGGGAGCCAGGATATACTTGTAGTTTCAGAAAATGGTTATGGCAAAAAATCGAAGCTGGATGATTACAGGGTTACCAATAGAGGTGGCAAGGGAGTTAAAACCCTTAATATAACACCTAAAACCGGTGACCTGATTGCCATTAAGGCTGTAACTGATAATGATGATTTGATGATCATTAAGCGATCAGGTATTTTGATCAGGATGGCAGTTACGGATATGCGCGTTATGGGAAGAGCAACTCAAGGAGTAAGACTTATTAATATCAAAGGAGGGGATGCCATTGCTTCTGTTGCCCGCGTTGAAATTGAAGAAGATGCTGAAGAAGAAGTCAACATGGAGGCATTGCCAACTGACGAATTGAATCCTGATGAATCTGACCCTAATGAGTCAAATGAAGAATTGTAAAAACTTAATAATTAGTTTATTATTGGCCATTACTTAAACATACAGTTTAGTTTTGATTTTCTTAATTAAAAAGAATCATTCCAAATTGGTCTGGAAATTGTATGGTGTTTTATATTAATTAATAATTTTGTCGATTAAAAATTACATAAAAACAACATTGAATATGAAGAAAATAGCATTATTATTAGGATTGATTTTAGCCTTTTATTTTGGTTATTCACAGAATAGTAAAGTAGTGAGCGCATTCAATTATCATAATAGTGGTAAGCTCGATAAAGCAAAGGAAAATATTGATGCAGCTTCTGAGCATGAAAAAACTATTGGTAAGGCTAAAACATGGTTTTACATGGGAAATATTTACATTGACATCTACAGAAGCCAGGATTCTGTTTATAAAAACCTGGATCCGGAGGCACTTGATAAAGCCTATGTGGCCTATAAAAGAGCAATGGAGCTTGACGAAAAGAATGTTTACAAAGTTGATATCCTCACACGAATGCCGATTTTAGGGGAATCGTATTTTAACGATGGCGCAAATAAATACAACGTTGGAATGAAGGCATTAAATGCACAGGACAGCGTAGGGGCATTGGAAGCTTTTGATATGTCGGTGAAGTCTTTTGAAACTGCATATATAATATATGAGGAAACAGGTAGAACTGATACTACAACTATTTATTATATTTCAATTGCCGCTGAGTATTCCAATGATTTTGAAAAAGCCAAAAAATCGCTGCAAACCTTGATAGATTGGAATTATCCTGAACCATCCATATATACTTCACTGGCCAATATTTATTACAAGCAGGATAAGGATGCTGAAAAAGCCATATCCACCTATCAGGCAGGTAGGGTACAGTATCCCGAGGATCTAAACCTTCTTTTAAATGAAACCAATATTTACCTGGCCGAAGGGGAAACGGAAAAAGCGCTTGAAAACCTTAAATTAGCTGCTGAAATTGACAAAACCAATCCAACGATTTTCTTTGCTATTGGTGCGAAATACAACGAAGTAGTTGATGATACAACCCGAACAAAGGAGATGAGGGAAGATTCATTTGAAAAAGCTGCTGAAGCATATATAAAGTCAATTGAATTAAAACCCGATTATTTTGATCCTAATTATAATATGGGCGCTTTATATGTAAACAAGGCAGCTACATATATTGATGAGGCAAATGATCTGCCATTGACTGCACAGGACGAATATGATGCGTTAAAAGAAAAAGCAGATGAACTTTTATCCACTTGTTTGCCTTATCTGGAAACAGCACATGAGTTAGAACCTGAAGATCGCAGTACATTGGTATCGTTAAAAGAAATTTATACCCGGCTTAAAATGTATGATAAATTAAAAGAGATAAATGCAAAACTGGAAGAGTAGTTTTAAATAAATATTGTGGAATGGAGGAGAGGATGTTTTATTCTCTCCTTTGTTTTAATATTTTCTATTTAACATAATATTAATTATACGCTTTTTGATAGTAGAGTAATCTATCCAACTTTTCTCCACATATTTAATATTACCTTATCTGACAAGAATAGAAATTATTTCAATGGTCAAGCCCGAGATGATAAGACCTAATATTCTATGCATTAAAGCATCTATTAGTTCTTATAGCATATTATTATATGCA
Source organism: Bacteroidales bacterium (assembly GCA_030596605.1). Taxonomy (GTDB): domain Bacteria; phylum Bacteroidota; class Bacteroidia; order Bacteroidales; family JAADJA01; genus JAADJA01. The sequence goes on from JAUVJI010000029.1 coordinate 25,517, forward strand.
TTAACAGTAATAACTTAAGGGTTATTTCTATAAGTAATAGTATCTGGTTTGATCAATAAATATACAAATTATTCTCAGCAAAATATGCAGGGATAAGGCAGTTTATTCTCAGCATATTTGATATTCCGTTAGCTGATAAGAATTGAAATTATTTCGCAAATCAAACTCACTCCAACTTACTTTCGAGAATAAAGAGTAGTAAATACAATTTGTTTTGGTCAATGCACTTTTCTATTTAAGATGTTATTTATCACCCTATTTTAAAAATTGCATTGATGAAGATAACTAATTATTAGATAAATCGTCAACCTCATCTCTATTCATAGCCGGGCTTTAATTTTGACTATTTTTTCTTGTATAAGGTTTCTCAGGCTTAATTAGCTTATCTCCTTGCCATGATTGTTGTATACCTAGTCTTCTTAAACCAATTTTTACATAGTCTTCATTTATTTCAATACTAACAGATTTACGATTGAGTTTTTTTGCTACTTTACCAGTAGTAAATGATCCAGAAAATAGGTCTAAAACAGTATCCCCGACGTCAGAGCTGGCTTTAATTATTCGTTCCAAAAGAGCTTCAGGCTTTTGAGTTTGGTGCTCTTCATATTCATCCATCCTATAACGAACACGTGGCTCAAATAACCAAATATTTCCAGGTACTTTGGTTTTATTGTATGGTTTTGGAGGATTCTTCCTGTAGTCAATAAGATTTCTTTTAGAACCAGTTTTTGCTTCAACTAAAATATCTTTCGAATTAAACTTATATTTACTCTTATTTTTGACACAAAAAAGTATTGGTTCAAATCGAGAGCCATAATAATTCTTTGCCTGCACTCCAGAACTATCATAGCACCAAACTATTCTGGAGAGTATATTTATTCTGTCACGCAAATATATATCCAAATATGCCATATACTGTGTAGAAGTCATAACGTACATAGCTCCATTTATTTTCAGCTTTTTGATACTTAGATCCAACCATGAATAACACCACTGAACGTACTCTTCACCATTTTCCCATTTGTCCCTAAAACCATTGAAATTCTTACCAATGTTATACGGAGGGTCAATAAAAATCAAATCTATTGAGTTGTCTTCTGTTTTTTCTCGTAATACCTCTAATGCATCTCCGAGAAAAATTGTATGGTCTCCCTTGCTAAATTTTCTCATTATTCATACGTTAAGTGCTCTAAACTTAGAATGATATTTATAAAATACCTTCAATAATGTGTAATGTGTTTTGATAGCAATTTGTAGATCATTTCCAGCAACTTTCTGATTTACAATTAAATCATTATATGAAGTAATTAGATTTTGAAGCCGAGTAAGTCTCCAAATTATTGAATGACGTTCAAGGTTTAGTTTTAATGTTTTTACCATAAAGACGCCTTCAACAGTATTTCCTTGTATAGCTCCATCAGCATCCCTTACAAAATGAATATTAAAATCTATTTCAGTAGGCTTTTGTAGTCCTTTCCCATTAATAAAGTGCGAGTTAGTATTACTATTATTAGAGTACCATTTATTAGATTTGGCTAAATTACATGATGGACAAGCATAAATTAGATTATCATATTGAGTTTCTAATTGAGGGAATTTGTCCTGTGGAGCAAAATGATCTATATGATATGATTTTGGACCTCCATTCCAGGTATCATGTCCATTACAATAACCACAACAGTTGTTAAAATCTAACACTAAATATTTTTTATAGCTCCTGTAACTTTTATATGGTTTTTGAAAATTATGGTTATGCTGTGGGCTATATTCTCTAAAATTAGGCATCTCTATTTTTTCTTGTTTATTGTTATGAGAAAGTCTTCTGCTTCCTTAAGAACTTTGTTAAGTGATTCTAAGCTTTCAGAATCCTTGATTACATCTGGAATACGTTTATCAATATTAAGTCTTCTTTCCAGCCTTTCATCAATATCCTTAAGTGACTGAAGGTCATAATCTTCAAGATCTCCATATTCTTGGCGTTTCAATATTAACTTTTCTAACTTATTTTCTAATGCCTCTGTTTGCTTTCTGTAATAATCAATCGATTTAATTATTTTTCTTTTTAATTCTTTCGCATCGTCAATATCCTCCAGATCTGATTTTTGCAAAATTCGTGTTGCTTCAAATGCACTATCCACATCATCTTCATCTCTCACTCTGGTTAGGATAAATACTGGAAAATCTTCCCTTTTTTCAATAATACTTTTCAAAAGGTCTGTCCCATCATATTTTATATTTGGATCTTTGCCCATTAATCTGAAATCAGCAATAATACAATCGAATTTCTCTCGCATTATAAAATCCAGCATATCTGTTTCATCTGAATAAGGATGAGCTGCAATTAACTGAGTATCTCCATCAGACATTATATCCTCAAATGCCTCCCTATCTTCGGATTCCTCATCAATGTATAATAATCGGTACATAATTTATTATTTTGTTATTTTGGGAAAATGAACTTTCAATATAAAACCTGGCCTTGGTTTTGTGATTTCCAAATAGCCATTGTATTCATCTATAGCAGATTTAACAATCCACATTCCAAGCCCAAAGCCAATTTCACCCTCGTTTAATTTTTTCTTTGTTGAGAATAAAGCATCGAATATTTCATATGGATCTTTTATACTTTTTAATAAACCAGGTCCATTATCTTGATAAATAAAACTTATTCCATCGTTTTCTAATTCGTATCCAATAATAACTTCTCTCCTCCTCCTTGGTGAATCCTTTCTATAGAAAGCATCGAAAGAATTAATAAGCAAATTATTAAATATTGCATCAAGGTCTATCGGATATGCCTTTGTAAGTTTAAGAGACCCAAAATCATTTGCTAAAATAATTTTTGTCTTTCGCTCAATTGAATCTTCTGACCAATTCTGTAAAAATTCATTAAAGTAATTCTTCAATGAAAGGTTTGTAGCTTTTCTGCGATCCTTACGAACCAGATTTAAAGAGAAATTAAGCCAATTTCTTAATCTTTCATTTTTTGATCGAATATCATCTAATAAGGTAAAAGGATTCTCCGCTCGTTTTATTATACCAAGCTTTTCAATATTTACCCACTTGTGCAAAGCTGTTTCAAGTTTGTTGGTCTTACCTTTTAATTTATCACTTATTTCCCGTAGTTCATGAGTAAAGGTTCCAATTGTCATTCCTAAACTTGCAAGTGCTCGGAGTTCTCTAATTTCAGAAGATTTCTCTATTATCTCCTCTTCAAGAGCACGTACTCCTTTAGCATAGGTTAGCTCATTATCTTGTTCACCTTCTTCTGAGTCAATTAACCTAAGTATTTTATTTCCTTTGCTTTTGGATCGTGATTTTTTTTCATGATCTGCTAATTTTTCTTTTGCTTTTATTATAGCTTCTTCCTTTGCTTTGTCCGTCTCCTCCAAACGCCTCTTAACCACTGACATAGGCCTAATCATGAAGTGCCTGTCCTTTTCAATAATATTAATCAGTTGTCTGATTAATTCACGAAATGCAAAGTAAACTTCATTTTCGTGTAAACCACCTCGGTTTGATACATCTTTCAATTGAATATTCGTGAGTCTGGAGATATTAACAACTCCATGTACTTGGTTTGGATTTACCCGCCAGCTTTTTCCTCCTTTTTGCCCTGGACCAAAAGTGCTTGCTGCTGCTCTATCCCCTAAGCCCAACCAATCAAAAGCATTACTTTGAGGTTCTCCATATGGTCGTACTCTGAATTGGTCTCTATACAATTTAATTCCACCAAATTGTTTTAACCAAACTTTCCTCTTTGATGAATTAAAATTGCGATACGCAAAATTATCACGTTTGCTTGAATAGTCGCGTTTCATAAAATAAAAAGTAAAAGTAAAAGGACCAATATCATTAATTAACTTTTTACCGTTACTCATTTCCTCTATTGCCGGCCATACAGTTTCAATATCTGTATCAAAAGAAAACTCTCCGTTTTTAAGTGTATCTAAGTTATATGGCCATTTGGACATATCACGAGGTTGTTTTTCTTTCCATACATCTGGATGAATTAAATTCCAATTAAATTCTTTCCGATCAATTGATATTTTAATTTTATTATTTTCCCTTACTATTGCAGTTAATTTATAATCATAATCATCAATGAATGAGGAGTTGACGAGTCCATATGCCCCCTTTTCGAGTGATGAAAATAGATGAATTTTGAATTCTGGATTTTCCTTTGGTGGTACAAGAATTTCCAAGGAATTATATACATTATCAATTTTACCCATATCCCATCTATCACTAAGGTTATCAATTTTAATAATCGTTCCAGAGTTAAAAACGGTTTTATTAATTATCGGCTTTGTTGCTTTTAAAGCGCTTATATGTTTTAAAACCTCTTTTTTGAATTCTAAATCAATTTTATCATCTAATTCTGCAGTTACTTGTCCAGCAGTTAGTCCTTTTTTATCGAAATCATTCCAATTAACTTTCCATTTAGACCCTTTATTATTTCCTTTTGCTAAAGTCACAAATTCACAAGTATCTCCTAATCTATCCAATGCAAGCCGCCCAATTCCTTTCGATCCAGATTTCACACGCTTCTTACTTTTTGTAATTGGTTCGATCAACTTGCTTTCTGTTCCTATTGTCATCCAATCGTCCAGAATCACATCCCCAGTCATTCCTGTTCCATTATCAATTATGTAGATGCATGAGTTGCCTTTCTTCTTAATATTAAAAATCACAAAGCAATCATCTGCTTCAGCATCAAATGAATTTTTTACAAGTTCGATAATCGCACCTTCAGCTGATGCAATATTATCCTTGCCAATAAGCCTAGCAGTTCGTGCAGACACTCGAAAAGGAATTTTGACCATCGTTACACTTTTGATTTATTTAATATATTTAGTTCTATCTTGTCGATACCTAACATTAAGTCTATATGACTGTTTGGAAATCACAACGTCATAACTCTTAACCTAATTTCGCTGTAAACCAATTCGACTTTATTCCATTGTACTTCAAGTACTTCTTAGAAGTGACTTGCAAAACTTCAAAAGTAAAGTTTTTAAAGATAAAATCAAAAGGGAGTTACAATAAAAAGCATCAAAGTAAAAATTTTTGATTTTATTTCACTTTTGCCCCTATTTTCAATTATTTCCTTTAGTCCCCTTAAAATTGAATTCAATATTACGATTAACGCAATTTATGCTTACTGCCCAGCCTTCTTTTTTTCTTTTTTCGTCAACCCTGGCCCCTGTCGATGTTGAGCTTTCCCTTCTTCAGCCTCCTTCATCAACGATTGCCAATAGCTGCATTTATCTTCAGTGATGTTCAGGGTATTTTACAAGTTCAAAAACGATCAAGACAGAATATCCTTTTGGTTTCATCGCCATAATTTTCAATCAAAACATTTCAAAATCCGCCCCATATCTTCATTTGCTTTATCACTTTTATGATAAACCTCAATAAACACTATTTTTTCATTTTTTTTCAATTCTGTACTTTCAAAGTGGGCATATACTAATCTTAACCCGGTATTAACACCTTTTCCTTTTAAACTTTTACATGCTATCTTTTTAACTTTAATTATACAACTTGTAATCCCAAAGCCGTTAATCCGAAAGCTAATCGGATGCCTTTCAGCAGGATGAACCCGCAACACTTTTTTTACTACTTCCAAATCACCTTTAAGGGATTTATAACGTTTTGAAAGTTTTTTTAAATCCTTTTTATATTCATCTAATTCCTCAAACTCCATTTTCCTCAATATCATAATTCCTTACCGAATAAGGTTTCTCCCTGTAAAATGTCAAATCATAATCAATCACATCTCCTTCTTCTGTGGCCAGCCAGGGTAAGTCTTTGTGGGAATAATCACTGATTGCGGCTGCATAATAATCGGAAAGCTGATTAATTACATGATCTATTACTTCAATTTCACTGGCTTTTAACTTTGTTAAGTCAGGTTTTGTCAAGGGGATATATCTTGTTTGGGGATAGCCATGATATTCTGCTTTTATCCTTTGCAACTCCCCTATTCCAATCATCTTGTCGATAACCGCATTTATATTATGAGGTACGGGTCCATATGGCAACTTTCTGTATTGAGCGCCGGTTAAATGATCTTCATAAACTTCATAATAATTAAAATCTGAAAAGTAAAGTAATTTGTAAAGTAAAGTTTCCCCGACATTTGCTTTGCCGGCACATCTTTCAAGTATGTATAATAATACATTCCTGAATTTATCAATCATCAACTCCGGCACAGAAATTCTTTCTTCATTGACCTGCTCTTCTTTCTCTTTATTAATCTCAATACCATCATTTTGATAGTTGAAGTCTTTAGCCAGGATTTTATCAATGGAGAAGCCAAGGTTCAACGAAAGGTTCATTAGCTCAATAATAGAAACTTTTCGGTTTCCCAACTCAATTTGCGCCACGGCTGACCGGGAAATACCTAAAAGGGAAGCCAGGTCTTCCTGAGAAAATCCTTTCGCCTTTCTTATGGTCATTATCCTGTTACCTATCTCTTTATTTGACAATTCTGTTCTCATACTTTCTATATGAATTTAGGTACAAAGATAAATAATGTTTTAATATCAAACAAATATTTGTTCTGTTTTGAAACATTCAAAAATTATCTCTTATAATACATGAAATTAATAAACTCACTCCACACACATTTCGCTCCGTTTCATTTCGCAAATTAAGTGTTCCGTTTACCTTGTATGAAAAGAAAGAATAAAACTTTCTATTGGCCAGCACGCCCTGCCTACACTGTAGTTTCGGCAGGCAGGTAGTATAACCTGGTTAAATTGCTCACAATAAATTTTTTCTAATTGGTGTTCGCGAACGTTGTTTCCTTTTTGCACCCCTCCTATCCTACCCCGTATTTGCCGAAAGGTCGGGGCACAAACAAAATTAATACCAAATCAGACTTTGCAAATGCTTCATCTGACAAGGCTATATTAATCCCGAAACAAGTTCAGGACAGGCGCCATGCAATACATCATGAGACATTTTATTACTCTGGAAAAAATTTAGCAATTCAATTACTTAAATGAATACGTACTATTATATAGTCTTGGCTCCGGCCATTGGCATCTTCCCCAGGTATATTGTCTTATACCTGCTCTATATGCATAACATGAATTTCTATATGTTCTGCCATCGCAACCGCATACCGGAGCATGAATTTTTGTGCATTGTACAGTTGAAGTGGAACCATAACATTCACAGTCTTCAGTTGATACACCCTGTAAGTTTGCACCCGAAAAATCTGTAAACTGTTCTTTGAGAACAGAAGTATCAATTCGAATTATCCCACAGGAAGAAAACAACCCCAGTGATAAAATTGCAAAAATGAAAATGGATTTTTTTAATAGCATAGCTTTCGGCTTTAATTATTTTCTTCGTCATTCAATAAAAAAAATTAGATTCATTGTCAATTGACATTTTCCTATTGTATAATGATATATACCATTCCTTCTTGCTACACAAGGATTGCCATATGTAATCCCATCACATCCACATACAGAAAAGCCAATATAAGTACATGGTCCTGGCGACTTAGGACCATAACAACCACAGTCATTCGAATCTTCATACGACTCTTCAAGAGATTCTTTTGGTGAGAAATCTGTAAATTGTTCGGCTGCAGTTCTAAAGTCGATTTTTATAAACCCGCATGAAGAAAATATTGTGAGCACTAAAATTGCTGTAATGAAAATGGAGTGTTTTTTGAACATAGCTTTAATTCTTTGATTTTAATAATTGATTCAAAGCATGTGCCAAAAAACCGGACTATTATTCTCCGTTTTGTAATTACTTTTTAAACTTTTTTTTTGTATTTTGTTTTTCTTCGCCCTCCAGAACCTTGACGAAGGTGGGTATTCTCTTCATTTTCTTTCATCAAGGCTTGCCAATCATGGGATTTGTCATGAGAAAAATCCAGGGTATTTTCATAATCCTTTTTGGTAATCTCTATTCGTTGGATGGGTTTCTTCAGGTTCTTTTCAATTTCGATTAATAGTTCTTTTTCTTCTGTACTGCAAAACGAAACTGCGCGCCCTTTTTGCCTGCCACGCCCCGTTCTACCTACTCTGTGTACATAATTTTCTGAAGATTCTGGCAGGTCATAATTTATTACAAATTCTACATCCGGGATATCAATTCCCCGGGCGCTCACATCGGTAGCAATTAAAATCTTTAACTCCCCTTTTCTAAAGCTTATCATCGTTCGTTCACGCTCTTCCTGTATAATGTCACTATGAATCGTATCGGTCACAATATTAACCCTGGTCATCGCTTTTTTTACACGCTCCGCCCGAACCTTGGTTCTAACAAAGACTAATATTTTCGATTCTGAATTATTCTTAATCATCTCAGCCAAAAAGAAACGTTTGTCGTCCATTTCAACAAAAGCAACAGCATGTTCAATATTTTTTGCTACGGGATCCTTTGGTGAGATTTGAATGCGAATGGCATCGGTAACTAAGGAGTAAGCCAGTTTTTTTATCTTTTCGTTGATGGTAGCAGAGAAAAAAAGTGTTTGTCGCTTACTGGGAAGATGGCGCATTAAATCGCGGATGTCTTTAATAAACCCCAGGTCGAGCATGTGGTCGGCTTCATCCAATACCAAAATTTCAACCCGCTTTAAATTAAGCGCACCCTGGCTTACGAGATCAAACATTCTGCCGGGAGTGGCAATTAAAACATCCACTCCTTTATCTAACTGCTTAATTTGTGGTTCCTGATCTACACCTCCATGAATACAAAAAGTAGTAATCCTCGTATGTTTGCCCAATGTATTAAAAACAGTTTCTATTTGTAAAGCCAGCTCATGCGTAGGTGCCATCACAAGGCACTTCACTCCATCCGGGCGACCGCTAATTTTGCGTTCTTGCAATATGTGTAGAACAGGTATGGCAAAGGCTGCCGTTTTACCTGTACCGGTTTGCGCAATGGCGAGAACGTCCTCTCCTTTTAAAATGGGAGGAATAGATTTATATTGTATATCGGTAGGTTTTTTAAACCCCAATTTCGAGATACTGGTTTTTATTCCATCGGCAATGCGATATTCATCAAATTTCATACATGCTAAATATGGCGCAAAGGTAGGAATTAGAGGTGAACTACCAGGCAGGAAATTTCTTAGAAGTTTTAACCTCTAAGAAGTTGATATGGGCAAAACAAAAAAGCCCCGCAAAAAGCGGGGCTTTTAAAAAAATCTTGAATAGAATTAAATAATTCTATTAAGCAAGTTTAACGTTAACTGCGTTTAAACCTTTTTTTCCTTCTGCAAGCTCAAATGTTACTGCATCATCTTCTCTGATTTCATCAATTAAACCTGAAGAATGTACAAAATATTCTTTTCCTGACTCATCATCGGAAATAAACCCAAAACCTTTGGTTCCATTGAAAAATTTAACTTTACCTGTGTTCATTGTTTGTTGTGTAAATTATATAAATAATAATAAAAATTGGGGCAAATGTAGTAAAAATATTATAAAACCTATACTTTCCCCTAAATTATACTATTTAAAAGTCAATCAGTAGCTCTTTGCTGCACTATTACTTTAACAGGTAGCTTAAATAACAATGAAACCAGGGAATCCTGAAAAACATAAACTCGATATTAAAAATGATGAAAGTAAGGTTATTGTAAATTTATCAATTGAAAGAGGGAAGTAATTACTAATATGCGGATAATCCCTATTGATAATAGAGTCCTGCTCCCGGTCCAAGTGGAATATTAAGTAAAATCCAGACGATAAGTAAAAGCGACCATGAGATAAAAAAGACTATGGAAAAAGGCAGCATTGTTGACATTAATGTTCCAATACCGGCACTCTTATCGTATTTTTCATAATATACTATTATCAGTGCAAAGAAACTCATCATAGGCGAGATCATATTTGTTACACTGTCGCCAATACGGTAAACAACCTGTGATAATTCCGGTGAATAGCCAAGCAGCATAAACATCGGGATAAAGACAGGCCCGAGTATAGCCCACTTTGCTGAAGCAGACCCCATAAACATATTAAGAAAACCTGATAAAATAATAAACAGTATTACAAGAGGGATAAGACCCATGTCCATACTGTGCAGGCCCTCTGCCCCTTTTATTGCTATTATTAGCCCCAGGTTACTCCATTTGAAGAATGCGACAAACTGGGCGGCAAAAAAGACCAGTACCAGGAATGGCACTAAGGTTTTAAAATTATCAACCATTCCCTTAACAACATCAGCATCGTTTTTAAACCTACCGGTTATTGCTCCGTAAACGATACCGAGGATGGCAGCAACAATAAAAAGCACCCCAATAAATCCTTTTAGCACCGGTGATGTTAACAGTGTGTTACCAGGCCCTCTGAGAATACCATTCTACGGTATCAATCATGCAGATATAATAGCCACAACAATTAGTGAAATAATAGTTACACATTTAATACCTAACTTTTACCGGGTGTTAAGCTTTTCTAT
>JAUVJI010000118.1 GCA_030596605.1 Bacteroidales bacterium
ATTATGACTATTACTTTAAAATCGTTGACGCCATATTAAATGGTAATATTAAAGAAACTTTATTGATCATCAATGAAATAATAAACAATGGTTTTGATGGGCAGCATTTTATTATCGGTTTCGGAGATCACATGAGGAATCTTTTAGTCTGCAAAGATCCGGTAACACTTCAATTACTGGAAGTTGGAGGAAGTATAAAAGGAAAATACGAAGAGCAGGCAACCGTTTGCTCAACGGATTTTCTATTGAAAGCGCTCAACATAAATAATAAATGCGATATTGATTATAAAAGCAGTAATAACAAGAACCTGCATCTTGAGTTGAGCCTCATGAAAATGTGTTCCATCGGGAATACAGGCTACCATGACCTTACCAGAAAAAGCTCAATAGTTACTGAAAAAAAACAGGAAACTTATAAGCCTGTGCCTGTAGAGCAGAAAAGTAAAAGCCAGGAACCTTCCATATCGATAAAAAATCAACCCTATAAAAGCAAATCAATCCCCAGTACCATATCCATCAAAAATCATCATGCTGCAAAGGAAGTTAAAGAAGAAAATACTGAAGATGACTTAAAAAATAAACCTGCGGATGAATTCGATCAAAATCATGTAGAATCTGTTTGGGAAGATGTTGCAACGAAATATAAGTCTGATAAAAATTTTTATTCAACCTTAACAAAACATAAACCTGTTAAAAAGGAAAATTTTGTTATAAACTTTACTGTGGATAATAAAATCCAAAAAAAAGAAATCGAAGACCATTTGATTAAATTTCTTCCGGTTATACGGGAAAAACTGAACAATTATAAGATACAGATGAATATTTTAGTTACCGAACAACCTGCAAATTTCAAACCCTATACACCGCAGGAAAAATTCAATAAAATGGTCGAAAAAAATCCAGCGCTTTTAAAATTAAAGGATCAACTTGATCTGGAGATAGATTTTTAATTCATGTTAAGCCTGATCTCAAAACTTATTCTGAAACTTACCGGCTGGAAAATCGTTGGGGAAATTCCCGAAAGTATTTTAAAGTGCGTTGTTGTTGTTGCTCCCCACACAAGCATGTGGGATTTTGTTTGGGGGAGATTTGCCTATTGGGCTCTCGGGGTCAAAGTGAAGCTTCTGGTCAAAAAGGAATCATTTGGTTTAATTACCGGACCTCTTTTAAAACGCTCTGGTGGAATTCCGGTTGACAGAAGCAAAAGCACGAATCTGGTGGACACGGTTGCTAAGATTTTTGAGGAACACGAATCTCTTTATATCACCATAACCCCCGAAGGAACACGCAAGTACAATGATAAATGGAAAAAGGGATTTTACTATATTGCCTTAAAAGCTAATGTTCCGATTGCCATTGGAGTAATAGATTATAAAAAGAAAGAAGTCGGGATTTATAAAATCTTTACACCTACCGGTAATTTTGAAGAAGATTTTAAAATCATTGAAGATTTCTACAGGGGACGAGGAGCCAAACATCCCGAAAGATACAATTTAAGCTAAAACGAATAGCCAAGGGAAGTGGTAGCCCCAAAGTCATTATTTGATGCAGCATCTGAGGCCGGCTTACTATCGTAATTATCATAAAATGACAAGCTGAAATACATGTCATTTATTATTTCAATTTTTACTTTAATATCGAAATTTATTCTCCAACGGTTTTTTACCGTAAAACTTGGATAAGCCGTAACGTTTGAGGTTATATCAATCTCCGGGTCCTTAAACCGGAATAACCGATAGGCAACCCCAACAAATCCATCTACATTTACACGGGCTTCTGTCGTATCAGAAGACCACTCTTTGTTTACCATGACCCCAAGAGCTGCTAATAAATTATTTGAATTTGTATGCACAATTTCATTTCCAACACCCAAACCACCCTGTAACCGCAAATCCAAACCTAATTCCGAATTTCGCTCACTACTAAAAGTTCCAAGGCCAAACCAACTTTTCTTCAACCGCCTGTATATTGTTAAGGTTGCATCATTTTTATCAGCTCTATCCTGGTTTTTTTGATCAGTAATATTTGAATTCAGTTGTAATCGTGTAAAATAATTTTTTTGTTGGTATTTTAAATTACTGCTAAAATTCAGATGTGATAGAGTACTTGCTTTTGTATAACTATAGCCCAGATCAACATTGCCACTTAATCTTTTCCAAAATCTTTTTTTAATGGGTGTAATTTCTACAACTTCTACCAAAGGAGTTAACAATGTGTCATTGGTTGTGACAATATTTACAAATTGATCAAGATGAGATGTTGCAAATGAACCAAACCTTCTTCTCCCATCTTTAAAAATAATTTCAAAATCTTTATTTGAAAAGAAGGTTGCAATTTTATCATATTTAATACTTACAGTACTTACACCATAAGTTTTATAAGTCAAGTAACCATATTGAAAATCCTTTATTTCTCCCGAAATCCTGTCACCATTTAAAAAAAATACGGTATCATTTTTTTGAGCTGAAACTGTTGTAAGAAAAAAAACAAATGAAAGAAGTAAGAATATTTGCCAGAGTTTTACTATTAACGCATTCATTGATACAAAAATAAAAATAGTTGTAAATATATCAATTATAAATATTCTTTTATTTCAGCTTCACCCTTTAAAACTCTTAAACCATTAAATGCCAAAACTCTCATTTCATCCTCTCCAGGGTATACATGTGTTGGGGCAATTTTATGAATTCTTTCAATAATAAGATTAACAAACCATTTGCTATTGGCTACTCCACCTGTAATCAAAATCCCGTCAATATCTCCCTTCATTACAGTGCTCATGGCACCAATTTCTTTGGCAACCTGGTAAGCCATAGCTTGAAGAACTGAATTAGATTTTTCATCACCATTAAATGCTTTCATTTCAGCATCATAAGCGCTATTTGAACCAAGGTAAGCTACCAGGCCGCCTTTACCCTTAATCATTTCAATGATCTCTTTTTCGGTAAACTCGCCACTAAAACAGAGCCTAACCAAATCACCTATTGGCAATGTTCCGGATCGTTCCGGTGAAAACGGGCCTTCACCATCCAAGCCCTGGTTAACATCAACAACTTTTCCCCTCCTGTGAGCTCCAACTGTTATTCCCCCGCCCAGGTGTACAACTATCAAATTTAAATCTTCGTATTCGCGCATGATTGATTTTGCATGCTCCCTCGCTACTGCTTTTTGATTTAAGGCATGGAAAATGGATTTCCTGGTAAATTTTGGATGACCTGTATATCTTGCAATATCATCCATCTCATCCACCACAACAGGGTTCGCAATATATGCTTTCGCTTCTTTGAGTGATTTTGCAATATCATGGGCTATCAACCCTCCAAGATTGCTTGCATGCTCTCCCACCGGACTGTTTCGTAAATCATTAATCATCCGGTCATTTACAGCATAAACTCCTGATTCAATAGGCTTAAGCAGCCCTCCCCTTCCCATAACTATTTTTATGGAATTCAGGTCGATATCTGCCTCCTTTAGCTGATCAAGTATTAAATTTTTTCGATATTGAAACTGGTCTGTAATTTTTTCGAAAGCAACAAGCTCCTCATTGGTATGCTTAATATTTTTCAGGAATATCGGTATTTCATTTTCGTATACCGCAATTTTTGTAGAAGTTGAGCCCGGATTGATAGCAAGAATACGAACAACATTATCCATGGTAACTTCTTTATTGAATTAGAATAAAAAATCAAAATTAAAAATTTAGCCGATTGCAGCAGCAAGCGCTATAGATAAAAATTTTATCTTTTCAGAATCTGCCCGCGATGTTAAAACAACAGGTACTTTAGCACCCATAATAACTGCTGCTGTTGATGCACCTCCAAGAAAATTCAATGCTTTGTACAAAAAGTTAGCGCCGTTTATATCTGGAGCAACCACAATATCAACATTTCCAGCAACATCACTTTGGATATTTTTTACTTCTGCTGCTTTTTTTGAAATAGCATTATCAAGGGCAAGCGGACCATCAATTGTACATCCGGTAATTTGTTGCCGTTTGTTCATCATCGACAAGGTTGCAGCATGCATTGTGGATTCCATCCTTTGATTTACAGTTTCAACCGCACCCACAATAGCAACCTTTGGATTTGGTTCACCTAACAAATGAAAAAGCTCCACAGCATTATTTATCACTCCTATCTTTTCTTCAAATGTGGGAGCTACATTCATAGCTGCATCTGTTACCCCGAGAAGTTTATGATAATGCGGAGATTCAAAAATGGCAACATGGCTTAAAATACTGCCTTTTCGTAAACCATGCTCTTTATCAAGAACAGCTTTAAGCAGTTGTGCGGTGCTTACCATTCCTTTCATTAACAAATCGGCATGCCCTTCACGTATCAACTGTGCAGCTTGTAGTGATGCTTCAAATTTGTCCTCAATATCTATTAACTCAAATTTACTTATATCATAATCGATCTCTTTTGATATTTTTTCAATCTTTGATTTAATACCTACTAAAACAGGTTCTACAATACCCTCGCTTCCGGCATTTTTCAACGCCTGGAGTACATCATAATCCCCGGCAGCGGCAACAGCAATTTTCCTCCGTCGCTTGGCTTTCGCCATATCAACCAATTCAGAAAGTTTTGAGATCATAGCATTTATTTTGTGATTTTTATAAGCTTATAAAAAATTTGTTGCAAAAGTATAAATTGCCAATACATTAACAATAAATAAAGGATTAAAAAAAATCAATAATTAACTTTTCAGGTTTTTGAATTAAATATAGTTTAAGTATCTCACTTTCAATAGACCACCAATATTGTGGTTGCTTATAAAATTTTATTCCGAATAAAACAGGATCATTTTTTCGATCGCCTGTTCACATACATCACAAAATTTATCACCGTTGAAAGTATTCATCAAACAGTCATAAGCAGGGCGGTAAACACCTTTGGCTGCATAACCCCCTCCTTCAAATACACCTGTTTTATCAAAATATTTCTCTTCTGAAGGTGTAGGTACAGGTACTTTTTTACGGATTAGGTTTTTCCATTTTTTATCAAAATTTACAAGGGTTGTCAGATTGGGCTCCCAGGGTTCAACATCCAAAGGGTAAAATTCGCTATATGCTACATCTGTATTATAATACTCGTCACCCAAACCTGCAAATCCATGCCCCAACTCATGGACAAATATTTTACCGGCCAGCAAATTACTATTTACGCTAACTGAATAATAATTATAAATGGCTCCCCCTCCATATTTGGACGAATTAACCAGGATATAGATTTGATCGTAAGGAGCATTGGCAGCCAGATCCCTGACTATTTTATTATCATAAGTCATGCAATATCTTTCACTGTCGAAAGTATAAAATGAGGTACTCATTAGGGTTTTTTTCCAGATTGAATCTGCCGGAATATCGTTCCCTGATTCCTTTGACGAGGCCAATATACCTCTTATGTTGAATTTATCCTTATAGTTCGAATAAGGTTCAAATGAAAAAAGAATCTCGACAAAATGCTTACAATCCTCAATGAACAGTCCCATTTCCGATTCTTCATATCCTTCCGGGAGGATCACTATATCAACTTTAATACAAGGATCGCCTGAAACTTGAACATCAAAAGCAGGGTATTCGCATCTCCTTTCCGGGGAGATGAAATAGTTGTTAATATCGTAATGATATAAAAACCTCTCTTCAAAATCACCCTCGCTATTCCTGCTATAAAATACTACTTTGGCATTTTTTTTAGGAAGTGGCATTACTACAGTCTCATTAAAACTTCTTTGGATTAACGTTGATTGGTCAGTCGTTTGCCATTCTCCGAAAAGTGTGCTGTAACCTCTCGAATAGATCAAAGAATCTGATGCGAGATCATACACTTTGAAATAGTATTTACCATAATAAAAAGTATCGATTAAATTTATGTGCGATCCACCCCAGTGTGATTCAATTTTTACTTCATCCAGAAAATAATTCTCCGTTTCAGAATCACCTGAATGAATGTAATCAATACGAAGGGATTTATTATAAAATGTTTCATCAAATGATCCGAAAACATTCAATGACCCTATTACAATCAAAACCAAAAATAAATTTTTCATAATCACTTTATTTTATTTTGTGAAATTAATTATTATTCAATAATCATGAAAAAATAACTCAAGGATATAAATTTTTTCCAATATTTTCCAAAATCGGTAAATGACACTCCAAATCTAATAAATATTTATTCTGATAACTCAATCTATAAAATCTTACTATTTTGATAATTAGAAAGGTAGCGAGGTTTAAATATTATGGCATGAATGTTGAGTCTTCGATAAGATAATTATTTTTCATTAGCGTAGAGGGAGAAGCCCGTCAGCGATTTGCTGATGGGCTTTGACTTTTTATTCGAAAAATAAATCATTGAAATTTAACAAATAAAGCTTTTTAGTTGCCCGTGTAAAAGCAGTGTACAACCACCTGTAATATTCAACATTAATATTATCCCTAATTAAATATCCCTGATCGATAAAAACAGTTTCCCATTGGCCACCCTGTGTTTTATGGCAGGTAAGTGCATAAGCAAATTTTACCTGGAGCGCATTAAAGAAGGGACTGTTTTTTACATTTTCAATTCTTTTTCGTCGCGAAGGAATATCCTCAAAGTCTTTCATAACTTCATCAAACAACTGTTGACCATCCTTCTGTGAAAGAGAAGGTCCTTCAACCATAAGAGAGTCAAGGCATAGTTTTACTTGTAGGTCGTTTTCTTCCTGATAATCAATAAGTTTGACTGTTACATCAGCAAAACGAAAACCATAAAGGTCTTCATATTTATTAATTCGCTGAATCTCTATAATATCACCATTTGCCAGAAATCCTGGCTTAGAATCTTTATCAAGCCAGAAATAGTTGTTTTTTACAATCATCAGGTAGTCGCCGGTGGATATTTCATTTTCTTTGTATAAAATCCGTTTCCTTATTTCCTGGTTAAAACTATTAGCCCTTTTGTTTGATCGGGTTATGATGACGGTTTGGTCTAATCCTGATTTGGAGTAAGCTTCATTTAGTAAGTCTTCCAAATCTTCTCCGGTTATTCTGATGATGTCATCAAACTTCGATGTAGCAATTAAACTTCCCTCATGATTGCCCTTAATTTTTTCTCTGATATTTGTTGCATTGGCTAATATCCCCGACTCCATCGATTGCCTCACGACATCAGTAAGTTCAGATGTGTATAATTCCAAACTATACGAGCGATTTAGAAAATCAATATCAAGTGCAGGGCTAATATTCAAACCTACCGGTGGTAACTGAGCCGTATCGCCCAAAAGTATCAGTTTGCAATTTTCACCATTATAGACATAGTTAAAAAGATCCTCTAATAAATTTCTTGTTGAAAACAATGTCCACTCCGTTGACCGGGAATTATCAGGAATCATAGAGGCTTCATCAACTATAAAAATGGTGTTGTTGTGCTTATTTTCGGATAATATAAGTTTTGATGATCCATCGTATCCGGTAGATAAAAAATAAATCTTTTTGTGTATTGTAAATGCCAGTTTGCCGGAATATGCTGAAAGTACTTTGGCAGCCCTGCCTGTTGGAGCAAGGAGTACAGACTTTTTCTTAACTCTATAAAGATGTTTAACAAACAAACTTAAAATGGTCGTTTTTCCGGTGCCGGCATATCCTTTAAGAACGAATAAAGATTTTTGTTCTTTGTTTATGATAAAATCCGACAACTTATGTATCAATTGTAATTGGGAATTTGTTGGGTTGTAAGGAAATTCAGAAATTAACCGGTGTGCAAACTGATCTTTATCCATCTATCACAACTATATTAACCTTAACATCATTTGTACTGATTTTTTAGAAGGGGTAACCTATCCCAAGATTATAAACCGGATGGAACCAATCTTTGGAGTTACCAATAACCCATCTGCTTCCTTCGGGTAAAGCCGGGTCTTTCAGCCTTTGAGCAACATCAACCCTGAATATAAAATAATTAAAATCAAGCCTGACTCCTAATCCAAAATCCATTGCCAATTCTGTTGCAAAGGTCTTAAACTCAAATTGGCCTCCTGGAAAGGTTTCTTCGTTTCCTGATATCAGCCAAATATTTCCAATATCGTAAAACAATCCTCCTTTCAGCACTTTATAAATGCCAAATCTATATTCAATGTTCGCTTCAATTTGAACATCTCCAACCCGTTCAAGATTAGCATTTGTATTTGGATAAGCGCCCGGCCCAAAAAATCTAAGGGGCCACGCCCGCATTCCATTGGCACCTCCACCATAAAATCCTTTTTCGAATGGAATATCTATTGAATTCCCATAAGGTACAGCAACACCTAATGCCGCACGTGTAGCAATACTGTGATTTTTATTAAACATAAAATAATACCTAAAGTCAATATCAGTTTTTACAAATTGGGAATATCGAATCCCAAAGACTGTCTGAAATCCCTCTTCATTTTTTTTAGCACCCGTTAAATTCACAATCAAATTAAGAAGATTCCCTGAAGTCTCAATGTTCCCCCTGAAATAAACAAAATCCTTTATCTTATTTATTTCCTGATTATTATAAATATAGCTGTATCTTAACCCTAGAATTAAATGGTCGGTATATTGGTTCCTGAACCTTTCTGATTCTCCTGCAAGGATGGAATCGAAGTAGGCAGTATTATTCATCTTAACCAGATTAATGTCAATAGGATATAAAATATGACGTGCAAAATTTGATTCTGACCATTCGTAGCCAAATGTAAGGTTTGTAATAGTACGTTTGTACTCAAGCCTGTCCTGAAAATTATAACCAAGGCTAATGCTTGTTACGGGCCTGAAATACCTTGAAAATATATCCTGATTTATTGGAGCCAGGAACTTTGGGACGTATAATGTTGCTTGAACACCGGCTTCATAAGTATTAAAAAAAAGAAATTTCCTATCCTCCAACTCTTCTGAAGTTGTTCCCCCTTCCTGCGCTTCCATTGCTCCTTTGAATCTTACATAAAAGATTTCTCCACCCCGGAATAAATTTTTATTTTGATAAACAAAATATCCCCCTATCCCAAGATCACCGCCGGTATTTGTTCCCTCTGCTTCTATTGAGTAGGAATGTACCGGTTTTCTTGTTAATTGTACGGTACAATCAAGGTAGTTTTTCTCAGTAGCTGAATCTTCTTCAGACAGACTTTCCCTGAAAAAAATATTTACATATTTATACAATCTCAGATCATTTATTTTTCTGAAAGATTGTTGTGCATCTGTTGCGTTGTACTTTTCATCTTTTTCAATAAACATCGATCGGGAAATTACTTTGGGTTTAATTTTCAAAGGAGCCTGATAAATAAGATTATAATCGTCAGGAATAGGGTCTCCTCGTCTATCCACTGATTCCACTAATGTATCTAATTGAATGGAATCTTCTTGAAATGATTTAAAATCGGGATAGATATATACATTATTGATGTAATAAACTTTATGATTTTCTTCTTTAAATTGCTGATTATCATTTGTGTCTGGGACAAGAATATTTTTAACAGTTAAAGTTACATCAATTTGATGGTTGTTTAATGCACTGTCGGCCTGATAAAATATATAATCCTTTGTAAAATTATAATATCCATTATTATTTAATAAATGTGCAATTCTCGATCGCTCTTTGTCAAGTATATTTGAATTAAAAATGTTATTGCTTCGCAATTCTGTATTGTTAATATCAATATTAACCAGTTTCTTAATCGAATCATCAGGTATTTCATAGTGAATATTTCTGATTCTATATGGTTCGGATAATGATACCAGGTAAGTAACATTTTTTATTCTTCTTTTTTTGTATTTAATTGTATAGTCAATACTTGAATTAAAAAATCCCAGGCCATTCAAATATTTTCCCATTTGATCCTTCGTTTCGTCAACCAAAGACAAGTCAAATACAACTGGGGGTTCGCCTGTTTTTGGGAAAATACTGTTAAACCATAAACTAAAAGGAATAATACCAAAAAACCTCTTATTTGGTTTTTGCTGTACGAGTCCATTTAGATCTCCAACTGAAACATTCTTGGACGGATTAAGGATTTTAACCTTGTTTTTTACAAGGAGGAATTGATCTTCTTGTAATCTGCGTGTTGTACTGCAAGAAGCCAGCACCACTACCAGGCTACAAACCAACATGCATTTCACTAAAGAAGACACTTTCAATCGAGTAGAATTTGTAATTGAATTGACACAAAGTTAACAGGAATAAAAAAACTTTGTTAATGTGCTGGATTTATTTGTTATCAAAATAATGTTAATATTCTAATATCTGATTATAAACTACTGAATAGCAATATCTTTACAATATTTTCATATTTTTTCTTGTCAAAAAAAATAAATGATATATATTTGCACTCCCATTTCGGGGAATGCTCTATAAAATATTGGGAGTTTAGTTCAGTTGGTTCAGAGCACCCCGACTATCAGTCGGGAGAGTCACTGTTTCGAACTGAAAAGTTCTTTTAAAAAAATTGGGAGTTTAGCTCAGTTGGTTCAGAGCACCTGCCTTACAAGCAGGGGGTCACTGGTTCGAATCCAGTAACTCCCACAAATTTAAGCCACTAAGTGGCTTTTTTTATTTATGCCTTATTATTTTTACATAATATATTCCAACAATATAAATGGATACTATTTTGGTCATACTTCCAACTTAGAAGAACGAATAAGGAAACACAATGCCAATCATAAAGGATATACAGGAAAAACAAATGATTGGGAATTGGTTTATTCAGAAAGTTATCCCACAAAGAGCAAGGCTTATGCCAGAGAACGGCAGGTGAAGAAATGGAAAAACCGCAAAAGAATTGAGCAATTGATGGCTAAAGGTTCAGAGCATCCCGACTGACAAGTCGGGAGGGTCACTGGTTCGAATCCAGTAACTCCCACAAATTAAAAACCAGAGAGTTACAATAAATATGTGACTCTCTTTTTTTATGATTTGATACGTATTTTGACACATATTTAACAAATTGACAGCGAAAAGCATATTAATCATTTTTATTCCAGAGGAGGTAATAACGCACTCTAATTTATATCCTTTCTAAATTATACACATCTAATTAATCCTTATATTTGCCCTACTAAAACATACATGGAACTATGAACGAATCAAAAAAACTATTAATCAGTTTGACAATTACAACATTATTTGTCTTAATTTCTTATAACATCTATTCGCAAAAATGGAAAATAAATCGTGATACAGGAGATTCTACTCTTACACATCTTATAATAACAAGTAACCAAGGACATGTAGGCACCAATCATTATTATATTCGTTTTCAAAAATATAAAGATAGATTTATACTAAAACTAAGGATAGAAAAAGATATGAGCGGAAAATTTTTTCTTGCAGAAGAGAAACCAATGGAGATTTTACTAAGCTCAAATGATACTTTGAAAATTTACTCGTACTATAATGTTCAGGCAAAAGGTTACAATTTGCTGGAAGGTATATTTGATAAGGAATCAACCTTAGATTATGACATATCTTTAGATGATATACATAAGATCCGTGATAATGATTATATATGGATTAAAATATATTACGTCTCACAACTTGATCGAAAATTGGTACAAACAGAGCAAGATGAGATTGGGTATTATTTTAGATTAAAACATGCGAAGAAAGACAGAAAACGTAAAAACAGAAAAAAGACAGAACATATTATGGAATTTCTGGATGCACTTTGAACCCTGTTTTTTATTCTACAGTAACCTTGTAATACTTCTGTAAATAATGCCTATCCTTATCAATCAGAGCCTCTAAAATCTCTACCAAATGAGCCTAGAATTATTACCCTGTAGCTGGATTTTAAGCCATTTCCTAAGCCTTATCCTTTCCTCAAGTGTATTTATATTAATGGCCTCTTTCACATCTTCTATGTACATATATTCACGTTTCATAGTGATATTATGATGCGTGTTTAAGTCGGGAAGATTTCTGCAAAAGGAAACATCGTTACTACATGGTAAGATTCAGATGATTATTTAATAATTTGTTCTTTATTTTGCTAATATTGTATCTGTCTCCGTTTTTCCAATATAATTCAAAAATCGTTCGAGTTTATTTACTTCCCTTTGACTATATGTGTGGTAGATTTGACTACTGTCCACAATTTCAATTGAATTTAAAAACTTTTCGCTAAAATCATCTTTATACAAAGTAAATTCATCGCCCTGAACAGTAATGGTTGTATTAATTTTATCTATATGGAAATATTGTTTTATATATGTATCGTAATAAAAACCAATAGGGTTTTTATAAATATATAAGGTATGAATTATAAATTCTCCACTTACAATGTCAGTCAAATTAAAATGGTGTGTGTAAACGTATAATTCCTTTGGTTCAATTGTATATTGATTAAATTTTATGTCGTTTCTATATTTTTTTGCAAAATTTTCACTACAAAAATTCAATATTTTATCCCTAATATCATACTCTGTAGAAAAAATTTCAATCGATAATTCATTTACACGAACACAAGGGTGTTCTGATCGGTTTATGAGTTCATGTATAAGATCAAATTCTACTGAATAGGATGCATTGTAACTGTCATTAATTGAATCATATTCGGGTTGGCCAAATCCCAATTTAAAATTTGATAGGTGGGATTGATTGAGGTCAAGAAAAGGTGAAAAAGTACCAGAATTTATTTGATAATCCCTATCCATTTTCGTTTTATCTAACCTATATGTGTAGACTAATGATAATATCGCCACCAGTAGAGCAAGTGGTGATATATATTTATTCCAATTTACCTTTTTCTTGCACATAATAACAAAGGTAATCAAATATTACTTTTATGCTTCTCCCCATTAAAAAATTTTACCACCTCCGGTGGCGCTCCTACAACGCTCAAAAATACAATTGCATCGGAAAAATACTTCTCCTTTTCAATCTCTGTTATTATTGTATCGGTTTATGAAAGTTTTTTTGGTTCTCCATTTTCATTAATTTCATAATTTTTAGATACATTTTCAAATATAATCTTAGTTGGCTCTTGGTTTTCTATGCCTAACACTGTATGCCTGAAGGTTCAGAGCATCCCGACTGACAAGTCGGGAGGGTCACTGGTTCGAATCCAGTAACTCCCACAAAATCAAAACCAGTCAGTTAAAGACTGGTTTTTTTATTTCAGCAAATTTTCATTTTATTTTTGATAAGTTTGGTATATAAGTTGCAAGTTTTGGCAATGATCGGTTTTTGAACCGGTGCATTTAAAAAAGGATGAAAAAGACACTATCCATAGCCTTAATTTGTTTGATGATTGTAGTTTTAAATTCATGTGATAAGAATGAAATTCCATTTTGTAAGCAGTATAATTATGCTAGTCTACTATTATCCACCAGTTTAGATAATAATAGTATTTGGGAGGTATATATAGATGATGTACTTATCAACACGATAGGTGGTGGCGGGTGTCAGTTAACCATCGATTTAGAGGCCGGCAAAACAATTTGTATTACTGCCATACGGATAGTTAATTATGATTATTTCGATGAGTATAATGTATATTGTCCTGTCAATAATGTCTATTGTAATATTGATGTTGCTGGCTGCAACGAATATTGGATAGAAATCCCGAAAGATATGGTGCCTTTATAATAATCCAGTAACTCCCACAACTGAAAAGCTAATGCAAGCATGGTTGAAACAACTAAGATTAAATCATTAGAAGTCTAATTATTCGCACAGTTCGATTAATCAAGAGTCCCTGCCTTAGATATATGTGGTATTATCCATTTAACTTCAAAAAAATTCTTATACATAGATTCCCTTCAATCTCTTTTTTATTATACTTTTGTCTAACATGAAATTTTTTTGAACGAATGATATAACTTATTTGCTTTCAAAATAATTGTATTGTTCGTTCTTTTTAACATACAAGTTTTAAAATCCACTTATAGGTGATAAGAATGAAAAAAATAAAGGGGTTATTCTATTTTGCTATTTTTACCTCGTTGTTGATGTTTTTCACTGCTATTGTAGTCAATGCCCAAAATCAACTCAAATCCGGTTCTCAGAAACAAATCATCATTGAAGATTTTGATAGTGGTACAGTTGATCTTACGTCGTACCCGTTTGAAGATGAAGACCCTTTCGACTGGGAATTGAATTCAACAATCACTTATGAAAATTCTCCCTTTTCATTGAAATTGTATGGAAATACCTGGAAAGTTCAAAGCATTTCACCCATCGTTATAAATGCGGGTGATGTTTGGCAGGTTTCTGCCTATATCGCTTCGAAAGCAGAAATTCAGGGATTTGCCATAATGGATACTGCAAATGTGTTGTTCTATTCCTTTGCCGGTTCAGAAGAAGTGAACATAGAAGAATGGGTACCTGTGTACCAGGGATGTTTTCCTGAAGACCAATGGAATGATTATCAACTTCCTGTTGCTGACGATTGGCTGGCTTTTTTTGATTACCTGCCGGAAATTACTGATATAGTTTATATCAATGATAATGACGGATTTTCACAAGGTGTGG
>JAUVJI010000122.1 GCA_030596605.1 Bacteroidales bacterium
AAAAGGATAACATCGGTGATCATCACTGCCAGAAAAATGATCATGATCTCTGAGAAATAAAAATGTTGCGGATGAAAGATGCTTTTCCTGGCCACTTCCATCATACCGGTCGAAAATGTAGCTCCTATAACAATTCCGAGCGCTGCGATAAACATAATAACTTTTAATGGCGCTACTTTCGAACCAATGGCAGAATTCAGGAAATTAACCGCATCATTGCTGACACCAACAACTAAATCTGAAACTGCCAGTCCGACGAGGACAATTACGAGGATAAGGTAAATTGTTTCCATCTACGTTGTTTAAGATAGTTTTTTGAAACTGCAATATTACTTATTACTGTTTAATGATTTGGATTAACAAATTTAAGTTAAAGTTAAGCGTACGTTAAATTATTGTTAATAAAATTTGAAAATAACAAAGTGTTAATCATTTAAAGGCTGTGTACTTTTATTGCCAACAACTTCTTCACTTTACTTTCAAATTATGAATAAAATCAAACAATTACTTCTGATAGTATTTATTTTAGGCAGTTTGACTACATTTTCTCGGGAAAAGGATTCAACTTTTTTGAAACTAAAAGGAAAAGCATATGGTAAAATATTCACTAATTTTCACAGCCAAATTAATTCCGGCGATAATGTAACGGCTTTTGAAATAAAGCGTGCGTATTTTGGTTACAAAAGCCAATTGAGCAAATATTTCGATGCGCATATCAAATTGGATATTGGCAGCCCCGAAGATATTTCTGAATTTTCGCTGATCAGAAGGTATGCATATTTTAAAAATGCATATGTTAGGTACAAAAGAAAAAAGTTAAGCACCTACTTTGGAATCATAGACATTTTACATTTCAAAATGCAAGAAGAATATTGGGCACATCGTTACATTGATAAATCATTCAATGATAGATATAAATTTGGGTTTAAAGCTGACCTTGGTTTTCAAGTCATTTATGATTGGGCCGATTGGATATCAACAGATTTCACCTTAATGAATGGAGAAGGATATACTAAGTTACAGGGCGACAATACCCTTAAGGCTGGAGCAGGAATCTCATTTTTCCCAATTAAAAATGTAGTTGCAAGAGTTTACTATGATTTTTCGGAAAAGTCAGCCATCCAACAATCTGTTGCAACATTCGTGGGATATAAAATCGAAAATAAAGTTATTGCCGGCCTGGAATACAATTTTCGATTCAATGAAAATTTTGCAGAAAACCATAATCGTCAGGGATATTCGATATATGTTTCTTACTATCCATTTAAAAAGATTCAACTTTTCGGAAGATTTGATAAAGTATATTCTAAAAAACTGGATAATGAAACAAATCCATGGAATCTGGCAAAAGATGGAAGTGCTATCATTGCCGGTATTGAATATTCACCCATTAAATATATAAAAATTGCGTTAGACTATCAGGACTGGTATCCATTAGCCAAAAACGAGCCTAACTACCAATACATATTTTTAGATGTAGAGATTAAGTTTTGACAGAAAAATAATTGTAATGAAAAAAATATATATTTTAATTTTTGTACTTGTACTAATAGGGACATTTGTAAGTTCATGCGACAGAAAGAGTGATTATGTCACAGAAAACGGATATGATGTTATCAGTGATAATGGTGGAGGAACAGGAACAATAACATGGACAAAAGACAAGAATTACCTTTTGGATGGGTTTGTTTTTGTTAATGATGGGCAGGTACTTTCCATAGAAGCCGGTACAGTAATACGTGCAAAAACAGGACAGGGTGAAAATGCAAGTGCATTGATTGTTTCCAGAGGCGGGAAAATAATTGCAGAGGGAAATTCTGTAAATCCAATCATTTTCACTTGTGAAGGAGATGATCTTGAAGGTTCCGTCCCAATTTTTTCAAAAGGATTATGGGGTGGGTTGATCATATTAGGAAGCGCTCCCTTGAACAATGAAAACAACGAAGCCCATATTGAGGGTATTCCCATTTCTGAGCCAAGAGGGATATTTGGAGGAAACAATGAAGAAGATGATTCAGGAATACTCAAATACATATCCATAAGGCATGGAGGAACAAACATTGGAAGCGGAAACGAAATAAATGGGTTAACCCTTGGTGGTGTTGGTAATTCAACTATCATTGAATATATTGAGGTTATTTCAAATTATGATGATGGAGTCGAGTTTTTTGGAGGAACTGTTAATTGTAAATATATTGTATCAGCTTTTAATGGAGATGATGCTTTTGATTATGATCTGGGCTATTGTGGCAAAGGCCAATTCTGGTTGGCTATTGAATATCCATCAGAAGGTGATCTTCTAATTGAAGGAAGC
The DNA here is from genome assembly GCA_030596605.1 of Bacteroidales bacterium. Classification (GTDB taxonomy): domain Bacteria; phylum Bacteroidota; class Bacteroidia; order Bacteroidales; family JAADJA01; genus JAADJA01. The sequence goes on from JAUVJI010000122.1 coordinate 2,315, forward strand.
GGTGGCCAGCAACCTGAGTTGGGCCAGCCATACTCAATTCCAAAAATCTTCAATGGGACTTATATTGGCCGTGGAAGTAACATCACAAACAGCATTATTAAGCTGGATAGATTTGCCGGTGGCTTTTTTGGCAATTCAATATTTTTAAACCAACATAGTGGGATTTTTATTCAATACAAGGAAAGTTATTTGAATTGTTATAATCAGTTCGAGGACGAAAATCTGCAATTATTGAATAACATTTTTTGGGATGTTGCTAATAATATTGCATTGGATATTTTTAATGTGTATGCTGAATCTGGTGTTGACATTACCAGTCAGAACGAAGCCTTTAAAAACTATTTTAGTACTGCCCAGAATACCATTTCAAATCCCGGAATTGAAATCACTTCAAATACTTATTATATACTCCCAACAGGAAATGTCAGCGATAATCTAACTGAATATCCTGATTCATGGTTCAAGGATGTTGAATACAAAGGTGCTTTTCTATATGATAACTGGGCCCGAAACTGGACATTAGTTCATCAATCGGGTTGGATTGAATAAATAAACAGATCAAAGTTCATCTGAACTAAATTCTTCCCCACCATTAATAAAATTGATAAAATCTCTTTGCGACTTTAGCAGATTAACAATATTAAGTATGATATTTTTATATTCCTCAAGAATATTAAAAACCAACATACTGTTTCGTGTGCCTATTTCATTTTCCTTAATCCTTTTTACCTGGTTCTTACGTGTAGTTTTTATTAGTTTCAGTGTTTCACGTTGTTCTTCAATTACATTTTCCAAACCTGAAAAATCATGATTCTCCATTGCCATATTCACCTGAGCTATTAAATCTTTAACCCTGGCTTGTATTACAGTTATTTCTTTAAATTGATCTGGGAGCAAGGCCTTATGGGAATTGTCAAGATGTTTCATAGCAGGTTGAATAATAAAATAAGTAGAATGTGCAATTTCACGAAGGTATCCTACAACCTGCACATAATAATGACCCGATTCAACAGCACCTTCTTCAAGCTTGTTGATGGCTTTGCTGACATTGTCTTTCAATGCTTTTGTGTTAACATTAACCTTTTCAAACTCATAGAAAGTCATTTTTAGTTTCTTTAAGTCCTCATTTTCAAAATAGGTGATCGCATTATCCAATGACTGACTAATTTTATTCAGGGTCCTGAAAACACTTTTGGAGGCCTTAACAATAATTTTACTACTGGTTAATGCTTCATCTGATATTTCATCACCGTCAAGTTCGCTTTCTTCAATTCTTTTCTTATGCAGAAAATGTGTTCTGTAAATTACAAATGCCACCAAAGCAACCATAATAAACACAGCCGGAAAACCAAAATAGCTAAATAGTAAAGCCATAATAAATGCCGAAACAAAAGCTGAAAATGCTGTAAAAAACCACCCCCCAATAACAGAGATTACTCCGGTAATCCTGTAAACTGCACTTTCGGAACCCCAAGCCCTGTCAGAAAGTGAAGTTCCCATGGCAACCATGAAGGTAACATAGGTAGTGGATAATGGAAGTTTTAAAGATGTTGCAAAGGATATTAAAATACTTGCCACAACAAGGGTAACAGAAGCTCTGATCATATCGAAAGCAGGGGCATCAGCTCCCAGCTTTTTTTGCTTCAACTTAAATGGTGTTTGATCGAATTTTTTGTCAATCTTTTCTTGGAAACCCGATGGGATGATCGTATTAAAGAACTTTACAATATTTGTATTACCCCTGACAATTACCCTCGATACGGCAGATGAATCAAAGCGTTCATAACCCTCTTCCTGTCTTCCCAGGTCTAAAGATGTTTTAACAACAGATTTTGCTTTCTTTGAAGTCCATAATGTAATAACCATGATTGCACCGGCCAACAAAAGAAAAATAAAAGGTGTTTCAACTTTTCCCGACAAAGAAGTCATTAGCGCAGTTTCAGCAGGAACACCCATTGACAAGTATTCAATAAAAGCATGGTATCCGGCAAGTGGAACACCAATAAAATTAACAAGGTCGTTTCCTGCAAATGCCATTGCCAGGGCAAATGTACCAACCAATACAATAAACTTCAATATATCAAACTTCCTGATAAAACTGAGCAACTGAAGAATAATAAACCAGGCGAGAAAGCTAAATATAATGATCCAGAAACTGTGAACTTTTACCCAATCTTTTAATATTAACCCATCAGGCATAACATAATCTGCATATGCCGAACCTTTCAGGCCTTTAATCAATATAAAATAGGTTATGGCAGTGATGGCTATACCTCCCCAAATCGCTCCAAAATATTTTAATTTCTTTTCATAGTTAAATGTAAATAATACCCGGCTCAAATATTGGATGATAGTTCCTGCTGAAAAAGCAATAACAACCGAAAGGAGTATACCTGCAATAATCAATAAGGCTTTATCAGAATTGATATAGTCGTTTAACTGGGCAATTTTCTCACCCCCTGTTTCAAGCTGAATAATTTGATCTCCAGCTGACAATTTTATGAGGGAAACCCCAACTGCAGCTCCAAGCAATTCAAAAACTATAGAGACCGTTGTAGAAGTTGGCATACCAAATGTATTGAATCCATCAAGTAATATCACATCTGTGATCATTACTGCAAGGAAAATCAGAATAATCTCGGAAAAGTAAAAATAGGATGGATTAAAAATGCTTTTCCGGGCAACCTCCATCATCCCACTGGAAAAGGTAGCGCCAAAAACAATACCCAGCGCTGCAACAATCATAATTACTTTAAATGAAGCTGCTTTTGCACCAATAGCTGAGTTCAGGAAATTAACTGCATCATTGCTTACACCTACAATTAAATCTGAAATAGCAAGGATAAAAAGAACTACAACAAGGATAAGGTAAATAGTTTCCATACAAAACGTTAAGTTACCGACAAATACATTTACACTTTCAGTATATCTGCATTAAAAAAGTCAGGGAATGCAAATGTAAAGTTTTTGTTAAAAATTTCTAAACAAATTTATTAAGTTTCAAATTTATTTGTGATTTTACAATTTTTCTAATTCTACCGTAAAATGTCTCATGATAGGTGCTTCACGCTGGATTTTTAATCCTCTTGTTATTTGGTTCCTCCTTTCATAAACATTGGCTACAGTTGCTGCAATATAATCCATGTGGCTGTTGGTATAAACCCTGCGTGGAAGCGCTAATCGTACCAATTCCATCACAGGATAACGATTTTCGCGGGTATCAGGATCTCTGTCAGCTAAGAGTGTTCCTATTTCAACACCCCTCACTCCTCCTTCAAGATATATTTCAGTTGCAAGAGTTTGCGCAATGTACTCTTCTTTTGGAATAGAGGATAAAAACCGCTTGGCATCCAGGAAAATAGCATGGCCACCAAATGGTTCCAGCATAGGAACACCATAACCTTTCAACTTTTCACCCAAATACTTAACCTGTTTAATCCGGGTTTCAAGGTAATCGAACTCCGTTCCTTCCAATAAACCCTGGGTTAATGCATTCATATCCCGGCCTGACATACCGCCGTATGTTACAAACCCCTCGAACATAATGTTGTAAACACTGGCTTCTTCATACATTTTTCTTTCCCGGAATCCGATAAAACCACCCATATTCACAATAGCATCTTTTTTACTGCTCATAGTCATAGCATCGGCATAGGAGTACATTTCCTTTACAATTTCCTTGATGGTCTTGTCCTGGTATCCTTCTTCACGGGTTTTGATGAAATAAGCATTCTCAGCAAACCTGGCTGAATCAAATATTACGCGGGTTCCATACTTTTTAGCCAAATCATAAACCTCTTTCAGGTTCTGCATAGAAACAGGTTGCCCGCCTGAAGTATTGCATGTGAGTGTAACCACAATAAATGGTATTTTTTTAATGGGATTCTTTTTAAATACATCCTCCAACTTTTCCAAGTCAATATTTCCTTTAAATGGATGATACTCTGTCGGATGGAATGCCTCATCAATGGTGCAATCTACTGCGTGTGCGTGCCGGAATTCAATGTGACCCTTGGTAGTGTCGAAATGAGAATTGCCCGGAATGAGATTACCATCTTTTACCAAAACTGAAAACAGAACATTTTCAGCTGCCCTGCCCTGGTGTGTTGGGAGAAAATCATTAAATCCGAATAACTTTTTTATAACGGCTTTCATCTCCAAATAGGAAGATGCTCCTGCATAACTTTCATCACCCAGCATCATGGCCGACCATTGTTTATCACTCATAGCGCCGGTTCCAGAATCTGTCAGCAGGTCTATGTAAACATATTCAGCCCGCAAGTTAAATAGGTTGTAATAGGCTTCCTTGAGCCATTTTTCCCTTTCTTCCCTGGAACTGCGGCGGATGGTTTCCACCATTTTTATTTTGTATGATTCTGCAAAAGGAAGTTTCATAATTATTTTAAATTTTAGATTGATTTGCTACTTTTAAAAACAGTTATCAGTTCAATATCTTTCTCTTTAAAATATTTCCTGACGTTATCAAAATCTCTTGTAAAACCAAGGAGATAGCCACCTCCCCCCGATCCGCAAAGCTTTAATAAATATTCTTTCGTATTAAGTCCATGCTTCCAGTGCTCCTGGAAATGATAAGGGATCATGGGGTTCATAAACCTCATTTGTAAATCAGATAACTGCTCTAAATAATTAAAAAATTCATCCAGATGCCCACTCAAAAGGTTTTCAATACAATTATTAATTAATGGAATGAATTCATTTTGAACAATCCTGAAATATTTGTCATGTTTACATTTTTCAACAAAAAGATGCACCAGAGGTTCTGTTTTTCCCGGTCCACCGGTATTTACAAGAAATATAGCGCCATTACCCGTATCTCTGTTTCTTGGAATGGCAACTGTTGTAATTTCAGATTTAGATTTTATAAGCAGGGGAAATTTAATAAATGCATTCAGAGGGTCTATACCTGAACTTTTGCCATGAAAAAATGATTCCAAATTTGAAAATATTTCTTTCAATTGTAAAATCTCATTTCCGTTTAAAGTCCGACTGCTTTTTATTTTGTCAACTGCATACCTGCAATAAATTGAAGCTACCAAAGCGCCTGAACTGCCAAGTCCATAGCTTTGAGGTATTGATGATTCGAAATAAAGTCCGCTTTCAATATCTTTTTCAAATGATGTAAAATCCAATTTACAGTTCAAGTTTTTCTGTTGATATTGGTTTTTTAAATAGGCAACATATTCCTTTAATTGCCTGTTGGAAGACTGTGCAAAATCAAGGTCTGTATATTTATAGGGATCAGGAAAGCTAAGGGCACCCTGGAAATGTGCAAAAGGAATGGTCAACGCCATGGAATCGAATATTACACCATATTCTCCAAATAAAATTATTTTTCCATAAAACACTTCACTTCCGGTCATCTCAATTCACGTTAAGTTATTAAAGAGGGCCCGCTGCCTAATTGATCATCAATCCATTTATCATTTTCACAGAACCTGATCAAGTCTGACCTGAGCGCTTTCTCTATTTTTGATTTATCTGCTTGCTTGTATACAACATGAACATTTGGGCCGGCATCAAGGGTAAAGGTAAGAAAAACATTTTTTTCTTCTCTGTAACAACGGATCCAGTTGATGATTCGCCATGTGTTTTCGTTTAGCAAAGTAAATCCTTTTTTTGAAGCCATCATAAGTGCATGCAGGCTCAAAGCTTCATTTTCTACAATTTTAATAAAGTTTTCTTCATCGCCAGATTGAAGTGCTTTTACAATTGAAGTCAAATTATTCCCGGCCTGCTCATATCGCGCATTTGCATAGCTATGACCTTCCATTAACTGATGTCCTTTTGAACTGCTTACCTTTTTAGATTCACTACTGGTAATTAGAATTGCATTCTGCAAATTTTGGAATTTTGGATGTACCTCAATTCCAAATGGAATGGCCAGTTCATCATCAGAGCCAAGGATGTTAGGATGTTTGCCCCAAACTGAATAACCACCGTAAACCGACCTAGCAGCGCTTCCTGATCCCAGCCGGGCTATAAAAGATGCCTTTTTAAAAAAAGATTTTTTATTTTTAAGTGTACCAAACAGATTATTCTCAATGGAAACCAGGCACAATGCCAGTGCACTCATGGCTGAAGCCGAAGATGCAATCCCTGATGAATGCGGAAAGGAATTTTTACTTTCAATTTTAAGATGTAAAAAATTCAGGAAAGGAAAAAAATCCAAAATAGAATTCAGATAACCATTGATCCTCTTTTCAAATAATTCATTTTTATTGCCTTCAAAAGTAAAATCAAGTGAAATACCATTTTTTGATTTAAAATAATATTGAATGGTGGTTTCTGTGAAAGATTTTGAAAGTGCAAAACTTAAGGAAGGATTTTGGGGAAGTTGAAAATCCCGCTTTCCCCAATATTTGATCAGCGCTATATTGGACGGGCTTCTCCAACCTACCTTCCTGACACCATCAAACTTAACTATTTGTTTGAGTTTATTAGAATCCCTCCTATATAAATTTTCAAATTTCATCGTGTTTTGACCATCTCATCAAAAGTGAAAATCGTTTGGATATTTTTGTTTTGTAAATATTTCAATAATTCCATTTTTGATCCGTGCCAGGTTAGCATGGCAAAATCACCACCCCAGGCCCCCAGCGACTTAATTTCACCTTTCAAATCTTTAAACCTGTCTTCTTTTATTATTTTCATTTTCAAAACAGAGGATAAAATCAATTCATGCTCTTTAATGTAATATTCAAAATCCTCAATTTTTTTGGACAATGCGATATGTTTTGATAAATCAGAAATCAATTGCACTTCTGTCTTGAATAATTTCTTTCTCTTACTAAACCGGCTAACACTTAAGGATGAATCTTGTTTATTTCCCAGGTATACAAAGTAAATCTTGTCTTTGAATTCTGGATTGAAAGATATTTCATTCATTTCATAACCGGAATCTTTCAGCTTAAAAAATATGGGACCATCTGCTCTGGCAGCTGCAATATCAAAACCAGATCCTTTAGATATTTTCCGGTGCAATTCAAATGGATCAATATTTGCCCACCAGGCTATATTAGATATCAGGCTGGAGCTACTTCCCAATCCCCAATCGAGATCAAAATTTGCATGGGTTTTAACTTCTTTGCCCAATATCTGGGTTAAAAATATGGGATTCAGATCTGCAGTATACTTTAATAATTCCTGAAGTTTTTTAGCAATTTTATCATCTGTCGTCTCAATAATTTCCAGGAAGGAAGTTTTAAATTTTGCAGTGAACCATAGCCTGTCATTTTCAAAACTTCTCCAAATAAATTTATCTGAAGAATCCACATTTTCAACATTTAATGACTGTCCGAAATTAACTGGAACTGCAAGCGAAGAGGCACCTTTGAGCACGAGGTATTCCCCTGCAATCAATAATTTACCGTGGGAATAGAACTTCATCATTTACCTGCGTAAATGATTTTTTTATGTTGAATAGGGTTCCGGAGAGATTTCAAAAAGGATTCAACGGCATTGTACATCACTTTCTTTTCATAGAAATATTCTTTCGCTTTTTCCTTTTCCTCATCTGTAGCATCAAATTGATTCAGAATATTCAACAAATGCATTTTCATATGACCTTTTTGGATGCCTTTGGTCACAAGTGATTTAATTGCCGCAAAGTTGTTTGCCAAACCGACTGAAGCCGCTATCCTCATCAAGTCTTTTGCATTTGGATTACCCAATAATTCCAAAGATTTTTTAGCCAGTGGATGTAAGTTTGTTAATCCACCAACAGTTCCCAAATATAAAGGCATAGTTAATTGATAATGGAATTTCCCGTTTTCAACTTTTATATCGGTTAAGCTGGTATACTTGCCATTTCTTGAGGCATAGGTATGCCCGCAGGCTCCTACCGCCCTAAAATCGTTACCTGTCGCCAAAGCAATCGCATCTATTCCATTAAAAATTCCCTTATTGTGAGTGGTTGCCCGGTAGGTATCGATCTGAGCAATCCTGACAGCTTTTTCAAACTTCCATGCAAATTGTTCGCCGGTCAATTCATCATCCATTATTCCTAAATTCTCTAAATTGCATTCTACAAAGGCAGTTACAATGCAGTCAGGAGTATAATTTGAAAGAATAGACATAATGATTTCACAATCTTTTTCCTTGCCGGTAAAATATGGGCTCTCAATAAAAAATGATTTCAATTCAACTGCAAATTCTTCGAGACATGTATTTATGAAGTTTGCACCCATTGAATCAATGGTCTCGAAAGTAACTTTTAATTGAAAGTAATCCTGGATATCATCTGTTTTGTCAACCAGCTCAATATCCAATATCCCGCCACCTCTTTGTTCCATGTTGGAGGTAATGTGCCGGGTGCTTTCAATCAACCGTTCTTTCAAATCGGGCATCAAGCTCCTCAATTTATCAACGTTACCATTCCAGATAAAATGAACCTGCCCTATTTTAACAGTAGAAATAATCTCGGTGTGAAATCCGCCATTGTCAGACCAGAACTTAGCTGATTTTGACGCTGCAGCAACCACTGAACTTTCTTCGATAACCATTGGAACATGGTAAACTTTTCCATCAATTAAAAAATTCGGGGCAATGCCATATGGAAAATAAAAATTAGAAATGGTGTTCTCGCTAAATTCATCAAAAATCTTTTGCTTTTCAGGATCATCATGAAAAAAGCTCTTCATTTCTTTGATAAACTCTGCCGGGTTTTCAAAATGAGTTGAAATAAGGGCTAATTTTTGGTTTTTAGATAATTTTGAAAATCCGCAAATGATCTCTTTTTTTTTCAAAAACGCTAATTTTTTATTTAAACCCATCATTCATCAAAGGGTTTCGTTTTCGGGATGCAAAGGTATAATTATTATTTTGAATTAGAAATTGGTGTAAAATTACAATCGGGTAGTTTCAAAGTCCAATCTAAATGGGTGCTTTTCACCCAACTTTTCTTTTGTTTTTTCTTTACTCATTTTTTTCTATTTTCCTGGTAATATATTCTATCATTTCTTCTAATTCATTATTAGGTATATCATCTATTTCCTGTTTAGTCGGAAACTGATGATATAACCATTCATATTTTGGTGCTTCTTTAAAAGTCCTGGATTCCAAATAATATTTATATTTTTCGAGTTTAATATCATAAGATATTGAATAATCAAATGGCTTTGTTCCTGCTTTTTTAAATGTATTCAGTCCTATCCTAAAATTTAATTTGTCTATTCTTTTCAGATTGTTAAATTCTTTATCAAATCCTGTTTTATCCCGATACTCATTTCCATTAACTCCAATTGTATGATAGTACTCTATGAACAAATCTACAATTTGTTTTTCCTTCAAAATTTGAATTATATTATTCATTATTGAGAAAAGAAGTTCTTCTTTTATTCTACTTGCAGCTTCTTTACTTTTCTCTACCTTAATTTCTTCTTTGGTTGATCTGTCAATTATCATTTTTAATTTCTCCAACTTTTCATCCAACGGGTTTTTGATAACTTCAATTTCTTTTTCTAATTCTTGTTCCAGTTCTTTTACTGTAGGTAAACCTGATTTTAGTTCTTTAGGTACGGCTTTTTTAATTATATACTCGGATACTCCTAATGGTTTGTTTATATCTTTTATAGAGTATTCTATCACAGTTTCGTTTGGGGTTTTGCATAATAACACACCAATGGTTGGTTTATGATTCTGCCCTTTTATTTGCTTGTCAATGGTTGTTATATAAAAATTAAGCTTCCCGGCATATTCCGGAGCAAAGTCTGTTACCTTTAATTCAAAAATTACAAAGCAGTTTAAGTTTATATTGAAAAACAGTAAGTCTAAAAAGAAATCGTCTCCTTTTACATTCAGATTATATTGGTTGCCAACATAAGCAAATCCTTTTCCCAACTCCAACAAGAATTTTTTCATGTGTTGAATCAATGCCCTTTCAAATTCTATTTCCTTAACGTCTTCAGCTAAGGTTAAGAATTCGAAATTATAAGGATTTTTAATGGTTTCTCTTGCAATGTCTGATTGAGGAGCCGGTAGTGTAATATCGAAGTTAGTCAGAGCTTTCCCTTGTCTATTATATAGATCACTTTCTATTTGTGCTTGAAGAACACTTCTACTCCATCCATTTTGAATTGTTTTTACAATATAAAAAATAGCTTCTTCAGGATCTTTAGCTTTAGTAAGAATAAGTGTATGATGTCCCCATGGAATACTCAATAATAAACTATCAAAATTTAGGTCAACAGCTTGTTGACTTATTTCACTTTTAACTCTATCAGGAATTTGCGCAACAACTTGTTGCGTAATTGCAAAATCAGGACTAAGTCTTAATTGGTCAACAGCTTGTTGACCAATTTCACTATGCTTACTATAATAAGCATACCATCTACGCATATATTTAAGATTACTTTTAGAATAACCGATAACATCAGGAAATTCAACTTTAAGATCTCTAGCAAGATTATCAATAAACTTATCTCCCCATTCAGTCTGTTTTGTAGCCAGTGCTTCACCAATAAACCAATATATGCTTAGTAGTTCCTGGTTAACTTTAAGAGCAGCTCTATGTTGAGAAGAACGAATACGTTCTTTTATATCTCTTAACCACTGTAAATATTCTTTGTTTGAAGTTATTTCTTTACTCATAATTCAATTCCTATTTTAGTCATTTATTCTTTAATTTCAATAGCATTTGTGTTGATCATTTCATCTTCATTACAAAAGTAAATATTTTATGTTTTTATACTTTAGTAATAACAAAAAGTACAAATTCCTTTTTTATTGATTTAATGTACTACTCCGCCGTTCTCCGTCGCTGAAGCTTTGGCGCAAGCGACAAGCAGGGGGTATCTCAATGCGATTTCACATATCTATCGACTCAAGAAGCGGGGAACATAACCTGGAAATCCCGCCAATGGCGGGATCAATTTGACTTTGAATTTTCAATTCACTTCCCTGCCCGCCAATAGTGTAAACTATAACTGAATTGTGTGGGGCGGTCAGGCGGGATTCTTGAAAATTTAGTCTCATTGATTTAAGTAACCATTACCTTTGCACCTGGAAAAATTAAAATTTTTCTATGAAACAATCCCAAGTTTGTATTGTTGGCGCCGGGCCTTCAGGTTCAATTGCAGCCCTCTTTCTTGCTAAATACGGGATCAACTGTATACTGACGGATAAAGCGAAATTCCCCAGGGATAAAATTTGCGGTGATGGCATAAGCGGTTGGGTGGTCACTATATTAAATGAATTGGATAAAGATCTGCTTTTTCGTTTTTCAAAACAGTCTTTTCTTTTGCCATCATATGGAATTAGAATTGTTGCTCCTAACAGTAAAATTCTAGATCTGCCCTTTTTAGATGATAACCAGACAGATCCATCAATCCCACCTGGGTTTATTGGAAAACGAATTGATTTTGACAACTTCTTGATCGATGAAGTTAAAACCAAAAAGGAAATTGAATTACTGGAGGCTACCGAAATAACAGGCTATACAAAAGAAAAAGATGGGATTCGTTTACATACCGGAGAAGGTAAAGAAATTTACAGCCGGATAGTAATCTTTTCAAATGGGGCCAACTCAAAGTTCATGCAGAACCCGGGTGGTATTTACAAATCCAAAAGCCATATCATGACAGGCTTAAAAGCCTATTATACAGGCATTATCGGATTTCATAAACAAAATTATGTTGAATTGCATTTTTTGAAAAATATACTGCCGGGATATTTCTGGATATTTCCGCTACCGAATGGCCTGGCCAATGTTGGTATTGGTTTGGATCAGGAGAGGATCAGAAAGAAAAAACTGAATTTAAAAGCTATAATGTTTGAAGCCA
>JAUVJI010000073.1 GCA_030596605.1 Bacteroidales bacterium
ATCCGCCGGGGACAATCTTTAATTCGCCTGACTATATTTATATCATTCCTGATTTCGCTGTCAGTGGTGGGGATGTTATTCAGGATGTTCCTGTTATCTGCTCGGGGGATGTGGATCATAGTTATGTGCCGGCGGCGGGGAAATAAACAAAAGAATAATTTAAAATTCACAAAAGCAGGGAAAAATCATTCCCTGCTTTTTGTTTTTATGGTTTTAAACAAACAAAGTCCCCTGCACAAATAGCTGTCCCAGACCTGGTTTGTTTGTATACCTGAGACATGGTAAGTCGAAGAAGGCAAGTGTGGCAACGACTTACCTTGTCGAAACCATTTCTCGTTGGTAAAAACACCAACAAGAAGCAATTATTCATAACTGTCATTTCGAATCCTTTCATTAGGTAAGCCCTGCGTGTAAGCAAAGGGTGAGAAATCTGCATATTGGATTCACAATATTTATTTGATTAGCATACTACTATGAAACATACAGATTTCTCCTCAGCTTCCGTAATAGGCCTCCTGTTTCGTCGAAATGACATTTTTTCGATTGAGCTGTTTGGGATTTATTCGAACTGTTCGGGATTTATGCCAAAGGCACTCCTCTGGAGTAATCCCGAACTTAATACTACCAGGATTTATAATCTTGTTTATTATTATAGTAAAGGGGATAACAAATCCTAAATTATTTGCTGTCGAATTGCAAATCCGAAAGAGCAGAGTTTAATAATGCAATGTGCCTTTGCACCCTGAATGAGCTTTTGTGTACTTTTAATTCTGCAAACAACGAACAGAACGACCATTATCCTTATTATCATCGAATCGACCTATTTCAAAATAAGCACCGCTTAATTCGCGATCATATGCTTTAGAACTTTCACTTTCTGTAGAGGTCCAAAGGTAGGCTCGAACATCAATATCACCAAACACATTTCCATATAAAACACCTCCTGGTAAAACGAAAAAACCATATAAATCTGCCCCATTGCCTCCAAAACTCCAGCCAATAGTTGACTTTAGGTTAAAACCAGCATCAATACCTCTAAAATATGTATTATCCCATTCAGGATCTGGATAACTATAAAAACTATCAACTTCTCCTTCTAATTGTTTCCATTCTTCGTCTGTAGGTAAATGCCAGTTGGGTGGGCAAATACCTTGTGTACCTTCTGTTGTTAAATATTGCATCATTTCATCCCACTGATACAATCCACCGTAAATATCACAATTAATTTCCAGATCATCATAACAATATTTTTCATATACAGCATTATCAGTCTGATCATTCACTCCATCTATTTTTGCACCCAAATCCAAATTTTCTGCCATCCAACATTGCGTACCTATTTGAACTGTGCTATAAGATTGGCCATCACGACTATCAATAAAATTATCACCGCAATCAAAACCATCAGGAACAGTTGTACTTTCATTATAACTAACATCCCAAATATCATTCTTATCAGGATTATTAACTTGCGTATCTAAGTTCAAATCACTCTGGTAGTATCCGGCATCACCGGCATCTAATGACCAATGCATATCTTTATCTGTGATATTAATAGTTCCACTTGCATCACTATCCCCTCCTATCATACCATATATACCACCACCTAATAATTTATGTCCGTCGAGATATGCTTGTGATAAACCGGTTGTAAAGTCATAAGCGAATGTACCAAATATTTCAACCAATGGAGTGGCTGACATAACCGAAAGGTGGTTCCTGTGATAAATAACGATGTACAGATTTTCGGTTATATCTCCGGTATAATAAAAGTTCGGATTACCATCAGGTGTGGCGACCGTTCCATCAGCCAGAAATACAGCAGCCTGGTGATCTAATAGACTATCGGGTATTGCTGTTGAAGCATCTCCAGAAGTTTCTCGCATCTGAATGTACAACCAATCAACAATATCTGCATCGGGCGGAGCTGTAATAGCTTCCTGTCCGTCATAATTCCATGGTTCGACATTATAGGGCTGATTAACCGGAACAACACCGGCATCATATAAATCGGTATTCATATCAGTTCCATTGAAAGGACCTTCCAGCATAACCTTTAGATTGAAAGTATACAGCGTGACCTGGCAAGGTTCACACTCTCCAAAACAAACCAGATCAAGGGTAGTAGCAGTTGAAGGAACAAAAAATTCACGGTTACCACTGTAGTTTGCACATTCCGGTGCAACATTCTCAGCATAATCAAAATGATTCCCATTTATAAACTTATATTCATGGAATTCACCTTCTCCAACCGTTAAAGTAACTTCATATATATTGCCTCCCATATCTGTCATGGGTGTAGCAGCAGGATCCCAGCCCTGGAAAGAGCCAGCTATATGAACACCATCAGGTGATACAAACTGCAACGACATGTCCACCTGAAAGGTAACATCCACAGGTGTAGGATTACATACCAGACAACTTCCATAACAAACTGCCGGAAGGATGGTGTCATTTTGTGGAACCGTTAAATACCGGTTATTATTTTGATTACAATACCAGGGCACGATTTCATCCTGTCCCCATGCAATTCCGTTTACAAATTTATATTCATGGTAAGTTCCTGACTGAAGTGTAAAAGTGTGCTCCCAAATTCCATTTCCCAGATCGGTCAACAATGTACCGGCAGGATCCCAGCCCTGCATACTGCCTGCTATATGGACTCCTTCGGCAACGACTGTGGTATCCGACATATCAACCCTGAATGTCACATTGATATCAGTTACTGTTGTACACGGGTCACAGCTTCCGAAACACACTGCCACCAAAGTTGAATCATGATCAGGCACTGTAAAAGTCCTGTTATTGTTGGTAGCACATTCAGGTGGAACACTCTCATCACCTCCCCATGCATTACCGTTAATGTATTTGAACTCATGGTATTCCCCTTCACCAAGTTGAAGGGTAACGGCATAAACATCATTTCCCTGGTGGACAAGTGGAACGGAATCCGGATCCCAGCCATTAAAGGTACCTGCAACATGAACGCCATTGGGAGAAACAGTCTCATTGGACATATCCACCTGGAAGGTGATATCCCACTGAGGTACAACACAAGGTACACATTTTCCGAAACAACGTACAACCAAAATGGTATCCTCTGATGGCAAGGTCAGATAACGGTTATTGTTCTGAGCGCATTGTGCCGGAACATTTTCGTCCTGACCCCATGCAATCCCATTTACATATTTGAATTCGATATATTCACCGGACATGCCTGAATATGTATAGGTATAAATGTCTCCTATGAAATTTGACATGGGCGTGGCTCCCGGATCCCAGCCCTGAAAACTACCTGCAATGTGAACACCGTCAAGTGATACGGTTTGCTCTTGCATATCTACCTGAAATGTAACGTTAACGCTCTGTGAATAAGCATTCATTGATAAAATTGCGATCAGCATACAAGCAATCGCTGTTAGCTTTGTAAAATTTTTCATCATATTTTATTTTTTGATTTCGAAATACATCTCTGAAAAGAAGGTACGAAAGTAGTCATTTTATTAAAAATACAAAAAACCCTTCAATCAACTTAATAATAATATAATGCAGTGAAACAACAAACAAATAGCAGAATGTATTAATTTTACGAACTTTAAAATTAAATTATGAAAAATTTTCTACTTTTTAGCATTTTATTTTTATCAGTCTTTTTTCAAAGTTTAAATGCATCTGATTTCACAGGAGATGTAAAATACTGGACAAAAAGTGACTTTCTTGGCTTTGATGAAATAGGCGATTGTAAAAGTAAAACCGGAGATATATCATCCGTTTTTGCAAGAGTTGAAGACGGCCAGTTATTATTTAGAATTTCATTCGTTGATATGGTTGAACGTAAATCAAATCTAATGTCCGCTGATAATTTTTCGGGATTGGATATCAATGCAAAAATTGTCATCTCTGATAAAAGCACAAAAAATCAATTATTCAGTAATAATATCCCTATTCATCAATTGCAGTTTGATGCAGAATTTGGAAACTATAAAAGAACGCCACAAAATAACTTGCTGGAAATGGCTTTTGTCTGGAATTCATCCATGCCTGCAAGAGAACATATATTCATTGAAGTGAGAATTTTGATCAATGGTGAAGTTGTTGATGATTTTACTGTTGATGGATCAGGATCAAAGGATGCAGGGAACTGTGCATTCATTCATCATGGAAACCAGGGGCTGACCTATACCGATGTATTTTATGGAAATGAATGGGGAATTAGCGGTTTGGATGGAAGCGGTTACGATGAAGTGCTGCAGGTTCATGAAGCCACAAATATTCCTGGTAACTTTCACATGTCAGGAACACTGATGCCGGCAGCCGAATGGCATAATCCCGAATTTAATGATTGGCTCGAAACCATGGCTTCTAATGGTTTAGCCTCCATGATGACATCTGCACTTGGCCAACATATCATGCCTTTTCTACATGATGACATGAATAACTGGTCGGTTTATGTGGAATCACAAATGGTAGATTTTCAATACACCTATACACCACGTATCGCATGGGTACCTGAACGGGTCTGGCTTGCCCAGGGATATTATCCTGATGCAGGAGTGATAGATTGGCTTGGCGACAATTGGGAGCAACATGGAGTATGGGGTATTGTTTTGGATGATGGCCCACATTTAAATGGATATGACAACAGAAAAATCCATTGGATGAATAATGGTTCTGGTGTTAGCCTAAGGGTAATCCCAATCAACAATACATTTGTCGGGAATATGCATTATGATGCAAATGCCGCCAAAAATCAGATCGCATCCATGGGACAGTATAATATCTGTGTTTATGGCACTGATTGGGAAGTGGCCGCTGAAATGAATGAACATGATGGTACAATGTTCCTTGACAACTATGAAGATGTTTTGTGGTATTGCCATGATAATTATCCGGGGATAAATGTTTGGAAACTTGAAGATGCCATAACCAATCCTGATTTCAATGGAACAGGCGCCAATCTTACCAAAGGAACCTACGGATTATTAGGTGGAACAGACGGTTATGGTGGAAGCAACAATAGCTGGTACATTAACTGGGCTTCAACCCCCTCACACTCCGATGCTCACAATCCACAGTGGGATTATGGAACGGTTTGGTCTGATGCTTATAATTTCTTAACATCGGTAAACGATAACAGTCTGGCACAATTGGGCTGGTACACAATGATGATCAACCTCCACGAAACAGGTTGGCATACTGATGGACAGGTTGCTGATTGGGAACACCGCTACTCTTCCCACATTAAAAATGCAAATGTTTATACTGAGGCATCCCGTTGGGCAGACGGACAATACATAGAAACAACAGCATGCTTTCTCAGCGATATAGATCATGATGGCAGTGATGAACTTGTCATGCACAACGACAAAGTATTTATGGTATTTGAAGGAATCGGTGGAAAAGCAAACTGGGTATTTTATAAAAATGGTTTTGGAGATGCTTATTCTGTTGTAAGTTCGGACATGGCATATTGGGCAGAGACAGATGGGGATTATAATGAAAATTCCCATAATCACTTTGCAGCCTTATCAGATGTTTGGCCCAACCAGCAAAGTAGTATCTATAACATAACCATTGATCAATCTTCCGGGAGTACTGTTCAGGCTACCTTAGACCAATGGGGAGTTCAAAAGATTTACTCACTTTCTACAGGAATGAATTATCTTGATGTCATCTATAATTTCTTTGAACAGACGGGTTATGTTAAATCAGGCTGGTCTCCCGACTTGCTGGATATTATCAGGAGCGGAAAAGGACATTTGGAAAGGATCTGGGGCGATTATGGCTCCTATTGCGGTTACCGGAATTCGGCATCAGGAGCATCAGCAGCGCTTGTGCTCGGAAATGGTGGAGCGAACCATAACCTTGAATTTGAAGGGACATTGGTTAAAGGAGATGAAATCTATGGATACAATCAATTCAAAATGCGGCTTTATGCAGGTTATACATCTACACCAACTGGTACATCAGTTGCTGAATTAGATATTTTGGCTGGAGAAAATATGGATGTATTTCCACCGGAATTAAACAGTCCGGCTGTCTTAACTTCTGATAATGAAGTTTTGTTAACATTTAGTGAAGCAGTTGAATTAACCACAGCTGAAAATATTTTGAACTACAGTTTACAAAACTTTACAGGAACTTATACATTGGTGAGTGCTGTCCGTCAGGGCGACTGGAGAAAAGTTAAACTAACCATTGCTGAAACTTTTAATACAGGTGATGCTGGTCAGATCGTGGTGAGTATTGTAGAAGATTTAAACGGCAATGTAATCTCAGCTCAGAACACAGCCGACCTGACCATTCCGACAGGAATTACCCCACACACCATTGTAATAGATGGATTCAATGAATTTATTGATGAAAGTGAACTGATCGAAGCCCAAACGCACTCCTTGTACATTTCATGGGATAATGACAATCTATATGTTGGGTTTTACGATTTAGACTTGAACATTGGTGGGGATTTATTTGTCAACATTGATACTGATCAAACACCCGGAAGTGGTGCTACAACAGGCTCATGGGGAAGGGTTGATTTTGCTGATCCATATTTACCGGAATACCAGGTGGCTATTGAAGGTGGGGGCGGTTCTATGCAGGTAAATGACTGGAGCGCCAAAGGCTGGAATTACCCGGGAAATGGCACCATTGGAAATTCATATGAAGGATGGGCAGACAATGGCCTGACAGAAATATCAATACCCTGGTCGGCGTTGGGTGATCCAACAGGCATAGCAATCTCAGTCCATATTTCTGAAGAAGATACTCAAATCATTCCTGAAGTTTTTCCGAACTTGAACCCTACAGGCGATCATCCATCTATTCAATATTTCTATGCATTTTTCGAACCATATATCTCAGGTCCCATGCCTTTATCAGGAATGGAACCCAATACTGTTTATATTGTTCCAAATACACCCCCGGAAATTACCTCCTATAATCCAACAGAGCTTGATTTAACGATGGAAACCAATACATCCCAATTATTTACTGTGGTAGCTGATGATGATGAATTTGATAATATTTTCTATAACTGGAAACTTGATGGCGGTTCTGTGAGTACTATAACCAATTTCTTATATGAACCTGATGGAAATGATGTGGGAAATCATATTCTTGAAATTTTTGTTACCGATAATGTCCCTTTAAATGATCCTGATACCGTTACATGGAACATTGAAGTGATCGAGGCCGGTATTCAACTTTCATTAAAGGTTTATCTTGAGGGACCCTTTAATGGTTCACAGATGGAAACAACGCTGAATGCTAAAAACCTAATACCACTTGTACAGCCATATTCCGGAAGCCCGTGGAATTATCCGGGCGACGAAGAAGTACTTTCCATTCCGGGAATAAATGTCGTTGACTGGATATTGGTTGAATTAAGAGACGCAGTTGATGCTGCTTCAGCAACGAGCGGTACTATTATTGCCAGTAAAGCAGCTTTTGTTGAAAAAGATGGAACTGTTATCGGAATTGATGGAAGTAACCTTTTAAATTTTCCTGTTTCTATAAGCAACAACCTGTTTGTTGTGATCTGGCATCGTGATCATTTGGGAATTCTTTCTGATAATCCCCTAACCGGTCTTTCAGGTGTATACAGTTACGATTATACAACTTCAGATTCCCAGGTTTATGGAAATGCCGCAGGATACAAAGAAGTTGCTCCCGGAATTTGGGGAATGGTAGGTGGCGACGCCAATGCTGATGGAACAATTGATGACTTTGATAAAGATGATCACTGGGATTTACAAGCTGGTGATCAAGGATACATCAGTAGTGATTACAGTCTTGACAGCGAGGTAGACAACAATGATAAAAATGACATTTGGCTTCCTAATTCCGGCACCGGCACACAGGTATCAGGCATGAATCCAAATGGTTACTCTTCACAGGTTCCTGAATAAAATGATAAATAAATGAAAACTAAGTTCTCAATTTTATTTTTATTAGGATTTACTTTTTCGCTTTTTGCACAGGATATTAAAGTTGAAAAAGTTGAACCCCCTTTTTGGTGGACAGGAATGGCAAATCCGGATTTGCAATTATTGGTTTATGGATCTGATATTTCTGCTGCAACTCCTGAAATAAATTATTCCGGTGTAAACATTATCAGGGTCAACAAGGTTGAAAATCCCAACTATCTTTTTATTGACATCACTATCCTCGATGAAGCACAGCCCGGATTTTTCGATATTATGTTTAAAGTTGGCAACAGACTTATCCCGCCTTACAGTTTTGAATTAAAGAAAAGAAAAGAGGGATCTGCTGAACGAAAAGGATTTGACAGATCAGATGCAATTTACTTGATAATGCCGGATCGCTTTTCCAATGGGGATGAATCAAATGATAATATACCGGCAATGTTTGAAAAAGCTGACAGAAGCAACCCAAATGGCAGGCATGGTGGTGATATAAAAGGTATA
Source organism: Bacteroidales bacterium (assembly GCA_030596605.1). GTDB lineage: Bacteria > Bacteroidota > Bacteroidia > Bacteroidales > JAADJA01 > JAADJA01. The sequence continues at coordinate 8,430 of JAUVJI010000073.1, forward strand.
ACAAATCATTTAGATTATATTAAAGAATTAGGATTTACAACAATATGGGCCAATCCCCTGGTTGAAAATAACAATCCTGAATACTCTTACCATGGATACGCTATTACTGACTTTTACAATATTGATCCAAGGTTTGGTACAAATAAGGATTACGTGAATTTGGTGGATGAATGTCATAAAAGGAATTTGAAAATAATCATGGATATGATTTTCAATCATTGCAGTATTCACAATTGGTTGATAAAGGATTTGCCGGCTGAAGACTGGATTCATCAATTTCCAGAATTTACCAGTTCGAATTTCCGGGCTTCAACAATTACTGATCCATATGCATCGGATTTTGACAGAACCAGAATGCTGACAGGTTGGTTTGATACACATATGGCCGACCTGGATCAAAGAAATGAATTGCTATCTAATTACCTGATCCAAAACACAATCTGGTGGATTGAATACAGTGGTATTGATGGCATTCGGGTAGATACGCAACCATATTCTTATAAAGAGTTTATTTCCGAATGGAGCAGGGCTGTTTTTACGGAATATCCTAATTTTAATATTGTTGGAGAAGCCTGGCTACAGAAAGAATCCATTACTGCCTATTTCCAAAAAGATGCAGATAATATAGATGGTTATAATTCAAATATACCCTGTACAACTGACTTTCCAATGTACTTTGCCATTAATAATGCCTTTAATGAAAAAGACAGCTGGATTGAGGGGCTTGCAAGGTTATATTATGTTTTAACCCAGGATTTTTTATATTCGCACCCCGAAAACAACCTGGTATTCTGTGACAATCATGATCTGAATCGTTTTTATACTTCGCTGCATGAAGATTTTAACAAATGGAAGATGGGTATTACTTTTTTACTTACAACAAGGGGAATACCTATGGTTTACTACGGTACAGAGATTTTAATGACCGGCGAAGAAAGCAAAGGCCATGGCTTTATAAGGAAAGATTTTCCAGGAGGATGGGCAGATGATAATTCAAACGCATTCACTACAGAAGGCAGAACAGCAAAACAGAATGATGCATTCAAATATTTGCAAAATTTATTACAGTGGCGTCAAAAGAGTGAGGTAATCCACACGGGTTTGTTCAAACATTTCGTTCCTGAAAACGATACCTACGTTTATTTCAGGTATAATAAAGATGATTGTATTTTAGTTGCTTTTAATAATAGTCCAAATGAGATGAAAGCCATCAAAACCGACCGTTTTGCAGAATGCATGAAAGATTATAAATATGCAATAAATATCATAACCGGAGAAAATATTAATTATTTGGACGCTTTAACATTACCTCCGAAATCAACTGTAGTTCTGGAATTAAAAAAATAAATAAATGAAAAGAATTGGAATTATTATAATCGGGCTATTTTTCTTATTTGCTTGTTTTGGACAACAAGATTCTACAACATTTAATGATACTTCTGTTTTTATAGAATCATCTCAAAAAGTTAAAAACATTATTCTGATGATTGGCGATGGTATGGGAGTTTCACAAATATATGCAGGTATGACCGTTAATAAAAGTCCTCTGAATATTGAAAAAATAAAAAATATAGGCTTTGCCAAAACATACTCTGCCAGCGATTACATAACTGATTCAGGAGCGAGTGGCACTGCCATAGCAACAGGGCATAAAACTTATAACAAAGCTATCGGAGTTGACAAAGACACCGTTCCTGTAAAATCGATCCTGGAATATGCAGAAGACCACGGGAAAGCAACAGGTCTCGTTGCTACAAGTTATGTCACACATGCCACACCGGCCTCTTTTATTTCACATCAAGCTAATCGCCACGATTACGAAGACATTGCTGCTGATTTTCTTAAAACGGATATTGAAGTTTTTATTGGCGGTGGACTTAAACATTTCAACCAGCGAAAGGATAATCTGGATCTGACAGAGCAGTTAAAGGAAAACGGTTACGATGTAATTATGAACAGGGATAGTATTCCAATATCCAATTCAGATAAAATTGCAGGATTAATTTATAAAGGCCATCCGCCCAAATATACCAAAGGGAGAGATGAAATGTTACAGATATGTTCCTTAAAAGCAATTGAAACTTTAAATCATAATAACAATGGATTTTTCCTGATGATAGAAGCATCGCAAATTGACTGGGGAGGACATGACAATGATACAGAATATATAGTTGATGAATTGCTGGACTTTGACAGGGTTGTAGGTAAAGTACTTGATTTTGCAGAAAAAGACGGGAATACCCTGGTTATCATTACTGCTGACCATGAAACCGGAGGAATGGGTTTAAATGGAGGAGATATTGAAAAAGGCAAAATAAATGCAAAATATACAACATCGGACCATTCAGGTGTTATGGTTCCTGTTTTTGCATTTGGTCCCGGCTCGGATAATTTTCGCGGGATATATGAAAACACCGAACTTTTTAGGAAAATGATGAATGCTTTTGGTTTTTCTGAGGATTAAAACCAATAATTTAACTTTACATTAATTTCAAAAGATTTATATTGAACTTCAAAGATTTTAATTTCAATTCTGAGCTAGTTAAAGGTATTGAGTCCATAGGATTTGAAAAGCCAACTCCAATACAGGAAAAAGCTATTCCCATAATTCTCCAAGGAGAGGATATAATTGCCTCAGCCCAGACAGGTACGGGCAAAACAGCAGCATTTTTACTTCCTGTAATTCATAAAATAATATCTTCAAAAAAGGATGATCATATCAAAGCCCTGGTCATAGTTCCTACCCGTGAACTGGCAATGCAGATTGATCAGCAACTGGAAGGTTTCTCTTATTTTACATCCATAAGTTCCATAGCTGTTTATGGAGGTGGTGATGGGACTTCTTTCAGCATGGAGAAAAAGGCACTCACTGAAGGTGCAGACATAATCATTGGTACGCCCGGCAGATTGATTGCTCATTTAAATATGGGTTACGTAAAAGTAAAGGAGTTGGAATTCCTGATCCTCGATGAAGCCGACCGGATGCTTGATATGGGATTTCACGAAGACATTATGAAGATTATAGGGTATCTGCCCAAAATCAGGCAAAATCTGCTGTTTGCAGCAACAATGCCTTATAAGATCAAAGACTTGGCCCGAAAAGTTTTAAATAATCCCAAAGAAATTAATATAGCACTTTCAAAGCCTGTTGAAAAAGTATTACAGGTAGCTTATGTTCTTTACGAAAAACAAAAAATCCCACTGGTTAATCATCTGCTGAATTCAAAACACCTCCGAAGTGTAATTATATTTTGCTCAACAAAAAGCAGTACAAAGCAACTGGCTAAAGAATTAAAAAAGTTAAAATTATCTGTTGATGAGATCCACTCCGACCTCGATCAGAAATCAAGAGAAAAAGTACTCCTGGATTTCAGAAACAGGAAAACAAATATCCTTGTTGCTACTGATATTCTTTCACGCGGTATAGACATTGAAGATATTGATTTGATCATTAATTTTGATGTTCCGCATGATGGTGAAGATTATATCCACAGAATAGGCCGAACGGCTCGTGCTGAAGCTGAGGGTATCGCCATTACACTTATTAACGAAAAGGAGCAAGGTAAATTCGGGGGTATTGAAAAATTATTAGGCAAAACAGTTACGAAAGCAATGCTGCCAAAGCAATTAGGGTCTGCTCCGGTTTATAATCCCCAAAAAAGACAATATAGGGGTAATAAAAGAAATAATTTCAGGCGTTACAAAAACAGGAAGTAATCATTTCATATCCATCTCTTTAGATTTTCAGCCTGAATAATTCAAGTTAGTAGTCTCATTCCTAAAAAAGAGTTCCCAAATCTTTAAAATAACATGATTCCAATCATGGCAGGATACTTGAACTACTATATTAAGCCAAAAAACTTACAAATGAGGCTTTCTATAAAACATGCACTATTTCTAAAGAACAGCCCTTTCATTAATGACAAAATTGGGAATTGTTTCCAAAATTTGGAATATTTCTTGACTTCCGGCTTTTTAATTCGTATATTTATCCCTTCTTATAATAAACCAAAACTATACGTCATGAATCGGAAACTAATATTACTCGTTCAGGCACTCACTATCTCAGGGATTTTCCTATTTAATTCCGTTTACTCTCAAAATTTGAAATCCAATATCAGATACCAAAATGAATTCTGGAGAGTGTGGTCAATAAATGTAAACGCAGGATTAAATTCATTTTACGGCGATCTAAGCTCATTTGATAACAACTATTTTGAAAAACTTGGCAATGAAAGCGCACCGGCTGTGGGCATACAAATCAACAGGCATATTGATAGAGTTTTTTCACTCTCCGGGCAGTTATTGTTAGGCAAACTTAAAGGGTCAGCCTCCAATGCAACATTTAAATCCAATCTGTTAGAATACAATCTGCACCTAAGAGTAAATGTATTAGGCCTCTTTTTTCCTAAAAACTCTACAAAATATGGATTAAATGGATTTGTGGGAGTTGGACAATTTCTGTTCGATTCCGAGCAACAAAGGTACAATGAAGGAAATGTTACTACTTATACACATTCTGCCAGGGTTCCGGAGTTTGTATACTTTTTCGGTGGCGGGGTTTATTACAATATAAGCGATAACTTTGGGATAACTGTTGATCTATCTATTCGTCAGTGTCAAAACGACAAACTGGATATTGACGTTGATAATAATAATTTTGATTATTATTCTTACCTGGGTTTTGGGGTTATTTATTATTTACATACTTTCAAAAAAGGTCCCATAAAAAACAAAGCCCGGATTGCACACAACAATAAAAAATTAAAACCGCTGCATCACTAAAAGTTGAGTGCACGACAAATTTCCAATACTAAAATATAAAATGGAACACAGATGACACTGATTAAGCAGATAATCGCTGATAAATATAAAAAATATCTGCGAAAATCATAAATATCTGTGTTATCAGCGTTCCAATATAGATATTAATTTAGGCCCTATTGCCATGACCTTATCATTATATTGATATTCTTTCATACCAATTTCGTTATATTTCCTAATTTTGACAAAATTTGTTTTATGAAAACCTGGATTCCAATATCATTTATAATCCTACTTCCTTTTTTTAGTTTTAGTCAACCAAATTTCCCCGACCCGGGCGAGGTTTTTTTTGATGAAATAGTTCCCAGGGTAGATATTTTTATTGATCCGGATACCCTTGATTGGATTTACGATAATGTAGAAAGCTTCCAGGAATTCCATGCAGTTTTTATTTTTGATAATGGAAATATTATTGATACCATTGACAATGTGGGATTCAGGCTTAGGGGAAACACATCACGCTATTCAGCAAAAAAGTCATTCAAAATATCATTTAACACCTTTGAACCTGGAAGAAAATGGTATGGTCTCGAAAAATTGAATCTGAATGGAGAACACAATGACCCTTCAATTATAAGAGCTAAATTATGCTGGGATTTATTAAACGATTTTGAAATTCCGGGAGCCCGGTCAAATCATGTTGAAGTTTACATCAATGACAACTATTACGGCTTATATATCAATGTTGAACATATTGATGAGGAATTTGTAAAATTAAGGTTTGGAAATAATGATGGAAATCTGTTTAAATGCTTATGGCCTGTAGACCTTGTTTATTTTGGCACAAACCCCGATTTGTATAAGTTTACAGTTGGAGACCGGCGTGCCTACGATCTAAAAACCAACAAGGAAGAAGATGACTACTCTGACCTGGCTCATTTTATTGATATATTGAACAACACTCCTGACAATCAATTTCTCTGTGAGCTTGAAAAAGTATTCAATATTTATGACTATCTGAAGGTTATCGCAGTTGATGTTTTCACAGGTAATTGGGATGGCTATATTTACAACAAAAACAACTTTTATCTTTATCACAATACCGAAACAGATAAATTTGAATATATCCCTTATGACCTTGACAATACATATGGTATTGATTGGATCGGCAGGGATTGGGGAACACGTGATATTTACGACTGGCAACAACATGGTGACCAATACCGACCACTCTACGAGCGTATCATGGAAAATGAGGAACTTAAGGATCAATATTCTTTTTATGTGAATAAACTCATAACTGAATTGGTAGTTCCGGATACATACTTCCAATATATTGATCAAATAAAGAACATGATGGTTTCCTATGTTGCTAACGATCCATATTACCCGCTTGATTATGGTTATACAATCGGTGATTTTTTTACTTCATTTGATGATGCACTTTGGGGTCATGTTGTTTATGGATTGAAACCCTATATCAGTACGCGCAGAGCCAATGCCTCCTTTCAGTTACAACTGAACGACATCAATCCTGTCATAAAATATATAAAACACAACAGACCATTAATTAGTGAAGATTTTTGGATTCGGGCATTTGTAGAAGACGAAAATCCATCCCCACAGATACAATTAGCGTATACAATGAATGGTGGACCTATACAATATAAATTGATGTATGATGATGGTGACCATAACGATGGTGAAGCAGGGGATCTCATTTATGGAGGTGTATTGTTAGATATACAGGTAAATACAACCATTTCATATCAAATCTCTGCTGAAGATAATTTTGGTTATACTTCATTAATGCCATGTGAACCAATTTTTTTTGAATTAATTGAGTCAGAAAATCCATTGCTATTTATCAATGAATTTATGGCAAGCAACGATTCCACTATAGCTGACGAACATGGAGAATACGATGATTGGATTGAAATCTATAATAGAGATGAAAACCCTGTATGGTTGGGTGACAAATACCTATCAGATAATTTACAGAATTATGATAAATGGCAAATGCCGGATGTTATTTTGGAACCTGGCGGCTTTATTTTGATCTGGGCGGATAATGACGAAGAACAAGGGACTAACCATACAAATTTCAAGCTAAACCAGGATGGAGAAGAAATCGGGATATTTGATGCGGAAATCACAGGATTCTATCTTCTTGATTCAATTATTTTCGGACCGCAAACTACTGATATCTCTTATGGACTAAATCCTGATGGTGGCACAAACTGGTTTTTATACAATGAACCAACTCCTGGTTACAGCAATGTTACTGGTGCTGTAATCTATGAGCAACATAATCCTGAATTGATCAAAGTTTATCCAAACCCGGTGAGCGGAAGTCGTATATATTTCGATACGGAACTAAACATTCAGTTGTTTAATTCTTTTGGACAATTGGTGCTTCAGAAAAACAAAACGAATTCCTTAGAAATCAGTCATCTAAAAAGTGGGATTTACATGATAGCTTCAGATATTGGGTACAGTGTTAAATTAATTATCAAATAGATATGAAAACTAAATATTTACCCCTGATCTTTCTTTTGACATTTTTAATTTCGTGCATGCAAGAAAAAATAAATTTTCCTGAAGAGTCCAATATTCTTGGTCTTGCCACACCTGTTATTTTAAATCCGGAAGAAACTAAAATACACCTGGAAGATTACTTCATGGATGTGAGCCTGATTGATTCAATAACAATTCCCGAATATTTTCAAAGTGAATTATCTCAGGACAAGAAATTCTTAACCTTAATTATTAAATCAGGAAAGCTCCCCAATCTAATGGTATTAAAGGTTTGGGATGGAGTATCCCCCTACTCTATTCTGCTTAAAAAATCGAGAAAGCTATCTTTTATCCTAACTTTTGATCCTATAGGCAAAACATATCAGCAAGTAAGTGTTGCAGGAGAAGTAAATGGTTGGAATCCCAAAGAAAGCCACTTTGAATTAATCGATGACATCTGGCAAATAGAACTAAGTCTTGATCCTGGTAAATACCAGTACCAGCTTGTTTTGGATGGCAAGTGGCAGCTTGATCCAAATAATTCCGATTCGGTTGACAACAATATGGGAGGATTTAATTCCTTTCTAATTGTCGGGGAAAGTGTTGACAATATCCTACCCGTATTGAATACCCATAAATTTGAAGAAAACCTGATCGCCATCAAAATAATAAATAAAGCCGAAAGGATTTTTGTTTTTTGGCAAAACTATCTGATACCCGATGATGAAATAATCAAATATGACAATCTAATTACATTCTCAATTCCGTGGGAAGCTAAAAAACATAAACGCTCATGGATAAGGATCTGGTCCGAAAATAGATATGGTGTTTCAAATGACATTTTAATTCCGCTTCACAAGGGTTCAGTAATTTCAAACGCAAAGCAACTATCAAGGGAAGATTGGGAAGCATCTGTATTTTATTTTCTGATGATAGACAGGTTTAACAATGGAAATAACGAAAATGATTTTCCGGTTGAGGATCCTGAAGTTTTACCCAAAGCAAATTATTTTGGTGGAGACCTGGTTGGTGTTACACAAAAAATTAACGATGGTTATTTTAAGGATTTGGGCATAAATACTATATGGCTCTCACCTATAACTCAAAATCCTTTGGGAGCTTATGGACTTTGGCCTGAACCGAAAACAAAATTCTCAGGGTATCATGGGTATTGGCCAATATCTTCATCTAATGTTGATTTTCGCTACGGAACTGACAATGAACTAAAAGAACTGATAGAATCTGCTCATAAACAAAATATGAATGTGATCCTTGATTATGTGGCCAATCATGTTCATGAATTGCATCCTGTTTTCCTGGAACACCCTGACTGGGCAACAGATCTGTATCTTCCCGATGGTTCCTTAAACACTGAAAAGTGGGATGAATACAGGTTAACAACATGGTTTGATACCTTTCTGCCAACCCTTGATCTTTCGAAAGAAGAAGTTGTAGAACCCATGACAGATTCAGCACTTTATTGGATTCAAAATTTTCAAATGGATGGTTTCAGGCATGATGCAACCAAACATATACCGGAAGTTTTCTGGAGAGCCCTGACAAGAAAATTAAAAGAAAATGTTAGTGTTCCACAAAACAAACGGCTGTACCAGGTGGGTGAAACTTATGGAAACAGGGAATTGATCAACAGCTATGTAAGTTCCGGAATGATGAATGGCCAGTTTGACTTCGGTGTATACGACCAGGCTGTGGGTGTATTTGCACGGGATAACGAACCATTTAAAAAACTTGCCGGATCACTACAGGAAAGCCTTGATTATTACGGATATCACAACCTGATGGGCTATATTTCAGGCAACCAGGATAAACCAAGATTCATCTCTTTGGCAGGTGGTGATCTGAAATTTGATGAGGATGCAAAACTGGCCGGATGGACTCGTGAGATTGGAGTAGGTGATCCCAAAGCATATAAAAAACTTCAATCTTTGAATGCATTCAATTTGACAATACCCGGTATTCCAACAATATATTATGGTGATGAATTTGGGATGCCCGGAGCAAATGACCCTGATAACCGAAGAATGATGCGTTTTGAAAATCTAAGTAAAAAAGAGCAGAGTACATTTGAAATTATTAAAAAGCTAATTCACCTCCGCAGGGATAATATCCAGCTTATTTATGGTGACTATGAATTGCTATTTTTAGATAAATACACCTATGCGTTCTCAAGAACGTATTTTGATAAAATAGCTATTGTACTATTTAACAAGTCTTCAAAGCCTTTACCCGTGTTGGTAAAAACCCCTGATCGTATTATTAAAGATGATCTTCAGTCAAAGTTTAATTCAAATTTCACCATTGAAGGAAATAAAATGCAGGTTATAGTTGAGGGTAATTCGTTCGAGATAATTTTGAATTGATCCATATTGCTTAAAAACTTCTTGTTGTTTATAACTCTTTAGAAGGGTAACAAATCACATTTCGAAATATTTCATTAATTTTTACTTTGGTGTTGTAAAAAATATTTCGTAACTTCACACATTTAAACAACATCTTCAATTTTATTTTAGTGAAACTGACAAAATCCATATTCTTACCTTCACGTATCACAATTTTACATTTTCTATTTTTTTTATTTCCTCTTTTCCTCCACTCCCAGCTTTGGACAGAGCCCGTTGTTGTTTCGAATGATGATGGATATAACATACATACTAATATGTGTGTTGACAATAATGGAGTAATACATATTGTATGGTCTCATAGGATTACAGGCAATTTCTGGAAAATCATGTATTCCAAATCTACTGACTATGGTGAAACCTGGAGCGAAGATTATGACATATCACAAAATGATGACCTCTGGATGTCGCAGCCGCATATAACTTTTGACAGTGAAAACAACCTGTATGTAACTTATGATTACAATACTTATTCCCCACCGAATATGCTTGTTTATTTACAAAAATCTAATGGTTTAGAATGGAGTGAACCCATTTTAGTTAGCGAAGGGATGTTAGGTTCAGATTACAATAAAGTAATAGTTGATGAGCTTGACAGGGTATTTGTTTTCTGGTTTTGTGGAGGTAACTTTTACCGTATATATGATAATGGATTATGGAGTGACATCATGGAACCCTATTTCAATAGTCTTCCGGATCTTTACTATTTAACTTGTCCAGCAATCGATACAAATAATATGATTCACTGGATAGGAGCTACAACTGCATATACGCCTCCAGGTGAATATGCACATGCTTATTTTCTATATAATATTTCGAGCAATGAGTGGTCTGAACCTTTGAAATTAACTCAAAACTATGCTCTGGTGGGAAATGATATCTGCTTAAATAACAGTTGTAATCCATATATAGCAATCAGAGAAAAAACCTCAAATACTCAAACTTATGATGCTACATATTTCATTCATTATAACGGGGAGCAATGGAGTGATGCAGAACTTATTGTTGAAGACCCCAAAGACCAACAAATAACGATTGACCAATTTAGCAGACCACATATCATTGATAGGGAAAAAATAATTACAGGACAGCAGCTTGTTCATTACCGGAAGATCAATGATGAATGGGTAGGATACATCATTGACTCATCAGGAAATATGGTGAATGATGCCAAGCTTTTGTATCATAATGGTTATTTATACCTTACATATTTTAAAAGTGAAGTTCCTGGGGACCTTAATTCAGATGTTCTGTTTACTAAATATGACGTTATAACGTCAATACCAGATAATTTAGGTCTTATTACAAATCTTAATATTTTTCCGAATCCGGCATCTGAAAGAGTAGCATTTGAATTTACCCTACTTAGTAGTTCTATAGTGCAAGTTATGATCTTCGATATGCAGGGGCGAATAATAAAAAAAATAAATACCGGCAGATTGAACAAAGGAAAGCAGCATTTAGAATGGAATATAGAAAAACCTAATGTTTATGATGGTGTATATCTATGTCGTTTATATGCTAACAAATATGTAATCACAAAATCTTTTGAAATAATCAAATAAATGTTTAACTAAAACTAATTATTATGAAAAAGATCTTTTTTGTATTTGCATTTATAATTGCAGTATTTGCAACCAATGCACAGGAAAAATATGCCGTTCTTATTGGAGGGGATTATGGTCCGGTTTTAATACACATTCCACCGTCAGACCTTTGGAATGACGGGGATGATATGGGACCCCACGGTTATAATGAATTCTGGAACGACACC